>CANIBV010000139.1 GCA_947466005.1 Spartobacteria bacterium | reverse complement strand
CGAGTGAGCGGCAACGACGCTCCACGTCAAGATCGCGAGCCTACCTACTTGATGGCAGTCCAAACTCGGTGCACATCATCGTGCTCCTCAAGCGCCTGAAGAAACTCTCCGGCCTCGGCACGCTGTTCGTCGGTCAGTGACGGGAAGGTCTTGGCGACGTAGCCGATCTCGCTGGTGACGACCTTCCAGCCGTTCTCCTTGAGCCAGTTGGTGACAGTCGCCGTGGCTGTACGGTCGGTGATGAAGCGTGCTCCCGTCTTGTCGGCGGGGATATCGTCGTTCTGTTCGTGGGTCAAAGCCTCCACCTCGTTGGCTCCAGCCTCGATGGCAGCTTCCTCGGGGTCGACACCGGCTTTCTCAGTGTATGCCTCGACGAGACCGACATGGTCAAAGAGGAACTTGTTACTGCCGGGGGCACCGAGTTGGGCGTCACGGAAGAGGACACGGATCTCGGGAGTCGTCCGGTTGGTGTTGTCTGTGTAGACCTCGACGATCACGGGCACCTTATGCGGTGCGTATCCCTCGAAGGTGATGTGGTCGATGACGATCTTATCCTCCCCGATACCCGCTCCCTTGTTGATCGCCCGGTCGATGACATCCTTGGAGACGCTCTCGGCGCGTGCTTTTTCAAGCGCAGCGAAGAGGCGCGAGTTCGTCGCGGGGTCAGCACCACCCTGCCTCGCGGCAATGGTGATTTCCCGGACGAACTTGCCCGTCGATTTTGACTTCTTGAGCGATGTGACCTCGCGTTTCGCGAGGAGCCATTGGCGACCCATGGGAGGAGAAAGGTTAAGGGGTTAGGGGTTTAGTCTTTTAGACTGTTAGGAGAAAGTCCGGAAAAAATTCAGGTCTAACCGCGCAATGTGTTCGACTTCAAATTTCTGACATCCGGTTGAAACGCCAACCTTTTAAGTATGGGGCCTCTGTTTCTCTGACCTAACAGTCTAACAGCCTATAGTCTGGTAGCCTCTTTGCAGTTTTACTCGTCGGCGATGACCGGCGTGCTGCTGGCGCGCTTCCGGGCCGTGGCGTCGAGGAGCTTCTTGCGAAGGCGGATCGTGAGGGGGGTCACCTCGACATACTCGTCCGGGGCGATGTACTCAAGCGAGCGCTCGAGGCTCATCTTGAGCGGAGGAGAGAGGGAGACTCCCTTGCCGTCACCGGTGCTGCGCATGTTGTTCAGTGTTTTGGCCTTACAAACATTGACCGGCATGTCGTCGGCGCGGGAGTTCTCGCCCACGATCATCCCAACATAGACATCATCCTGGGGTGAAACAAAGAGACGACCGCGCTCCTGGATCTTCTCCATGGAGTAGGCCATAGCGGTGCCGGCTTCCATGGCGATCAGGACGCCGTTGTTACGGGTCGGGATCTCGCCCTTGAATTCAGCATACTCCTTGAAAATATGTGACATGATGCCGGCTCCCTTGGTCAGGTTGACTAGGTCGGTCTCGAATCCGATGAGTCCGCGGGTCGGAGCCTCGGCCTGCACGGTGACGCTCTTGGGCTTGTGATCCATGTTCACGATCTCGGCCTTGCGTCCGGCGAGGCTCTGAAGGATGTCGCCAAGGTTGTCGGGCGGGACATCGACATAGACGGTCTCGATGGGCTCCAACAACTTGCCACCCTCACCCCGTTTGTAGATGACCTCGGGACGGGAGACGAGAAGCTCGAAGCCCTCGCGGCGCATCTGCTCCACGATGACGGCGATCTGCATCTCTCCGCGCGCCTTGATCTGGAAGTGACCGGCAAGCTCCGTCTCCTTCACCTCGATGGAGACGTTGGTACGGGTCTCGCGTGTGAGGCGCTCCCTGATCTGGCGGGCGGTGACGAGCTTGCCCTCCTTGCCGACGAGAGGTCCGTCGTTGATGCAGATCTTCATCGTGATGGTCGGAGGATCGATGTCGACGAAAGCGAGAGGTTCGCGGGTGTCGTTATCCGTGATGGTCTCACCGATGTAGACTTCCTCAAAGCCGCAGAGGCCGACGATGTCACCGGAGCTGGCTTCCTGAAGCTCGATCTTCTGAAGTCCCTTGTGGCCGAAAATTGCCGTGACCGGCTTCTTCTCTTTCGTGCCGTTCTTGTGGATGGCAACGATCTGCTCACCCAGCTTGACCTTCCCGCTGATGATGCGGCCGAAGGCGATACGGCCGAGGTAATCGCTGTAGTCGAGGTTGGAAACGAGCATCTGGAAGTAATCGACGTCGGACTTCTTGGGAGCCGGGATGTGCTTGATGATCGCCTCGTAGAGCGGCTCCATGTTGGTGCTCTCCTGGTCAATCTCGTTCTTGGCAAAGCCCTGCTTGGCGCTGGCGTACACGACAGGGAAGTCGAGCTGATTATCGTTGGCGTTGAGCTCAAGAAAGAGCTCGAACACCATGTCGAGAACCTTGTGTGGGTCGGCATTGTCGCGATCGATCTTATTGATGACAACAATCGGCTTGAGTCCGTTCTCCAGAGCCTTCTTGAGCACGAACTTGGTCTGGGCCTGTGGACCGCCAAAGGCGTCCACGACAAGCAGCACTCCGTCCACCATCTTCATGATGCGCTCCACCTCGCCGCCGAAGTCGGCGTGGCCAGGGGTGTCGACGATATTGACGTGGTACTCATGCCACTGGAATGCGGCGTTCTTAGCCTTGATGGTGATCCCCTTCTCACGCTCCAAATCCATGGAGTCCATGATGCAGATCTCGGTGGCCTTGGCCTCGTTGGCGCGGAAAGTGCCCGACTGTTTGAGAAGCTGATCGACGAGGGTCGTCTTTCCGTGATCGACGTGGGCGATGATGGCGATGTTGCGAATGTTATCCATGGTCTTTTTAAGTAGCCGGTTACTATCCCCCGACATGCTGCATGTGTCAACGAGGCACGGTAATTACTACGATTTTGTTACGCATCCATGAAGATCGTTACTGTATTGGCAATCTTCGTTTTGTCAGCCGTTCGAGCCAAACAGGCATCCCCGTGCCTTGAGGTACTTGGACACCCGGGCTACGCCTCGAGTGACATCGCCTTGGCAAGCAAAGCTGTCTTCCCAGGTGCCTTTTGCTACAAAAACGTTACTCATGAAAATCCTATGCCTCCAGCATGACCCGCTCGACGGTCCGGGCTCCCTCTCGGAATGGGCGGATTCCAAGGGGCATTCCATCGCGCTCTGCCTGATCTGTGAGGGGGCACCCCTGCCCTCGTTGGAAAGCTTTGACCTACTAGTAAGCCTCG
>CANIBV010000138.1 GCA_947466005.1 Spartobacteria bacterium | reverse complement strand
CTCGTGATGGCGGCGATGAGGACGCTGCCGTTGCGGATCGTGCTGGTGTTGCCATGGAATGGTGATTCCGGCATCTGGGAAACGGCGTCCGGGGTAGGCCGGTCACTGATCATCTCCTCCTCATCCTCGGGGATGGTCGGATTGCGGCGGGCAACGGAGGCCTTGGCCTTGATGTTTGCATCATCCTTACCGTAGCCGCCATCGGCGATGGGCTTGGTGAGGAGGTCGTGGAAGGTGGACTTGAGCTGAGGGAGGTCGATGCGGTCCTGTGGGCGCTTCGGGCCGGCAACACTCGGGACGACGGTCGAGAGGTCGAGCTCAAGATCGACGCTGTAGTCGATCTGGCCCTTGCGTGGCATGCCGAACATCCCCTGCGCCTTGAAATAGTTCTCAAAGGCTGTGCACTCCGCCTCGGTACGGCCGGTGGCCCGGAGGAAGGCGACGGACTCGGCGTCGACCGGGAAGATGCCCATGGTGGCACCGTATTCAGGTGCCATGTTGGCGATGGTGGCACGGTCCGGAAGAGGAAGGGATTCGGCGCCCTCGCCGTAGAACTCCACGAACTTGCCCACGACTTTGGCCGCACGGAGCATCTGTGTGACGCGCAGGGCGAGATCGGTAGCGGTGACGCCTTCGCTCAATTTGCCGGTGAGGTTGACACCGACCACTTCGGGGGTGAGGAAGTAGACAGGCTGACCGAGCATGCCGGCCTCGGCCTCGATGCCTCCGACGCCCCAGCCGACAACACCCAGACCGTTGATCATGGTGGTGTGGGAGTCGGTGCCGACAAGGGTGTCTGGGTAGTAGAGGTCCCCGTTGCCGTTCTTGGAGTGGAGGACGCCGCGGGCCAGATACTCGAGGTTCACCTGGTGGACGATACCGATACCGGGAGGCACGACGCCAAAGGTCTGGAAGGCCTGCTGTCCCCACTTGAGGAACTCGTAGCGCTCGCGGTTGCGCTTGAACTCCATGTCGAGGTTCAGCTTCATCGCGTCCGCCCAGCCGTAGTAATCAACCTGCACGGAGTGATCGACGACGAGATCGACGGGAACGAGGGGTTCGATGATCCCAGGCTTGCCTCCTAGTCGCGCCACGGCGCTACGCATGGCAGCAAGATCAACGAGGAGGGGAACTCCGGTGAAATCCTGCAGGACGATACGGGCAACCACGAAGGGGATCTCTTCGGGGGCAGGGGTCTTGGCATTCCATGAGGCAAGGGCGCGGACATCCTTCTCGTCGACCTTGCGACCGTCACAGTTCCGCAGGACCGACTCCAGCACCACGCGGATGGAGAAGGGGAGACGGGAGATCGCCCCTACGCCCTGCTCCTCAAGTGCAGGCAGTGAGTAGTAGGAGGCGCTGGTTCCCTTCGATGGCTCGAAGCTACGGAGTGTCTTGAACGGGTCGGTGGTGGACATGGAATATGGTGAGAAGGATGAAATCTGAAACTTGAAACCTGAAAAGCTAGAACCTGAACGGCTAAAAACCTATTTGAGTTCGGCGAGCTTGGCCTGGATCGCGGCGAAGTCGGGGAGCTGTTTGGGATCCTCGTGTGACTCGGCGTATTGGATGACTCCGGAGCGGTCGATCAGGAAGGCGGAGCGCTTAGGAACCCCGCTCATGCCGAGGCCGATCTGTGGGAGGAAGCTCTCGTAGGCCACTCCGTAAGCCTTGGTCACGGCGTGATCATAGTCACTCAGGAGAGAGATGGTGATGTTCTCCTTCTGGGCCCATGACTGCTGGGCGAAGGGGTTGTCTCCGCTGATGCCATAGACGGTGCAGTCGAGGGAATCGTAGGCGCCGATCACTTTGCTGATCTCGCAGAGTTCGGTCGTGCAGACGCCAGTGAAGGCCATCGGGACAAAGAGGAGGAGGATGTTCTTCTTTCCGGTTTCAGCGGAGAGGGTCACCTGCTTGGGGCCCTCGGCAGTCGCCGTGGAAAGGGTGAAGTCAGGAGCTTTGGTGCCGATGGTGAGCATGGTTTTATAGGGTACGGGTGATGGGTGAACAGAATAGGGGTGAAACCTGAAACCTGAGGCCTGAAATTCAGGAGCCGAAGAAACAGGAGTCGACCTCAGGAAAGTAATCCGGGAGTTGCCTTGGGAGAAAGACTGAAATCACTGGGGAGAGGCGGTTCCCAAGTGTGACGGTGATGACGCTGAGTTGGTATGCAATGCTGGCAGGGCAGAATTTGTGACAGCAGTGGCGGCGGATTCAAGTGTCGTTTCCGAGTTAGTCGGAGAGGGGGGCGTGGGAAGTGGAGTAGGTGTCGGCCATGGCTTCTCAAGGGAGGTCCATTCGTGCCACTGGGCCGAGTCGCTCCCTCCGAACTCTTTCCAGAGGGCATGGCACCGATCAGACCAGTGCTGGTAATCGGGGGCGCTCAGAGGCTTCTCCGCGCTTCCGGGGAAGATGATGTAGAGGATTTCTGGTCGGCTGGAGGGTCGGCGCTCGGCTCCGGACTTGCCATCGATCTCGCGGCAGATCCGGAGAGAGGCCTCGCCGATCTTGGAGTTGGGTCCGAGATCCCCAAGAATGGCGGGGTAAAGAACGCCGCGTGCGATCACGACGGCGTAGTCGCCGATGCCGGGCTGTCCCACTGACTTTCCGACCATGAAGGAGGGGAGGACAATGAAAGGGTCGGCTGTACCAACGAGAAAGTCCCAGCGCTTCAGTTCTTCGATCGTGGCTTCCGTGTACTCCTGTTCCTTGGAGAGACGGGTGCGATCTTCGGGGGTCACGGTGCCGTTCACAAGCTCCGCTTCGATCAGGGCAAGGCGTGCTTCAAAATCACGAAGGCAGGGATTCGGGTGGGTGCCGGTCTTGGGCCAACGGTAATTTGTCTGGGGCTGGTACGTTGAGGAGAGCTGATCGATCGCCAGGTTGCGGTCTCCATCAGAGCCGTCGGTATTCACGTTCATGATGGCCTGGACGAGCAGGACACGTCGTGCTGTTGCCTTGTTCGCCAGGTCGAGGATGGTCTGGCAGTCGAAGAGCGAATCGCGGTATGGGAGGCGCTGCAGGGAGGCTAGATTGACCCTGAGGGACTTTTCCTTGTGCTCTAGTAGCGCTGCGAAGGCGGGCGAGGGGGTGACGCCTTGAAGGAGGGTCTTAAGATTTGGGAGAAGCTTCCCAATGTCCGGGGTCGCTGCGGAGAGGTCGGCTGGGGTCGTGGCTGCTTTCGGCCAGAGAACATGGAGGCTAATGTCCAGTTTATATGAGTTCGTGTTGGCAACCGCGGCAAGTG
>CANIBV010000137.1 GCA_947466005.1 Spartobacteria bacterium | reverse complement strand
GCCCCCTCTTACGAGGCGCCGGGCGCCGCCATTCACCGGGAGGTCCTCTACTCACGGGCCCACAGGGAACTCTACGGGAAGGGGCTATGGGTGAACCGCCTGACCCGCTTTCTCTCAGAGCATCCGCGCATCGCCCACCGGATTGCCCCCCTCCTGTTACGGCATCCCCGATTCCTCTCCATCATGACAAGAAAAGTCATCACCACACAGGAGACCACACACCCCCGTTGATCACTTAGTCATTGAGTTTTCCGACGGCTTGGTCTTTCCATCAAGGTTTAACATGTCCGTAGAAATCCTCTCTCGCATCCAGTTCGCGCTAACGATCTCATTCCACTTCCTTTACCCGCCGATGACCATCGGCTTGGGAATGCTCCTGGTGCTCATGGAGGGTCTTTACCTCAAGACAAAGAACCCCCTCTTCCATCAACTCGCCCATTTCTGGACCCGGGTCTTCGGTCTGATTTTTTCCATCGGTGTCGCCACCGGCCTCGTGATGGAGTTCGAGTTCGGCACAAACTGGGCCGCCTACTCGCGCTTTGTGGGTGACATCTTCGGCAGCGCCCTTGCCGCCGAGGGGATTTTCGCCTTCTTCCTCGAGTCGGGCTTCCTGGCCCTGCTTCTCTTTGGCTGGGACAAAGTCGGCCCCAAGACGCACTTCTTTGCGACCTGCATGGTCTGCCTCGGGTCCCATTTTAGCGCCATCTGGATCCTGATCGCCAACTCCTGGATGCAGACTCCCGCAGGTTTCCACCTCGAGAGGACCGCTGGTGACGTTCATTCGCGCCTTCCCGAGGGATACATCGTCCAAGCCTCCGATCTGGGGCATGTCCGGGCGGTTGTCGATAATTTCTGGGGCATGATCGCCAATCCCTCCTCCCTGGACCGGATCTGTCACGTGGTCTTCGGTGCATGGCTCGTGGGGGCATTCCTCGTGATGAGCATCAGCGCTTGGTACCTCCTCAATGGGAAGCATCTCAAGTTCGCCAAGACCTCGATGACAATTGCCGTCTGCTTCGCGGCATTCACGACGATCCTGCAGTCCATCAGCGCTGATTCCACCGCACGTGGCGTGGTTCGCAATCAACCGATCAAGCTGGCCTCCATTGAGGGAGTCTACGAGACCCACGACTACACGCCGATGACCCTCTTTGGCTGGGTCGATACCAAGAAACAGACCGTCCACGGACCGCAGATCCCGGCGCTTCTCAGCTTCCTCTGCTTTCATAATTTCAAACAACCGGTGCAGGGACTCCTCTCGATGCCGAGCGATGAGTTTCTGGCGGCACGCAATCCCGGCCTTTCCAAGGAAAAGCTCGCCGAGATCAGACCGAATTACTGGCCCGCTGTGGGGGCCGTCTTTCAGACCTATCATCTCATGATCGCCATCGGATCGGCGGTCTTCGGTCTCTCCTTCCTGGCACTCACGCTACTCTGGAGGGGATGGCTCTTCAGGGCGGATAACCCACTCATCCGCGGACTCCTCTGGATCTATGTCTTCGCCGTGATTGCGCCCCAGCTCTGCATGCAGGCCGGATGGTTCACTGCCGAGATGGGTCGTCAGCCTTGGATCGTCTACAACATGCTCAAGACCTCCGACGGACTCTCCCGAGCCGTTCATGCCCACCAGGTGGTCTTCTCGATCATCCTCTTTGCCCTGATCTACACCCTCCTCTTCATCACCTTCATTTACCTGCTTAACCGAAAGATCCAGCACGGACCGGATGATGACGAAGGTCACCACACCAAGGCCTCCGGCCCCATCGACGGGGATATTTTCACCAAGAAGGGACGCGCCTCCGAATAAGAGACGTGCCGCAGAATAATCACCGCCATGCATCTCCCTGACCTCAACATCATCTGGTTCCTCCTCGTCGGCATCCTCTTTACCGGATACGCGATCCTGGACGGATTCGACTTTGGCGTTGGCATCCTCCATCTCTTTGTCAAAAAGGATGAGGACCGCCGCTTCCTGCTCAATTCGATCGGCCCCGTCTGGGATGGCAACGAAGTCTGGCTCGTGACAGGTGGCGGAGCTCTTTTTGCAGCCTTTCCGGGTGCATATGCCACAGTCTTTTCGGGATTCTACGACGCCTTCATGCTCCTTCTGGCAGCACTCATCTTCCGAGCTGTCTCCATCGAGTTCCGTAGCAAGGAACCGGGTCGCTTCTGGCGTCAGGCCTGGGATATCGCGTTCAGTGTCGCAAGCTTCCTGGCAGCACTCCTGATCGGGATCGCCATGGGTAATATCACCCGCGGCATCCCCCTCGATCCACAGGGAGACTTTGTGGGGACCTTCATCGGACTCCTCAACCCCTACTCCCTCCTACTCGGAGTCACAGTGGTCGCCCTCTTCGCGATGCATGGCGCCATCTTCCTTGTCCTGAAAACGGAAGGTGAACTCCAGGCCACTATCAAGGGATGGGTTCCGAAACTAATTGCCGTCTTTCTGGCGCTCTTCATCGTCTTCAACATCGCCACCCTCTTTGAGTGCCCCGACCTAGTGGCAGTCATGCTAACCCGTCCTTATGGATTCATTGTTCTGGCACTGGATATCCTGGCGGCTCTCTCCATCGGCTTCATGACCGCCCGGGGATACGAGTTTGGATCCTTTCTCATGTCCTCCCTCACCATGGTCCTCCTCATGGCGGTGCTTGGCCTCAGTTACTTCCCGCACATGGTCATCTCGATGCCCGACCCCGGCAACAGCCTGACCATCTACAACTGCGCCTCCTCGCAGAAGACCCTGGGCTACATGCTCATCATCGCGATCATCGGCGTGCCGATCGTCCTGGCCTACACCGTGAGCATCTACTGGATCTTCCGCGGCAAGACACGTCTCGGGCATGTGGGCTATTGAAGTGAAAGGTTCAAAAGTGAGAAGGTGGGAAGGTATAATTTCCTAACAGGAGCTTACCCTTTTTACTTTCATACCTTTTACATTTTACCATTTTCCTCGGCGGTGTAGTCCAACGGCAGAGACAAGCGACTTAAAATCGCTCCAGTGTGGGTTCGAGTCCCACCACCGCTACTCATTTTTCAGGAGGGGCTCTCCTCCCCCTGCTTCCGGATCATCAAGATTGGCTCCTCGCTGTTTGGAGTGGGTAGTGATGTGAAACAGGAATGAATCTGGAATCGCTTGCCCGCTAAAGCATCGGATGCAACGGATGCGAAGATGGAGCCGGGAAAGCAGTCCCATAGAGAATCTTCTCCGCGGACTTTCTGTGAGTGCGGGTTGAGTGCGATCCTAGGGTAGCCGCCTAGCGGGGATTATTAGATCT
>CANIBV010000136.1 GCA_947466005.1 Spartobacteria bacterium | reverse complement strand
TGCATGGCGTATGCGGCGATGGAGAGGACCATCGTCCCCCCAGTCTTAAGGACAGGCAGGAGGAATTTTATCCCGGCGAGATATTTGAAACCAACAATGCAACCCGCCGCCACTGGGGCAAAGAACCGCTTTATCTTTTGTGTGAACGCCGATGTCTGAGACGGCGCAGACTCCTTGGGTTGTGCGACTGGAGTTGTCTCCTCCTGATTGGGGATAGGTGGAGGTGTTGATTGCGGGGCGGGAAAAAGCCTCTCGATGGAGGCAGCGGCGACCCACTGGTCACCCATAGTGAAATTCCAAACCAGATCCTGAGGGAGGATCCCTCCCTCTCGTACTAGGCGATTCAGTTCTTCCTCATGAATAGGGCCGAACCGATTGCCGTATTTCGCGTAGTACCAATACATTGCCGCCTCCGATACTAAAGAGCCACTACCTCGCCTGGTGGATGATATAGGTGACCGCTCCCCAGATCGTGAGTTCCTGATTCTCCCCCACCTCGATGGGCTCGAAGGCTGAGTTGGCAGCCTCGAGGAGGATCCGCCCGTTTACCTTACGGAAACGCTTCACCGTGAATTCCCCATCGATCATCGCCACGACGATCTGACGGTCAGCGGGTGTGATAGAGCGGTCCACGATCAGAGTATCTCCGGAGTGGATCCCGGCATCGCGCATCGACTCCCCCTTCACGCGGACCAGGAAGGTCGCCGCGGGATTGCGGATCAGTTCCTCGTTCAGGTCGATCCCGCGCTCCAGATGGTCGTCTGCCGGCGAAGGAAACCCTGCCTCCACTGAGGCCGAGACAAGGGGAAGGCGGAGGCTCGTGCGCTTCTTAAAAGGTACGGGGGTGGAGATTTCCATCGGGTGAATAACCAAAGTGAGTGGGGATTTTGAATGAGTCACCTCACGGAAACAACAACTCTCCTCACCATTTAGAAATTCCTCCTCAGGGACCTCTGGTCAGAAGAGAAAATCGACAACTCCTGAAAAAGAGCGGTCAGCGCTGCCTGAGCGGCAGGCAGGTGATTCTCATCCTGCGCAAGTCGATCGTGATCAGCGCGCCTCTCTCGATTTCATCCCGGGCTTGGACAAGAGACAAAAGAGCCTGAGTGCCGAGGGACTCCGGTCGCACATCTTTTTCCCGGAACTGGATCACACTGGGTGCCACCGCACCCGTTGCGTGGAGAAGAGCGCCGAAGTCCAGATCGTGGGTGAATACCACATGCCCGTGATCCCGAGCCCACGCCATAATCTCCGTATCTGGGGCACTCGCCGCTCCAATATCACGCCAGTGCAATGCTTCGTGCCCGCCTCCGGCCAGCAAAGGAACCCAGTCCGGAGACAGGTTCATGTCCAGAAGGATCTTCAAGCCGTCTGGAGAAGAACGTCGTGTTCCTCGGAGCGCCATGCGGCGTAAGTCAGGGCCGACTTGATGTCCTCGGATTCCAGATAGGGATAGAGCTTCACGATCTCATCAAAGGATGCTCCCGAGGCGACCAACCCCGTGATCATCCCAACCGTGACACGCATTCCCCGGACGCAGGGCTTACCTCCCATCACCTGAGGGTCGATTGTGATTCTGTCTATTTCCGGAAACTGCATACCTAAATCCTAACTCAGGTGCAGGACATCGGCAAGGCACCTTCTCTTTAAGCGGAAATCTTAGGCCTAGGACGCTTGGTGTCCGGTATCAGGTTTTATTCGGGAGGTCTCTACGGAATCGCTACAGAGGCTACTGTAGCACAAGCGGATAGATTGAGGGTTTGCGACATAATTGTGACTTACGAGCGATTGGCCTTCCCCCTACATGAGGTAGCCTTACATTGACTCTAACTTTTTTCTAGGGTCCACCCCCCATGACTTCCCCTGCAAATCGTTCAATCACAGAAATTTGGAGTTCTTTCATTATCTGCGTGAGAAAACAAGTAAATGCAAACCCCTCTAAAACACGGAAATCTTCAAGAAGAAGGGAGAACTGTTTTTGTCATTGTTAGTGAAACAAATGAATCTGTAATTCCAAGCAATGCGCAAGTTGTGAAATCTTTCAGCGAAGCGAAGAGAGATCTCATAAACGGTGAGGCGTATGTTGAGTTCAGGAAATACATGGGGGTGCATAGAACAGGGTCAATACCTTGGGTTGTCATGATCAACGATCTTGGCAATCAGGTTGTCGTTTCCCATCACCCCACCCTCCTCAAAGCTTTCCAGACAGCCTCGGCAATGAATGCTCCTGATTCAGTCGCATCCGACAAGCCTGAGTCTAAAACCATCAGTCTCTTCAGAAGATTCTTAGGCAATAATAGATAAGATCCCGAGTCTCGGTTTGCTCCACGGGACCCTGATAAGGCCTTTGGGATTTCACTGGGCCTTGCGAATTTGGAAGAGGTCACCCGAATCCGGGCAGTTTCTTTGCCGAGGCAATTTCCTGCGCGTAGGTCTCCGAGGCATTGTCGCCCATGAAGTCCACCGCCTCGCGAGCCCGGGAGTAGAGACCGAACCTGGGCGCGTAAGACCCCCACTCGTAGTTATCCATGAGTGACCAGTAGAAGTAGCCGATGAGAGGCCAGCCCTTGGACTTCAATTCCTTCACCACCGCGATGTGACTGCGTAAGAAATCACTCCTTAGGAGATTATCCCTCCTGCCGTAGTGACGGCGAGGGTCGGAGCGGTACGCGATGCCGTTCTCCGCGATCATGATCGGCAGATTAAAGCGCTCCAGGATACTGACGAAGAATGTCAGCCCCTCAGGCAGTAGTCGCCAGTCCCACCATTTGTTGGTGATACTCTCGAGCAGTCGCTCGTGGAACGGGGGTGGTATCGGCACATGCTGATGACGGTGCTTGTG
Source organism: Spartobacteria bacterium (assembly GCA_947466005.1). GTDB lineage: Bacteria > Verrucomicrobiota > Verrucomicrobiia > Chthoniobacterales > UBA6821 > UBA6821. The sequence continues at coordinate 445 of CANIBV010000136.1, read as the reverse complement.
AAACAGATCGTTCCACCGGGGCCAGCGGAGCGCATGGGCGATGAACGGGTCGTAATAGTCGAAGGCGACATAATCGAGCGGTGCTTGATCGGCCTCTGCAGGGTCATAGAGGACGTCCAGGAGTTGCTTCCAAGCAGGCTCGGAGGTGTAGGAAAAGGCAACCAAGTGATGCAGCTTCTTCAACAGCTCGCCCAACCAAAACCGGATCTTCGGACGGATAGGAAGCCGTGCCTTGAGAAATGCCTCATCAAGCATCCAGGTCTGTTTCCAGAGATAGGACATGAGGTGCTCCCTGGCAATGCCCCGCGAGCGCGCAAAGAGCAGATCCATCCATGCCTGATCGTTCCAATACAGGTCACTGCAATAGTTGTTGAAGCTCACCTTGGGGGCCAAGTCGCCAATCTTCCCACGCTCCCGGTAGAGTCGGTGAATCAGCCTGTAAGCC
>CANIBV010000135.1 GCA_947466005.1 Spartobacteria bacterium | reverse complement strand
TGGTAACCGGTTCATTGCCGTTATCCATGGTGGACGTGACCCTCTCGATCGAGTGATCGAAAAGAATCCGGTGGCGGTCGTCGGAGACAAAGTTCGCGTTCGCTTCCTGCCTGAGGGCTCCCATAGGCGATGGGTAGATGGCATATCCGAGGTTCTGGATTTCAAAATCTTTGCGCGTGATCTTTGTCATGAAAGTGTAAAATGGTGACTTGGGCGGAGCTTTCAAGGAAGCAAGAATCGTTCCCACCGCGGAATAAGAAAGAAAGCCAAGGCTTGGAAGATCGGATGGAGAGCAAGGTGGTCAAGGGAAGCCGTAGTAGTCCTCCGGCAACCGCTGGCCATCGCAGCTATCTGACGATATCCCAAGCCTATGATCTTTGATTAGACGCAGACGAGCAGGGTAATATCGTCGGGAAGCAGTCGCGCCACTTCACGGATAATGTTACCCCGCAGAATGTGAATGAGGGAACTGCGCTGGGGCGCCCCAAGGAGAAGTCGTTCAGCACCGATCGTGGAGGCCAGATCGGCAATCGTGTGTGCCGGCGCATCGCTGACCGCGTAGCAGGGGATAATCCAGTCCCCGAGACCCTTACCGCGGAGGGATTCAAAGATTTCCTTGGCCTGCTTGTCCTCGCTCCATTTTCTGCGGCGATCGCCCGGAGCGATGATCGGTTGCTCACGCACAAAGAGAACGTAGAGCGGTTGCCCGTTTTCCGCAGCTTCCTTGACGGCAAAGTCCAGGGTCCGTCCCAGCCCGCGGACGGCCGTGAGAATCGGTCCGTTGTAGGCCTTTGGCACCGGTGTCGGAGCTGAGGCCGTACCCGTTCCGACGGAGGGGCTCGCCATTGTCGGTGCCGACGGAATTGTCTGAGCGGAGGAGGTTTTGGATACCCTCTCCGCGGCAGCCTGTTCCATACCCAACACCGCAGCCTCCAACGCGGATTCGCGTGCGGCCTTGGCCTTGCGCTCAGCACTCTCCTTGGCGAGACCGCGCAAGATAAGTCCGATGGCAAGCACCGTGAAGGCAAAGATGCGTGCGTTGGGCTTATCAACAAAGAGAGAGAGCTCGATCGCCGCCATGATCAGGAAGGTGACGAACATGATCCCGCGCTGATACCCTTTGAGTGCGAGTTTCCTGTCGGTACTGGTGGCTCCCAGATTCGTCGCGATGGCTCCCACCACGCCGACCGCGTAGAGGTCAGCCAGCCCCGACATGTCACTGACCATCAGCACCAGTCCGGCAGGAATCACCATGGCAAAGACCAGCCCTGCATTGGGCACACCGAAGGGATTCAATTTGGAGAAGATCGGGGGAAGCTCCTGATCCCTGGCCATCAGGAAGGAGATCGAACTCAGCGCCATGATCGAGGTATTCACTGCACTGAGGAGCAGGAAGGCGAAGACACCGCTGATCGCCCATCCGGCGATGTTTCCAACGGAGGCCCCGAAGACATTTCCCACAAAAATCTGGCCCATGTAGCGGAGCATGTAATCCCGCACACCCTCGGCTCCGGGGGCATTCACCTCGCCGTGAGAGGCAACCATTCCCGGAAGGGCGGCCATGGCCAGTCCAAGAAGCGCTGTCATCAGGCAGACCTCCACCATGACGACGAGCAATGCCTTGGTGGCAGTCCGGGAGACATTCGGCTTCTCAAGGGTGCTGCCGGGGTTGAGCTTCATGACGCCCGTGGAGTTTGCTATCGCCTCGACTCCTGAGAGCGCCAACACGATCGCCACAAATCCATTCCAGTTGTGGGCTAGGCTCCCGTGGAGCGGCTCCAGATGAGCGACGGCCTCACCCAGATGAGGAATAGCAAAGATCCCCAGAAGAATGACCACGATGGCTGTCGGTACAGAGACGAGCACCGCGAGTCCCCCGGTGTGCTTGGGGCCGAAAAAATTCAGCGCCCCGATGAGCAGGATTGAACCGGCTGCAAAAAACTCCGGATGAGGCACTCCCAAATAGAGGAAGGCGGAGAGGGCACTGACAGCCGCCGTAACGATGTAGTCGGCGATGAGAAGGAAGGCCCCGACGATCGAGATGATCTCGGAGCGATGACGCACGCTTGCATAGACACCACCCCCATTCGGGTAATGCCGGCAGATGGTGATGTAATTGAAACCTACCAAGGCCGTCAGCAAGCACATCATGCCGATGAGCCAAGGGGAGCTGTAGCCAGCCACTGCGAAGGCCAGACCAATGACGTAGGCCTTGCTGGTTCCCCAGTCTCCGTAAAGGATCGCCGCAGCCCTCTTCCAGTCGACGTTACGCGGTCGGGTCGTCGTGCTGAGTTCCATCATGAAATGTTAAGCTTTAAAAGGGATCAATGACTGCAGCCACAGGATCCAGGGGAATCCCCCTCCCGGATCATTGACTCCGCAGGCAGCTCGCTGGAGCCTCCGCAGCAGCCCCCAGACGGTGCCGGTTCAAGGCTTCCGCATGTTACCTCGGCGTGATGGGAATGATCTTCACCGCCGCCACAGCAACCGGCCCCGGAGTTTTCCCCGCAGCAACCGGCCTGCTCCTCGCCGATCAGGACGGCTTCGAGCTCGATTCCCTGAAGCCCGAGCTGCTCGCTCGCGCGACCGAGGAAGTCCATCGCACGCCGGGGCGGCTCATACGAAGTCCTGAGCTCGATGCGGACCGGCTTGCCGAGCAGGTGGGGGAAGTTCTCCTTCATCTCACCATCCAGTATGAAGGAGACGTAGGCATTCAGCTTCTCCTGAAGCTGGTAGAGCTGCTTCTCCCCAAATTCCCAAGGGCGGGTCTCGAACATCGCCAGGACAAGGACATCCTCACGTGTGTCGTGAGCAAAGGCATCCAGCATACCAGTTCGCTCGATTCCAGAGCCCTCAGGTGGCCTGTTCTGAGTCGTCAGATCTTCGCGGAGGGAAACCATACGTAGAGCATGAAGTAAACGAGTACTCCCGTGACCGAGACATAAAGCCAGACGGGGAGCGTCCACCGTGCAATCCTCTTGTGGGCGTCAAATCGCTGCTGAAGTGCCGGTGTGATGGTCAGGGCGATAAGAGGAACCACGGCCAAGGCAAGCGGCAGGTGAGTGAAGAGAATTAGGAAGTAAAGGGCGCGCGGCCACCCCGTCTGGGTGAAGACCACGTGCCCGACGTGGAAGTGGTAGTAGAGATAGCACCCGAGGAAAAACGCCGAGGTGAGGATCGCTCCAAGCATGCAGAGCGCGTGGAAGCACTTGCGCTCCGACTTGATCATGATCCATCCCGTAATGATCAGCAGCGTGCTGATCCCGTTGAGGGTGGCATTAACTGCCGGGAGATCGGTAACC
>CANIBV010000134.1 GCA_947466005.1 Spartobacteria bacterium | reverse complement strand
CGCCGATGGCAGCATCCTCGGAGGTGCCGTGGTAGGGCCTGAGGGATCCGAACTCATTCATGAGATCGTAGTGGCGATGGCTTTCAACGCGACGGCGGCTCAGTTGGCGCTTGTTCCTCACTACCATCCAACGCTCTCCGAGATCTGGACCTATCCGGCGGAGGAGATAGATGAAAAAGTGAAGGCTAAAAGATAACGTCTAAAACGGAAAAGGACGGAGATAGAAGCTGCTGAAACAGCCTATGAAAGGATGTTGTTTTTGTAGGATCCATCTCATCAAGCCCAACAACCTTAAGCCTAAAAGGCCCATAGTCTTTTAGCCTCAGTTCCTGAGACCGCTAGCCGATACTCCCGCCGCCCGGGTTGCGATCGAGCCTGGGTACTGGCTGCCGAGTGCCTGAATCACGCGCTTGGCCTCCTCTATTTTCCCCTGCTGGGCCAGTAGACGAGCCTGGGAGAAGAGGGCGAAGGGAGCCCCGTAAGATTGAGGGAAGGCAGCGGCCGCCTGCTGGTAGGAGCTGAGCGCGGCATCAGTCTTCCCCGTCACACGGGCATTGGAAGCACGCCCCAGTGGGCCTGAGATGACCAGAGGGCTCGATGGAAATGTCTCGGCGAAGCGGGAGTAGATCACGTCAGACTCCTCAATCTTTCCCTCGTCACGCAGCGAGGCTGCGAACAGTAGCATGGCATCCGCCGATGCGGGTGTGCGGGGATACTTAGAGATCACCTCATTGAGCGCTGCATCCGAGGATGCCGAACTCAGAAGAGTCTCCGAAGCGATCCGCGAGGAGTGGCTGGTTGCCAAGACCCCGAGCCCGATCACGATAAGCGCGACAATGCCGGCGATGCCGCCGAGGAAGGCCCTTCGGTGATTGAGCCAGAGGAGTTCAAAGGTGGAGGGGGGAGCGATTTCCTGATCGGCTTCGGGAGGAGTGAATAGGGAGGACATGGTAGAAAGGTATTTAGGCTGAAGGCTGTTAAACTACTAGGTAAGAGGAGCAGGGAATGCCGAAAGGATCAAGCCAAGTGCTCGGGATGTTTAAAATCACTCGCATGATTCGTGGGGTGGCCAGATCCGTTGCGGCCAACCGGCGGAGACTGTTTGCTCAGGCAGTTATGTCTGTATGACCTAACAGCCTAACAGTCTGCAGCCTAATCAACCTAGGCGCTGAAAGCGCCTAGCCTCCCACCTGAGCGCGTGCCTCTTCCGCAAGAGCGGTACTGAGGTAGCGTTCACCAGTGGAGCAGGCCACGGTGACGATGAGCTTGCCAGCGTTTTCCGGGCGCTTTGCGAGTTCGATCGCGACATGGACGTTGGCTCCCGAACTGATGCCAGCGAGAATACCCTCCTCCTTGGCTAGTCGACGAGCCATAGCGAAGGCTTCATCGTTCGTCACGGTGAGGACCTCGTCGACGGCGTCGAGGTGGAGGTTGCCTGGGACGAATCCTGCACCTGTTCCCTGTATCTTGTGGGGCCCTGGCTTGACCGGTTCACCGGCACGGGTCTGGGTGATGACTGGTGAGTCTGTCGGTTCCACGGCCACGGCTTGGAAGCTTGGCTTGCGCGCCTTGATCGCCTCGGAGACGCCGGAGATCGTGCCGCCCGTACCGACCGCTGAGACAAAGATATCGACATTACCGTCCGTGTCCTCCCAGATCTCCTCCGCGGTAGTCTTGGAATGGATGGCGGGGTTCGCAGCGTTGTTGAACTGCTGGGGCATCCAGGAGTTCGGAGTCTCCTTGAGGATCTGCTCGGCGCGGGCGATGGCGCCCTTCATTCCCTCGGATCCCGGCGTCAGGACGAGCTGGGCTCCCAGCATGGCAAGGAGCGTGCGGCGCTCGAGACTCATCGTCTCAGGCATCGTGAGGATGAGTTTATATCCCTTGGCGGCTGCCACAAAGGCGAGCGCAATGCCGGTGTTTCCGCTGGTTGGTTCGACGATCGTGGTTCCCTCCTTGATGAGTCCCTTTGCCTCGGCATCGGCAATCATCGCGGCGCCGATACGATCCTTCACGCTGCCAAGCGGGTTGAAGAACTCGCACTTCACAGCGATCGTTGCTGGGAGCCCCTTGGTAATGTTGTTCAGACGTACGAGAGGGGTGTGGCCGATAGTGTCTATGATGGAGTTGTGAATGTGTCCCATGTTTTAGAGGAGGTTGGTGGTGGTCGCGCGGAGAAATAACTACTGCAATGGTCGGGATTGCACCATTCCCCGTCTTCTTTCTCAAGTTAAAAAAGTGCTCGAAGAGGGACTTGAACCCACACACCTTTCGGTACCAGATCCTAAGTCTGGCGCGTCTGCCAATTTCGCCATTCGAGCTACAATTCAAATAATCGCTGAACTCGGGCACTTGCTCAAGACTTAAGGGTAACCGGCAAGCGGTTCACTAGAAACCAGTCTCTTAAAAAAATGGGTGGTTGCGGTGCAGTGATAGGAAGTGGCTCCGATTGATCGGAGTGAAGCATGCGGGAGGTTAGTGTCTGAACTTTGGGGCTTTTTCTCCAGTGCCATATCCAGCTGGGCGGTCGAGTTGGGAATTAGATTCTTACAGTGAGTCCTTGATGACCCTGTGAATATCTGTCAGGTCCAGAAAACCGTGGAGATTTTCCGATCCTTGTCCCACGCCGAGTGTCAGAACATCGCCCGCCGTTCCAACTCCTGAGGGAAGTGGGTAAGCCGCTGGCTGGGTTAGGATGCCCGGTGAATTCTTTTTAGGTTTTGTTGGGGGGGGGCTTTTTTCAGAAGCATATCCCGGTCCAGTGGACCAACAGAGAGAGGGGTATCCTTGATTGTTGAGGGCAAGGATCGCCACGCCTTTGTCCCTGAGGAGGGGGTAGCCGTTGAGTTGCACTCCCCCGATATTCTCACGGCCGGTGACAATGATCAGCGCATCGGCTCCGGCATAGCGCTTCGCTGTTCCCACGGCCTGATCTAAGGCGAGCAAACGGGCAAACATGGTCTCCGCATCATTGGCGGCTGCCGCAGAGGCGATCATCGGATCATCAATCACCAGAAGGTATCCCCGACTGTTGGACTGAAGGTGCCTGATGGCCACACGCACCAAATCAGAAAGGGAAGGGGAGTCGAGATTGCCCTCTCCGAAACGTGTGGGGGCAAGAGGTCCCGATGAGAGAGGGGCAAGCACCGGGAGTTTTTTCCAGAAGGGCTGACTCTCCAACTCGGCCATGGAGCGCAGCGTGACGACACCCTTTCCATCCTTTCCACCCAGCTGTTTCAGGGGTGTTTTACCCGCATTTTCCACCGGCTTTTGAGCATCTGCACCAGCGGCGAAATCCTGTGCCCCGCCACCTGCCACGAAATCATAGGGAGCATGGGCACAGAACTGAGCCAGGAGAT
>CANIBV010000133.1 GCA_947466005.1 Spartobacteria bacterium | reverse complement strand
GAGGCAATGAAGAGCGCAACGACACCCGAAGCGCGCCAGAAAGCCGAGAAGGCGCTTCAGTCGGCAAGTCGCGATGCCATGGTGAAAGCAGATCCAAGCATCGGACCCATCCTGGAAAAACTCCACCCTAAAGCCGGGGAGCAGCCAAACGCCACGCCTGCAGCTCAATAGGCACATCGCACTCCCTTAACAAGAAGCCGGACTCTGCTGGAATGCTTGGGGCCGGCTTTTTGCTTAAAAAGCCCCCCTGCCAAAAAAACAAGGCTTGAAGCCGAAGGAGGCGCAGGTTGCCCCCCTCCGGGGATTTTATTGCGATGTTCTCTATCCTCCTGGCCCCGAGTCCTGAGGCCTTAGTCCTGAGGCCTGAGGCCTGACCACATTCTTTCCACTTGATGGCTTGGTCTTTATGATACCTTGCTCTCCGGCCGTATGGGGAATCCCGCGATGGAGCATTTTCGTGTAAGGACCCCAGATAATCTGGGGGAAATACATGTCGCGCCTGTTTGCAATCGTGGTGCAACTGCAGAGAAGAAGTGACATGCAAACGAGTGAGCCTGCAGAGAGGCGGGATGTAGGGGATAGCTTCACTGGGTATTACCATAGCCGAAAACCCCAAAACCATGTCAAAGAAATTGCCCCACGCCTGCTTCTTCGCAAGGATCGGGCATCATGCTGCTCGCTTACTACGTTCATGACCTGAGCCCGTTCCTGATTCAATTCGGGGGGGGATTTGGTCTGCGCTGGTACGGGCTGGCCTATCTGGCGGGTTTCGTGGTCGGGATTCTCATCTGCCGTCGGCTTGCCGCACGCGGATACTCCGATCTGCGACCTGATCAGGTGACCGACTTCATCACGATGGGGGCGCTCTTTGGCGTACTGCTGGGTGGACGCCTCGGCTACCTGCTCTTTTATGATGCGCCCCGATTCTTTCATGACCCGCTGATTTTCTTCCGAGTCTGGGAAGGAGGGATGGCAAGCCACGGTGGCATCATCGGGCTCACCCTGTACACAGCCTGGTACGCCCGCAGGCATCACCTCTCCTTCCGGAATCTCGCTGACAACCTCGTTGTCGTGGGGCCGGTGGGGCTCTTCTTTGGACGTTGTGCCAATTTTATCAATGGAGAGCTGTATGGTAGAGTTACCGACGCGGTCTGGGCAGTTCAGTTCCCGAAGGAAATACTTCTCTACACTCCGGAGCATCTGGATCGTCTGCTGGCCGAGACATCCACGATTGATCCCTTATTTGCCGTACCTGATGGCGTGATCTCCGGAGTCGCCGCATCAGCACCGCTTCACGCCCTGCTCGCTGTGGAGTTATCACCGCGATATCCCTCCCAGCTTGTGGAGGCGGGCCTTGAGGGGGGGGGTCTTTTTTTTCTCCTCTGGATCCTGCGAACCAAGGCTAGGCTGCCCGACGGAGTGCTGACCGGCGTCTTTTTCATTGCCTATGCACTGGTGCGTATCCTGGGTGAATGTTTCCGAGAGCCTGATGCGCCGCTGACAGGGGGGCTTACCCGCGGTCAGTTCCTCTCCCTCTTTATGATCGTGATCGGTCTGCTGTTCATGGCCTGGGGATGGATGAGGCCCCGTTACCCCCGAGGACTTCAGGCTGAGTCACGCGCTGTGGCCTGATCCTGATCAGGGAGGAGTCATGATGGATGTCATTTTCGACCGCGGCACGTTTCTTCCTGATTGTGATCTCTGGCTTGATCCGCGAGGCACGCGACCGTTCGTCTTTGTCTCCCACGCTCATAGCGACCACACAGGCCACCATCAGCGCACGATCTTGACCGATGCAACGGCCCGCTTCATGCTTGCCCGCCTTGGCTCGAGCGGGAAGGTGCAGCATGTGCTCCGATATGGGGAGGGGCGTGACTTTGGTGCTTTCAGAGCCACACTGCTGCCGGCTGGTCATGTCCTGGGTTCGGCGCAGATCCTGATTGAAAAAGGTGGTGAGCGCCTGCTCTACACGGGAGATTTCAAGCTGCGTCCAGGGCTCTCGAGTGAGCCCGCCGAAAGCGTTCAGGCTGACACGCTCATCATGGAAACCACCTTTGGTCACCCAAAGTATCTCTTTCCACCTGCAGCCAAAACGATCGGGCGGATTCACGCCTTCTGTCGCGAGACCCTTGCCGGAGGAGCGGTTCCTGTGCTGCTCGGTTACTCGCTCGGCAAGGCGCAGGAGGTACTTTCAGCGCTGGCTGGCGCGGGGTTTCCTCTTATGCTGCATGGCTCGATCTGGCAGATGACGCAGCTTTACGAGGGGCTGGGAGTTGTTTTTCCTCCTTATTCACGATTCGAACCCGAACAGGTGGAAGGGCACGTCTTGATCTGCCCTCCAGCCACGACTTCTTCGGCGATGCTGGAGAATATTCACAAGAAACGTGTTGCCATGATCACGGGGTGGGGAATCGATGAGAGGGCCATCGATCGCTACCAATGTGATGAGGTGTTCCCTCTTTCAGATCATGCCGATTACAGCGAACTCCTGGAGATGGTCGACCTAGTGAAGCCCTCCCGAGTCTACACCTTGCATGGATTTGCAGATGAGTTTGCGAGGGATCTTAGACGACGCGGAATCGATTCCTGGTCGCTGACGGGAGGGAATCAGATGGAGTTTCCGATCTTGGAGTGACGGGGCGAGGTTTTTCGAGTCAGCGGCAATCAGCGGTTCCCTTGGAGATTCTCTCGGAAAATCCCCGCGACTTATCTCCCGCGCAGCACCTCGTCACGGAGGCTGTCGAGCGCTCGAGTCGCGATAACACGACGGCGGCGGTGGCGATCGGCTGCTAGGATACCAATCTATGTGGACTGCGGGAGTAAAGGGGTTGGGAGGTAGCCTTGTGAGGGCGGTGCCGTTTTGCGGGAGCAAAGCACCGTGGAAGCTAAAAGGCACGTCCGGGTAATGCCCCTAGAATCCTACATTTCTGAATATTTGAAGTTGCTGTTCATGGTAGTCATCAGGGGGCATTCATGATGAAATGGAACATTGTCCTGCCCTTATCGGCTTGCCGTCTTGGAAGTCATGACATTTATGCTCATCTACTGTACCTGCCCCCTATTTACCGAGGGCCAAGGGCGGCAGCATGGCCTAAAAAGCTGAATACTCGGCGGCACGCCAAGACTTGGCAATTTTTGCGTTGAGGGATTTAGTTTTGTGCCTCGGCGCACCCTCATAACCTTTAACTTTTAACCACCCTACCTTTTACTTCCCCATGCCCTCCATTCTTGTCACCGGCGGTGCCGGATTCATCGGTTCCAACTTTGTCCTCGATTGGATCGCAGGTGAGGCCGACTCCATCATCAATCTCGACAAGCTGACCTATGCGGGGAATCTCGAGAATCTGGCCTCCCTTGAGGGAAACTCGCGGCACATCTTTGT
>CANIBV010000132.1 GCA_947466005.1 Spartobacteria bacterium | reverse complement strand
GGGATTGGAGAAAAACGGCAAGAAGCGCTGGACGCAGCATATCTTTGAAGCCGTGGAGCTGCTCACAGCCGCCATTCTGCCTGACTATGTTGTTCTCGGTGGAGGGAATGTAAAAAAGCTCAAGACTCTCCCCCCGGCCTGCGTTGCAGGGTCGAATGCAAATGCCTTCGAGGGTGGATTCCGAATGTGGGAAGGCCCCGCGGATCGTCTCACCACACCGAATCCCGCAGTCCATAAAGCATCGCGTGCATCCAGGGCCTCTAAAGCTATTCCCAAAACCACATCCGCGAAAAGGGGGGCGGCAAGTCGCCCCGCCCAAAAGAAATAGGAAAATAAGACTACTAGCCCTTACCCCATGCCCCAATGCCCACCCAGCAGGCGGCTTCTTCGGGTACGGCTGACAAAGATGGGCCTTCCCATTGCTTGGATGTTAACGGGTAAGCTTCGAACGTTATCTGAATGTAGTACTTTTGCTTGCGTTAGCACTCTCCTGATGCTTTTATCCCTCTCGTGACGCTTGCGTCACCATTGCGCGACGCAGGGTAGCCGGGGGGCTATTCTGTGCCGCGCTCTTTTTTGGCTGAACTCAATTTCCCAAGCGGGAGCGTAGATAGTCCATCGGCGTCAGGATCGGTGCGATCTGTGTAACCGCCCTTCCTCGGGTAACCTCCAGTAAACGAGTTTCACCAGTGATCAGTGGCAGATTCAACTGCTGAGCCAGAGACAGGTACTGGGCGTCATAACCCGAGATCCCAAGTTCAATAGCTAACCGGAGGGAATTCACAGGATCAGGTACCTGCTGGCGCGCCCCGAGCAGGGCTCTTATATCACGCCAAATTACCTCCACCGAATGAGAGGAGTTTTCCTCCGCGCCGACCGCGGCAAGAATTGATAACATCTCGTGATTGAGGATCGGTGGAGTCACCCACTCCGAGTCCACTTGGTAAAGTTCCCTGACGACATCGGTCAACTCACCCTCGATCAGAAGGTAGGCTACCACGGAAGCATCAACGATAATCACCTCCCCCCCTCCCTTCGGATTCCCGAAATCCAAGACTGATTTATCTGGCGACGTGACTGGTGTACCGGGGGTAACGGAGTTAACCTCATAGGTACCTGCCGCGCCCGCAACCCCCCTCGGAGAAGCTCCCCGATCAACTCTTTCAGCGTTCGCCTCTCTTGAGCGGCGAGGATCTTGATCTCTGTAGCTAGTTCATCTGGCAGGTCCAAAGTTGTACGCATAGACTCATATAAGCATATTTGCATACTTATGCACAAGAGAAAAGAGCTAGGCTTGGGAGATCATAGAGCATTGTCGATTTATCCTGACGCACTCAAGAAGGAGCCAATATTTCAGGGGGGAATGATGTGAAAGAATGAATATGAAACTCAAGAACTCAGGAGAGTGCAGCTGAAAATAAATTCACCAATGCGGCATCGTGATGGGATGCCAACTTTACCAAACTGAGCTGGGTAGGGAATCTGCCAATGCAAGACCACTTGCAGAGCCTTTTTTGGATCAACCTTGTGTGCACTCTCCCACCGCCCTCTTCTGACACTCCTTTCCTGTCTTCATGAGTTCCATATTGATCATTGCAGTCCATTATTCAGCGACTGATTAAACAGAAGATGCTCTAAGCCAAGAGGTGCTCTCCTCTGACTTGATTGGGAAACTCAATCACCCACCCTCTGGAAAGGCGGGGCCGTGACCAGATGCTCCGCCGTGTTCATTTCGGCAAGGGCAAGATGGAAGGCCAGCGTCGACTCCGCTCCCTGGTTTTCACTCACTCTATCCTCGTGCAGGCCATCACTGCACCCCCCCGTACTGAAGTCGTAGAGAGATTGCCCGAGGTCATTGCGACCCAGGAACCACTCGAAAGCCCGCTTCGCCTCGTGCGACCAGACAGGATCCTGCGTTGCCCGAAAGGCTTCATGACAGGCAGCCACCATCGCCTGAGCCTCCAACGGCTGCTGGTCGAAATCGGCTCGGTCCCCGTCGCGCTGGTAAAAGCCGTTACTTCCCACAGGACGGAAGTGCCCCGGTGATGTTGTCTGGATCGAGGCCAGCCAGCGCAGGGATCTCAACCCGACCTCCATGGCCTCTCCGTCGGGCATCCACTGACCGCTGAGGATGAGGGCCTGGCAGAAGCGTGCGTTGTCATAGGTCACTGCGGGTTCAAACCAGGGCCAACTCTCTGAGGAATACTCCTTCCAGAGATTCAGAAGTTTTTCGGTCAGCATCCGACGCATGGCACCGGGCTCGGGATCATCCGGGAAACACCGCATATACTCATGGATGCCAAGCAGTGTGAAACTCCAGGCGCGCGGCGAGGTGAAGTCAGCGACGGCGGACAACCCTCGCCGAAAGAGCTGGGAGGAAAGCTTGCGGTGACCATCGTTGCGGGAGCGACCCACTCCGGTCCCGACAGCCCAGAGGGAGCGGGCATGGCTGTCCTCACTGCCGGCATCCTCCAACCACTCCCTGCCGTGACTCATGAAATTACGAAATCTCCCGCTACTATAGTCAAGCGAAGCAGCCAGGAATGCGAGATAGCTGGACGCGAGTTTCCTGACATCCCCGTCAGAGGACCGGCCTCCCAGTTCATCAAGCATGGCGCAGAGGATGTAGGCCCGTGCATTGTCATCAACACAGTAGCCTTCGTGAAAATTAGGCACATTGAAGATCGCGTGCTGGAAGATACCCGTGCCATCACTCAAGCGCTCAATGTGATCGAGGCACAGCGGCGGCAGTTCGTAGGGACGACGGGCAAGAGTCCATTCAGCAAATGCGGAGCGGGGAGCCGAACGACGATCCGAATGAGGGATAGGAAGATGACTGATCCGCCGCTCTGACATCGCGCACTGAAACGACTCAAGGTATCGCAGCGCTACGGCGGGCCAGATCATCTCACGACCTGCTGCATGGGCATCACGGCACATTTTATCCATCCGGTCGGGGTCATCCAGCAAACCGCAGATACCTCGTGCAATTTCTTCGGGATTACGAAAAGGAACGAGCACCCCCCGTCCCTCGGCAAGCAACTCCTGCGCATGCCAGTAAGGGGTGGAGACCACAGCCTTCCCCGCACCGAACACGCAGGCAAGCGTTCCGGAGGTCACCTGGGCCTCGTTCAGGTAGGGGGTCACGTAGATATCGGTTGCCCCGATGAATTCCTTCAGGTCTTCCAAGGAAACAAACCGGTTATAGAAGATGACATGATCCTTCACTCCACGATCCTGCGCGAGACGTTCCAAACTGAGACGATAGCGCTCACCGTCCCTGGCTATCTGGTGAGGATGCGTGGCTCCCAGCACAAGATAGACTACCTCGGGATGCCTCTTCACGATCTCCGAAAGCGCCTCGATTACATGCTCAATCCCTTTGCCGGGGCCGATCAACCCGAAGGTGAGAAGCACCCGCTT
>CANIBV010000131.1 GCA_947466005.1 Spartobacteria bacterium | reverse complement strand
GCGAGATGATCCGCCTCCGCGCCCTCGCCACCGCCACCTACGCGGATGGATTCAGTAAGCCTCTCGACAAGCGTCATGCGCCCCAGCGCAGCCCCAAGGGTCCGCGTCGGATGACGCGTCCTGAGGAGCGCTCGGCCAGACTTCAGTTCCTTGGGCTCTGTGCCGTACTCGCGGTGATCCTGATCCTGCTCTGGAAGTCGCTTCCCTGAGTCGCTTCGTCAGGAATTACCCGGCGGATGGCTTTAAACTAATCTCTCTGGGATTGCGGGGGGCATGGGGTGGGAATAATCGAGCATGGAGCTCATAAATTGCTCCATATTTCAGAGCAGACACACTAGTGTGACACGATGACTAAGGCTCCCGCGACGAAGGCATCTTCCTCCGTGCCCAAAAAAGCCGCGGGCAAAAGCATTGCCGCCAAGACCGCCTCGAAGAAAATTGAGAAGGTCGTTACCACGCCCCCAGCTGGGACTGCGGCCGGAAGCGTGACGCCAGAGATCTCCCGCCGCGCCTACCGCACCATGCTGGAGGCCCGTCTGTTGGAAGAAAAACTGGCAGCCCTCTACCGTTCCGGAAAAATCGTGGGAGGTGTCTTCCTTGGTCGCGGTCAGGAGGCTCTCAGTGTGGCACTCGGCATTCATCTTCGCCGCGGTGATGTCTACGCGCCGCTCATCCGAGATCAGGCCGGGCGCCTTGCCTTCGGCGACACCATTCTCGACACGCTCCGCACCTATCTTGGTTCCTCACTCGGCTCCATGCGCGGCCGTGACGGAAATATCCACCGCGGCCGTCCCTCCGAGGGGTACCATGCGATGATCAGCCACCTCGGGGCGATGGTTTCCACTGTCTGCGGTGGCCTTATCGCCAAGCGCTTCCGCGGTGAGACCGGAGTCGTCGGGGGCACATGCATCGGCGAGGGGGGGGTCTCCACGGGCAGCTTTCACGAGGGGGTCAATATGGCCGCAGTCGAGAAGCTTCCGCTTGTGGTCGTGGTTGCCAATAATCAGTTCTCCTACTCGACTCCCAACGAGCGCCAGTTTGCCTGCGCCGATCTTGTCGCCAAGGCGGCGGGATACGGCATGGCCGGCCACCGCGCTGAGGGTAACGACCTCATCGACTGCCTCCATGTGATTGGAAAAGCCGTGGCGGCAGCCCGGGCCGGGGAGGGTCCCCAGTTCGTGGTCGCCGATTTGCTCCGCCTCGTTGGACACGGAGAGCACGACGACGCCTCTTACATTCCCGCCGAACTGAAAAAATCGCCGCTCGGCCGTGATTGCCTGGAGTTAGCCAGGACCACTCTGCTAGAGAGAGGGTGGCTGACCGAGAAAGAAGCCTCCGACTGGCATGCCGCCGTCGAGAAGGAGATCGAGGAGACCTCCTCCAAGGTCATGAGGGAACCTGCGCCGGATCCTGCCGAGGAGGATTGGAATGCCTTTGCAACGCTTGGAAGAAACCGAACTGTGGGGGGGTCCGAATGAGCAAAATCACCTACCTTGAGGCGATCCGCCTTGCCCAGCAGCGCGCCCTATCAGAGGATCCGCGCGTCTTTATTTACGGGCAGGATATCGGAGCCTTCGGGGGAGCCTTCAAGGCGACCAAGAATCTCGCCAAGGAATTCCCGGGCCGCGTCCTTGACGCACCGATCAGCGAAGACGCCATGATGGGACTTGCCATCGGAGCCGCCATCGAGGGGATGCGACCGATCGTGGAGATGCAGTTCGCCGACTTCTCCACATGCGGCTTCAACCAGATCGTGAATCAGGCCGCCACCCTGCATTACCGGACGGGTACGCCGTGCCCCCTAGTGGTTCGCCTGCCGAGTGGAGGCACGGCTGGAGGAGGTCCCTTCCACAGTCAGAGCATGGAGGCCATCTACGCCCACTACCCCGGTCTCGTTGTCATGACCCCGGCCACCGTCGAGGATGCCTACACCATGCTGCTTGAGGCGGTTGCGCTCGATGACCCAGTCATCTTCTGCGAGCACAAGTTCCTCTACTATCATCTCAAGGCCGATAAGCTTCCCGATGAGGCCCTCCCCTTCGGCAAGGCCCGCATCACGCGCCCCGGCAGGGATGCCACCGTCGTGGCCTACAGTGCCATGGTCCACGAGGCCTTGGCTGCCGCCGAAGAGCTCTCCCAAGATGGGTACGACATCGAAGTGGTCGACCTGCGCACCGTCCGTCCGATCGACACCGACACGATCCTGGCCTCCGTTGCACGGACCGGCCGCTTGCTGGTTGTCGGCGAGGCATGGCCGTGGGGCGGTGTCGCCGCCGAGGTGATCTCCCGCGTGGCCACTGAAGGATTCGGTCTTCTCGACGCACCGCCGCAACGACTCAACGCCAAGGAGACCCCCGTACCGTATCACCCCGCGCTTTGGGGAACGCACCGACCGACGGCCTCTTCCGTCGCCAACTCCCTGAGGCAACTCCTCGAACTTTAATCACTCGATTCCACTAACCCGAGTCAACCCGCGCCGACATCATGTTCCCATCTCCCGAAGCAATCCGCGTTCTCCCGATCATCATGCCTCAACTCGGGGAGTCCATTGCCGAGGCAACCATCGTGAGGGCTGCCTTTGCTGTCGGTGACCGCGTGGAGGCTGATACCGACTTGCTTGAGGTCGAAACCAACAAGGCCGTGATGGGTGTGACCGCCCCCTGCGGCGGTGTACTCAAGGAAATCACCGTCACCATCGGCGAGAGCTATGCCGTCGGGGCAACGCTCGGATATCTGGAGATCAGCGAGGAGGACGCCGAGCGCCTCGGCCTGAACGACGCGCCTCCTCCCGTCGAAACGACGAAGAAAAAAAAGGCCCCCGGAACTGCCGGAGTCGATGCTGAAAAGCCAGCTAAAAATGCCGTCGAACCTACCGTAAGCGGTCTCCCGGTCCCCGCGCATGCAGGCGGAGCCAGTTTCCTTTCACCGCGCATGAAGGCGCGTATGGCCGAGCTTGGTCTCCACGCTGCCGATCTTGCCGGTGTGGCTGGAAGCGGAGCGGGGGGCCGTGTGACCATCGACGATCTGGAGCGCTTCCTGCAGGATCTTGAGAGAAACACGATCTCGGCGGCTTCCTCTATGCGTGTGGCTGTCGCTGATGCCATGCGACGCAGTTGGACCCGCCCGCTTGCCACGGTGGTTCTTCCCGTTCAGCTCGACATTCTTCTGGCCCACCGGAAAAAGCAGACGGTGAAGGCTGGACCTGCACTCTATGCCCTTCGCGCGCTTGCCATTGCACTTTCAGAAACGCCAGCAGTTGCGGGAAGACTCATCGGTGACCGAGTGATCCATCCCCGCTCCATCGATATCGGTTTCGCCGTGGAAGCTGAAGACGGCGTTCTCGTTCCCGTCATCCGTCACGCCGACCAGTACCCTCTTGCGGATCTCGTGGAGAGGTACAACCGCCTTGTGGAGCTTGCCCGCGCACGCCGCCT
>CANIBV010000130.1 GCA_947466005.1 Spartobacteria bacterium | reverse complement strand
CGCGTGACCTCATTGCGAAGGGCATCTTGAAACTGCTCAGGCCTGTCCTGTGGCTTTACTTTTCCCAAGTTGCCAAAGGCCGGAACCGTGTAGCGCTGCAGTTCATTGACAAGCGTCTTCAGCTCGCTCTTTTGCTGCGCAACAGTCTTTTCCAGTTTTGTCAGGTTTGTTTTGTTGGGGAAAGGTTTCTGCTGCGAGAGCTTGGCGAGTTGGGATGACTTGTCCGTGTATTCGGCAAAGGCGATGCCGTAATCATCCCATGCGGTGTAGGCCAGCCAGCCAAGCAGTGCCGTCGACACAATGAAGACGGCGACGAGTGAAGCCATGATCTTATTCTCTGCAAGCCAGGTGGTGATCTTGTTCATCCTGTTCAGGGAAGGGGGGTGAAGGGAGTGCGGAGCGGTATCCTTAGGGAGAAGGGATAGGCCCAATACTCACCGCTCGGGCTACCGCGCTGGGTGATGATCTTGGATTTTTCCTTTTCCTCCACGGAGAAGATTTCAGAGGACTGGAGGGAGGTCACCAGATCATCGATCACGGAGGCCTGACGAGGGTTGTCGAGGTAGAGTCCCTTCACAAGCAGAGCGGTGATCGGGCCCTGGCCCTCTGAGACCCTGGCCGTCCCCCCTTTCTGAGTGGCATCTCCCACAGGTTGGATTTCCGTGATCCAGAGGAAGCGCTCGGGCACCCGTGCGCTCAGATCCGCGAGGATCATCGGGTAGGCCTCCCTTAAGTGGATCGCAGAGAGTAGTTGTGTTGCCGTGGTCTCGACCACGGTCTGCTCGCTAGCGATCTTCTGAATCCTTGAGAAAATATCCTTTTCCTCGGCTATTGAGGAGGAGATCCGGGAGGTTTCATCGCGCGTTACCATCGAGGCCTTGACCGCATAGACATACCAAGCTGCAAGTGCTGCAAGAAAAAGAAGCATGGCTCCCACAAGGTGGGGAAGGCGCTTTGCAAGCTCCCTCTGCTTGGTTAGTGAGGAGGTCAGGAGCCTGATCGAGGTCCTCGTTTCGGGAATCAGCTCTAGGGCACCCCCGACAAGCTCGCCCAGATTATTGGCATTCGACTCAATGAAGGAGGCAGTGGTCGAGTGATCGATCTCGCCGCCCGAGATGTCATGAAGCGGATTGAAAAAGGAGACGTCCTTTTGGAGTTTCTCGTTTAAGAACTCCGCCAGATAAGGCATTGAGGCCATCCCTCCCGTCAGCAGGATACGTTGCGGATCGCTGCCCCCCATATTTGAACGGTAATAACTGAGCGAGCGGCTGATGTCGGCTTGGGTCTTGAGCAGGGACTGACGGGCGATGCGTGCCAGATTAGCCTCAATCGGATCAGACGGAGGCTCAAAGCCTGCCCCAAGGGCCACACTGCCGCGGGTGATCTTGAGATGTTCCGCTTCCTCAAGGCTGGCATGAATATCCTTGGCGATGGCCGTTGTCACTGCCAGGCCACCCGAGGGGATGCTTCGCGAAAAGAAGGAGTCCGGCGCAGCAATGACCATATTGGAAGTCCTTGAGCCGATGTCCAGAAGGAGTGTGGTCGATTCAGGCTCTTCCGGGAAGACGTAGCGCAGGGCATCATACAGGGCGAGGGGAGCCACGGTGACGGAGATGATCTTCAGCCCGTTTGCTGTCACCGCATGGCAGAACGACTCGAGAATGTCCGACTTGACCGCCACAAAAACAACATTCACCCCGCCGGAGGGGGTTTCTCCTTTAACCACGTAATCCCAAACAACCTCGTCCAGTGGGAAGGGGATATTCTGCTGCGCCTCAAACTTGACGACGGCATCGATCGGCCCGGCGGCTCCTCCGGGAACATCAAGCGGAACAACGCGCGAGAAGACAGTGTGGGCCGGAAGAACAAGGACGACATCGGATTTCTTGAGTTTCCATTCCTTCAGAATCTCCTGAACTGCAAGCCGTGCCTGGTCTGGCCTGGAGGTATCTAGCGCAGGATCCAGGAGAAACTCACGACGTGCGGCGCGGAGCAGTTTGAGGGCCCCAGTCGACGACGTCGTGAACTCAGCCAGACGAAGCGACTGCATGCCGAGATCCAGAACGAGAAGCTTTTTGGGTGCTGCCATCAGGAAGGGGTGGTGAAATAAGAGGTAGGAGGTGCGAGCCCCTGAAGTTCTAAAGCCTGGAGCTTACTGTTTTTTGACCGCCTCGTAGTAATCCGAGTTCAAGGGTGCAAACGGGGTCTCGGTTTTGTTCAGGAGGTAGCCGACCGTCTGCTGATACTGGGGCCACCACTGGCCGGTTCCTTTGAGGCTCTTTTCCGCGACCACCTGACCCTGGCGGGTGATCGTCACGCCGATATCAACAATGGCGGATGCCGCACTTGCAGGGATCTTCCCGTCAAAGAACCGTTCCATGCTTCTGGGGCTCAGATACATGACCGTTTTCAGATCATTCTGCTTGGCGGGCAGGGAGGTATGGGTCACCTGACCCGTGAGGAGAGCGCCCTGAGGGAAGGCCACGCTCTTGTTGGAGAGGAGTACATAATAGTTGAAGGTGACATCGTCGGAGAACTTCTCCGTCGGCGTGCGCGGAACCCAGGTGAAGGTCACCTCTACTTCCATCCAGCTCTTTGGACGAGAGGCCTTCTGAGTGGCCCCGGAATAGGAGATTGCCGGTGTCGTGACGATCTGCGGTTCGATTTTTGTGATCGCAAATTCCGTGTTGGCCTGCGCGTGAAGCAGCACGATGGAGCAGAGGAGCATGGCTGAGGCCATAAGAACCGAGTGAACGGCTCTCAGGGGGTTGGGGGAGATCTTGAAAGGATGCATCTTTTTGGGGGCATCAATCACATCGGATATCCCCATGGAAATCCAGAAGGAATATTCAAGCCCGACACCTATGAAATGGACGCAACGTCGCTTCCCTAGCGGGCTCCGCGGCGGAAAAGCACTACCGGAATCGTCTGAAGGATGATCCAAAGATCCAGGAGCAATGACGCTTTATCAATATACTCGAGGTCCAACTTGACCCACTCGTCAAATCTCTTGATGGAGTTCCTACCCCGAATCTGCCAGAGGCAGGTCAGGCCGGGCTTGACGCTCAGGCGACGACGATGCGCGCTCTTTTCGATCCTCTCCGTCTCGTAGTCGGGGAGGGGGCGAGGGCCCACGATGCTCATTTCTCCGCGGAGGACATTCACCAACTGGGGGATTTCATCCAGACTGGTTCGTCGAAGGAAGGAGCCGAAGGGTGTCACCCTGGGATCATGGGTGATCTTGAACACGGGACCCTCCATTTCGTTTTGATGCGACAGATCGACATGCAGTTCGGGGGCGTTGGCCACCATCGAGCGGAACTTCAGGATGGTGAACCGCTTTCCCCTCTTGCCGCTGCGGACTTGGGAAAAAATGACAGGTCCGGGACTGGTCAGTTTGATGATGATGGCGATCGCCAGGTAGAGCGGGGAGAGAATGACGAGTCCCAGGGCAGCCCCGCAGACATCTACAGT
>CANIBV010000129.1 GCA_947466005.1 Spartobacteria bacterium | reverse complement strand
TCCGGAACCTTGCCCCGGCGGGATTTCTGGGAGCCAGCCTCACCATTCCACACAAGCAGGCCGCACTTCCGCTCATGGTCGAAGTCAGCCGCGAAGCCCGTCTCATGGGAGCCATCAATACAGTGGCCGTCCGTGACGGAAAACTGCATGGATTCAACACCGATGGTCCGGGATTCGTGGCGGCATTCTACGAAGAGTTTTCAACCGGCTTAAGAGACAAAAATATCCTGATCCTTGGCGGAGCCGGTGGTGCAGGCCGCGCCATCACGGTCCAATGCCTCATCGAGGGAGGCCTTCCAATCATTGCCAACCGGAATAAGTCCAAAGGAGACCTGCTCAAGGCACTGATCGATCAGGAATGGGATGATTACGCAGGCATCCTGAAGTCCATTGATATGAGCCAGGAGACCTTGGCTTATGCCGTTAAATCCTCGGCGGTCATCATCAACGCCACCCCCCTCGGCATGAAGGCCGACGATCCATCCCCTCTCCCTGATGGCTTACTTACTGCGGATCACATCATCTACGACACAGTCTACAGTGGAGGAGAGACTGCTCTGCTGAGGCAGGCACGCAAAGCCGGAGCTCATTGTGCTGGCGGCTTCTCCATGCTCCTGCATCAGGGAGCCTTACAGAACACCCTCTGGTTCGGCGAATCCACTCCTTTAGATGTGATGAGAAAAGCTCTTCAAGGGAGCGCTTCCTAGTCCCTATATCTCCGCTCCATCGAGAACCCTACTTGTGCAGCCAAGGGTTTAAGACAGGTACTTCCGGCAATATCGCAAACACCACTTTGATTATATCGTCTTTTTATAAACCATCACTAGAGCATCTTCTAGTTAATCTGTCGCTTGAGGGGAGACTGCATGATTAATATGGAACTCAGGAACTCAGGAAGGGAAATGCAGAACGAAAGGGACCGCGGGATAAAAAAAGCCAAGGAGGGTGGCGATCTCTTGTAAGAGAGAAATCCGCCCATGACCCTGGGGCACAGAAGAAAGAACGCAATATCCATGGAGGAGGACCCATCGGTTCCTTCATCGTCGGCACGACACCTCTCCAGTCTTATTCATATCCTGAGTTGGCTGGCCCGGCCGTTGCTTCGCATCCGTTACGGCTGAGTTCCAGATTCATTCTCTCTTCCTCACCCTTTTTCAGAGCGTCAGAATAAATCAAAAATGCTCTAACGGGATCCCTGCGACAGAGGAATGGAAGGAATGTCTCGCGCAGAGCAGAGATATAAGCCCTGGGCGACTCAGCCTCCCCCCTATCTCCTATCTCCCATCTTCCGCCCCTTTGGGGCGTCCCTCATCCAGTACCACAGGAACAGCGTGTTCCACTTCAGATATCTTCCGATCAGTCGCCTCGGTTCACTGGCCATGCGATACACCCAGGTCAGCCCCATACTCTGCATCCACATCGGGGCGTCCGGCTTCATCCCCGCGTTCACGTCGAAGGCAAATCCCACCGCCAGGAGGATTCCGTAATCGAGTTGCGGTTTGATTCGGTTGATCCAGCCGTACTGCTTCGGCGTGCCCAGCCCGACCCAGATGAAATCGGGTCGCTTCTCCCGAATCTCCCGGAGGACCGCTTCGTCATCCTCGAGCACACCTTCGGCGGAGCAAAATCCATGGGTGCTTCCCACGAAATTCAGGGAAGGATTGAGCGCCGTCATGCGTTCCCGGAAACGGCGCCCGCATTCCTGCGAACCGCCCACGAGATAGTGCGTCTTCCCGGCAGGACATGAAGCCAGGAACTCCCTGGTAAAAGTCGGCCCGTACACCCGGTCCTTCAGTCCCGCTCCTCTGGCATTCATCGCCCAGACCAGCGGCATCCCGTCAGGAGCCGTCAGATCGATGCATTCGGTCAGGCGTGCAAATCCCGGATCATGACGGCGCATCGTCACGATCTGCGTGTTGGCGAAATCCACCACCACCGGTCGGCCCTGCCCTCCCGACGAGAGGACTTCCTCCCTCAGGTCCGCGTACGAAGTTGCAAGCAGCGGGGTTCCCAGCACGGGGATGGTTGCGCGTGTCATAGGTTCAGTGTCGGGAGGAACGGTACGTTCCCACCTTAGGGCTTAGGATATTGAAGATGGAAGATGGAAGATGGATGATTGGCGGGGGGAAGTACGATTTGTACCACATAGGACCGTCGAGTGGTGGGAGGAACGGCTTAGTCTGCGCGGTAGCACACCCCGTCAGGGCGAGGTGAGCTGGAGCGAGCGAGGCAATCAGCCGAGGCCCATCCAAGGATCTGAAAAAAAGAGGGAGCCAATGGAGATCAGGGAATGGCATTACAGATCCGATGACTCCTCCGCCCCGATCTCCTCTGCATTTCGTGAATTTTCCATCTGCTCTCTTCCTGATTTCCTGATGCGAATCATTGAGCAGGCAAGCAATTCCAGATTATTTACCTCTCCCCTCGGATCCCTCTGGGGTCAAAGGGCACCCACTCAAAATAGCGAAGAACCAAAGAAATGACTGATATTGACTTCTGAGCATTTTTGAGCATTTTTGAGACATGCCCAAGGCAACCCTTTTCAGAGCACGTGTTCCTGCCACTCGCTTGCGTAATGCCGAGAAGGTTTTTGCCCGTCTTGGGATGAAGGCAAGCGATGCCTTCAATGTCTTTCTAGCCCAAGTGGAGCTTCGGGGTGACATGCCCTTCACGATCACATCGCGTCCCGAGTCACTCCTGAGCACGCCGGAACAGGGGAAGGTTTGGGATAATGCCTTGGGTGAATACTAAACCTTGCCCGGGAGAGGTTTGGGTGGTTGATTTCGGGTTGGCGGCCAAACAGCGCCCGGTACTGGTCCTTGCATATCCGCAACCTGAAGACGCCAGGGCTCTCGTCGTTGTCGTTCCCCTGACTTCGCAGTTGCGTGGAGCAAGGGGTGAGGTCGAGATTGGGAAACCGCGCTGGTTAAGCAAACATTCCGCAGTGAATGTTCAGGGATTTGCGAGTATTGATCATCATGCCTTGCTGAGGAAATTGGGCAGATTGTCTGAGCAGCAGTTTTCTGCGGTAAAAGGAGCAATCAGGGATTTATTAGATCTTTAGTAGGAACTGTTTTTTGGGGGGGCTACGCTCCCTCGGACAAGATCAGTTTGCCACCTCCACCCATGGCATCGGCGGGTGCCGAGAATGCATTGCAGGACCGGAGTTGGATCAAGGCTTTTGCGTAATCGGAAAAATCAATTCCGGCTACGAAGCGCCGCGCGTAGTCCATGACCGACACCAACCCATCCGCCCGCTGATTGTGAGTCAGGGCCTTGAGGGACTGTAGATACTCCGTTCGGAAGACATTCGGGATAATGATCCGCTCCTGCCCCTTGGCATGCAGTTCGGCATTCATCATCACCCGGGCAATCCTCCCGTTGCCGTCGGCAAAGGGATGCACCTCAGAGACCAGAAACACCATGTAGACGGCACGGGCCATCGGATCCATCAGCGTAGGGAGCAACTCAAATCCCCTCAGGAGTGTTCCCTGAACGAGATCGGGCTC
>CANIBV010000128.1 GCA_947466005.1 Spartobacteria bacterium | reverse complement strand
TCTTGGGGTCGAGTGCGCCGCGGGCTTTGCAGAAACCAATGACTGCCTGATAGACGCCCGCGTAGCAGCTGTCGGGAATGACGGCGAGGGTGTCCTGAGTCTTCCCTGCCGCGTCCCACATCTTGCCGCCGGCACGGATCATTGCCGGCATGGAGGCATCGACGATCACGTCACTTGGAACATGCAGGTTGGTGATCCCCTTGTCGGAGTTCACCATGGCGACGGCGGGTCCCTTGGCGAGGATCTCCTGGATGTCCGCCTCAATGAGGGCTTTCTGATCGGCCGGAAGCGTCTGGATCTTGGCGACCAGGTCACCGAAACCGTTCTTGAAATCGACGCCGAGCTCAGTGATGACGGCAGAGTGCTTCGCGATGAGGTCCTTGAAGAAGACCTCGACGGAATGACCGAAGATGATCGGGTCGGAGACCTTCATCATGGTCGCCTTCATATGGAGCGAGAAGAGGACGCCGTTGGCCTTTGCCTTGATGATCTGCTGCTCAAGGAAGGTAACCAGAGCCTTTTTGCTCATCACGGTGCTGTCGATGATCTCGCCCGCCTTGAGCAGGGTTTTCTCCTTCAGGACCGTGGTGGCCCCATCACCGCCAACAAACTCGATCTTCACCTCGGTCGCGTCAGGTACGGTCACCGACTTCTCGTTGGAGAAGAAATCGTCCTTATCCATGGTACCTACGCTGGTCTTGGATTCCGGGGACCACGCGCCCATGGAGTGAGGGTGCTTGCGGGCGTACTCCTTGACTGCCTTGGGGGCGCGACGGTCTGAATTTCCCTCGCGGAGGACGGGATTGACAGCGCTTCCCTTGATCTTGTCGTAGCGGGAGCGGATCTCCTTTTCGGCATCGGTCTGCGGGTTGTCCGGGTAATCAGGCAGCTTGTACCCCTTGGACTGGATCTCGGTGATGGCAGCCTTGAGCTGGGGAATGGAGGCGCTGATATTGGGGAGCTTGATGATGTTGGCCTCCGGTTTGAGCGTCAGGGCACCGAGTTCGGCAAGGGCGTCGCCGATTTTCTGATCCTCCGAGAGGAAGTCAGGGAAGGTGGCGATGATGCGGCCGGCCAGGGAGATGTCGCGGAGCTCCACGGCAATGCCAGCGTGCTTGGTAAAAGCCTGAACGATCGGCAGAAAGGAGTAGGTGGCCAACGCAGGAGCCTCGTCGGTCTTGGTGTAGAGAATTGTGGGAAGCTTGGACATGTTGGAATGGAGTTTAGAAGGAGCCAACCCGTGAAGCAATCGTGGAAGAAGCCCTCACGATTTCTGTTCCACGGGTTGAGCATTCCGAGGAGCATCTTTTGTTCCATAAAGTTGATTCGACGTTGAAATCCCTTCCAGAAGACCTGCCTGACGAGCCCCCCTGAGCAAACTTGCTGAATCCTTTTGCCCCGAAGGGCCTCTCACGCTAGTTTCTTATGACTATGGCCAAAACGCTTCTCGATAAGGTCTGGGAGGAACACACTGTTCGCACGCTCCCCGACGGACGTACCCAGCTTCTGATCGGCACTCACCTCATCCACGAGGTGACCAGTCCCCAGGCCTTCGGTATGGTTCGCGACCTCGGGCTCAAGGTTCTCTATCCGAACCGCACCTTCGCCACCGTCGATCACATCGTCCCGACCGACCAGAGCGCCGAGCCATTCTCCGACCCTCTCGCCGATGCCATGGTGAAGGAACTCCGTAAGAACTGCGCAGAGACCGGCGTCACCTTCTTTGATCTCCCGAGCGGCAAGCAGGGCATCGTTCACATCGTCGGCCCCGAGCAGGGCATCACGCAACCCGGCACCACGATCGCCTGCGGCGACTCCCACACCTCCACGCACGGGGCGTTCGGAGCGATCGCCTTCGGCATCGGCACGAGCCAGGTCCGTGACGTCCTTGCCACGCAGACCATGGCGATCGGAAAGCCGAAGGTGCGCCGCATCAATGTCGACGGGAAGCTCTCTCCCGGCGTCTACGCGAAGGATGTCATCCTGCATATCATCCGCCATCTTGGCGTTAACGGCGGCATTGGCTTCGCCTACGAGTACGGCGGATCCACCTTCGACAATTTCACCCAAGAGGAGCGCATGACCGTCTGCAACATGGCGATCGAGGGCGGCGCCCGTGTCGGCTATGTGAATCCCGACGAGACTACCTTCGAGTACCTCCGTGGACGCCCCTACTCCCCCAAGGGAGCGGAGTGGGACGCAGCCGTCGCCCGCTGGAAGGCGGTCGCTTCGGACAAAGAGGCCCACTACGACGATATCGTGAACTTCAAGGCGGAGGAGATCCTCCCCACCGTCACCTGGGGCATCACCCCCGCACAGGCGATCTTCATCGACGAGTCCATCCCCCACCCCGCCGACCTTCCCGAGAAGGACCGTGAGACCGCCGCCGAGGCGATCGAGCACATGAAGCTCCCCGCAGGCACACCGGCGGTAGGCATCAAGATTGATGTCGCCTTCCTCGGCAGTTGCACCAACGGCCGACTCTCCGATCTCCAGGAAGTCGCCAAGCATCTCCGGGGCCGCAAGGTCGCCCCAGGCGTCAAGGCGATCGTCGTTCCCGGCTCCCAGGGAGTCGCCGCGATTGCCGAAAAGATGGGCATCGCCGAGATCTTCCGCGATGCAGGCTTCGAGTGGCGCGGGGCCGGTTGCTCCATGTGCCTCGGCATGAATCCCGACAAGCTTGTCGGCGATCAACTCTGCGCCAGTTCCAGTAACCGTAACTTCAAGGGCCGCCAGGGCAGCCCGACCGGACGCACCATGCTGATGAGCCCCCTCATGGTGGCAGCGGCCGCCCTCACAGGCGAAGTCAGCGACGCCCGCAAGGTTTTCGGGATCCTTTAATTCCCTAGCCCCCATCTCCTAACCTCTAAAATCATGGCACTCGAAAAAATCACCCAGGTCACCGGACGCGGCGTCTTCGTCCCCGGAGACGACATCGACACCGACCGCATCATCCCGGCCCGCTTCATGAAGTGCGTCACCTTCGACGGACTGGGAGAGTTTGCCTTTGCGGATGCAAAGGTCGCCGAAAAGGCCGCCGGCCGACTCCATCCCTTGGATGACGCCCGCTTCAACGGCGCCAGCATCCTGATCTCGGGATCGAATTTCGGCTGTGGCAGCTCCCGAGAGCACGCCCCCCAGGCCCTCTATCGCTATGGCTTCCGAGCCATTATTGCCGAGAGCTTCGCCGAGATCTTCTTCGGCAACTCCACCACCCTCGGGATCCCCTGCGTGAAGATGTCCAAGCAGGACATCGCCTCCCTGGGAGCACTCATCGAGAAGACCCCCGCCTCACTCATCACCCTTGATCTCACCGAGAACAAAGTAACCGTGGATGATGTCGATTTCAGTGCTGAGTTTTCCATGCCGGGACATGCCCGCGAGCCCCTGATGAACGGACGCTGGGACTCCATTGCTGATCTCGTCGATGGCATCGGGGATGTGAAGAACCGCGTAGCGGCCATCCCGTACCTCGCCGGCAACTAGTCCGCGGCAATGACTCACAGAGGGGGCCAGCACCTTGGCGACTCCTTGTGGCTAGAGGGAGGAGTGGCTAAAAATGAACGGAAGAGCCCGCAGTACGGCTTTCTTCTAATCTTTTAACCCTTGAACGGCACTTGCCTGCCGGCAAGCATTACCGGCCTTGCGGTCTCGCGCCGCTT
>CANIBV010000127.1 GCA_947466005.1 Spartobacteria bacterium | reverse complement strand
GCGGCCTAGGACGCTCCACGACCCACCCCATCCAGTATCATCATACCATGCCCAAAACTGCCCTCATCTCAGACATCCACGCCAACATCGATGCCCTTGAGGCCATCCTCAGCGACATCGACCAGCAGGGAATCACCGAGATCCTCTGCCTCGGAGACATCGTCGGCTACGGAGCCGCTCCGGCAGAGTGCCTCCGTCTCGTTAGGGAGCGCTGCAAGGCCACGGTCATCGGCAACCACGACGCCTACACCCTGGTGAATCTCAATGAATACAACTTAGAAAGGCGCGTCAGTGCGGGGATCTTTCACGCCCAGCAGGCACTTACCGATGAGGAAAAGAAATGGATCCGTTCCCTGCCGCTGACTGCCGAGGTTGGAGCGGTCACCATCGTTCACGCCACACTGCACATTCCCGACTCCTTCGAGTACCTGAAAGGCCGGAAGGACTTCCTCCGCCACTTCGAGAACCAACGCACTCCGGTGAGCTTCTTCGGTCACACCCACAAGCCCGAGATCGCATTGCTCAGGGGAGATCTGGATGTCGGCTTCGGAATCCCCGGTGAGGGGGAGGTCCTGCTCGACCGCGCCAGGGCGTGTGCCATCAATGTCGGTTCGGTCGGCCAACCACGCGATGGCTCCACGCGAGCCACTTACGGCATCTACGATCCAGAGCAGCACAGTTTCACCCTGCGTCGTGTCAGCTACGACATCCAGAAAGCAGCGCAGCGGATCCTCGATGCCGGCCTCCCTGAAGAGAACGCCCTACGACTCTTCAAGGGGGAGTAAAAGCTCCCACTTTACACGGCCTCAGAAAGCCGGAAGGACCTTGAGGTGTGCTATGGCTGCGGCTTCACCAAGCACTCATCTTGCCGCGGCTCGTTCATGCTCATAATTCAGCCCCTTGTAGGCACAGAGACAGGCCAAAGCCTGATCCTTAAGTCTCGGAGTCACCGAGGGATCGCCTTCCAGTTTCTCGATCAAGGTCGCCCAGCGTGCTCCAAGGCGCTGTCCCTTCGTCAGGACAACCGACTTCCTCCAGCTTGGGCTGGTTGAGATTCTGGACGGATTAATCCTTACGACTCTCCAATCCTAAAAAAACCCCCTCACTTTCAAGCTAATCCCGTGTCATCTCGCTACTCTCACCGCCCGCTCCACTTGTGCTTCCTATGCATCTTGTGACCAAACGAGTATTTCGCACGGCGTCGCAGAGATCGCAGAGTTAAAAGAGATGGCCAGGAATCCTATCCGATTCAGATGCATTGGACTTCAACTGCCGGCACGCGTACAATAGCCAGGTGAATTCGGATACCTCTGCAATCAGCAAACGCATCGCTCAATGGGCCGCGGCAGCACCCGTCCTGCAGGAGGTACGTGATGCTGATATCCGCTCGGCCGATACCGCTCGTTCCCTCAGAAATCTCGCCGGAACCATCCTTCAGACTGCAGCCAGGATGCCGGTTCGGAGTTCCTCGGGACTGGTGGAACAACAACGGGTCTTCCTTAAAATCCGTTCGGCATGAATGAACTCACCAAGCTGTCGGTCGAGTTGCAGAACTTCTGCGATCGACGGCACTGGAAGTTCTGCATCATCGGCGGCATCGCAGTGCTCCATTGGGGTGAACCCCGCTTCACGATGGACCTTGATCTCACTCTCCTGACAGGATTCGGGGCAGAAGAATCCTTTGTCGACGAATGGCTGTCCCATTATGAACCGCGCATAGAAGGAGCCCGTGACTTTGCCCTACTGAACCGCGTTCTTCTCCTGCGCTCAGGTGAAGGAATTGGGATCGACATTGCCCTGGGAGCACTCCCTTTCGAGGAGAAGGCTGTTGAACGCGCCGTCATGATCGAGATGGAACCGGGAGCCGAGGTGAAGCTCTGCACGCCCGAGGATCTCATCGTCATGAAGGCCTTCGCCGACAGGGATCTGGATTGGAACGACATCCGCGGAATCATCGTTCGTCAGGGCTCGGACAACTTGGATTGGAATCACATCTTCCAACATCTCGGCCCCCTCTGCGAGGCGAAGGAGGCACCCAGCATCATGACGAGACTCAGGAAGCTTCGCACTCCATGACCGCCGAGCAGCTACTCGAACTTGATCGACTGTTTTTCAGATTCTGCAATTCAGAAAAGATCCCTGAGTACCTAGCAATACGTTTCTTCCTAATAGTCTAAAGACCTTTTATCTGCCGGTCGTTTGACTCGTTCGCTCCCGCTCAGCTCGCCCTTCGGGTCCCACCTCTGCGGGATCTATCCGAGGCGTTCCCACGCCTACGTATTGACTCATTCGCTCCCGCTCAGCTCGCCCTTCGGGTCCCACCTCTGCGGGATCTATCCGAGGCGTTCCCACGCCTACGTATTGACTCGTTCGCTCCCGCTCAGCTCGCCCCTGTCGGGGCTATCTGCGGTAGTCTATCTCCTGCTTCCAAGAATCATCCTCCCGGGAGCTTGTTCCACCCCTAACAGCCTAACAGTCTTCAGCCTAACCACCTATCTTTGGACCTAGGACACTTGGTGTCTGGGATCTTGTGATACATTTAGTTATGAACTCAAAACCACTCCTGATCGCAGCACTCCTCCTGATTCCCTTGGGCTCGGTACTCGCCGACCACATCTCCTCGGATGGCAGCGGAGGATATTGGACCCCGTGCGGTCACGTCAGCTCAGACGGAAGTGGCGGCTACTGGACCAAGGAGGGGCATGTTTCTTCGGATGGGAGCGGTGGTTATTGGACTCCTGGTGGCGGACATGTTTCCTCGGACGGCAGCGGCGGCTACTGGACCAGGGAAGGTCATGTCAGCTCGGATGGGAGCGGTGGCTACTGGACCCCCGGAGGACATGTCTCCTCGGACGGAAGCGGAGGGTACTGGGATTCTGGCAACAAAGAGGGGTGTAGCGGCGACTTACCCTTCCTGGGGAAATAAAATGAAAAACACACTCATGAAAACCCAACTCATCCTCCTCTCGGCGAGCCTCATAGCATTCGCCCTGAACCTTAGTCCTATCCTGAACGCCCAGATCCCACCAGGCATCGACCCGTCACAGGTCGTCAGTGGAAGAGTTTCCTGCGGACACTACGAATATAAGTTAAAGGATGGTTCGACTGTAGAAGGCAGGGTCCTGACCAACATCGATCCAAAGACCGGCAGTGGAGTTATTAGAACGATCCCTGATCACGGGGAAAGCACCACCACCCTGGTCTCACCTGGACTTTCGGTTACCTACTAACCCCTAGAATACCATGAAAACTAAAACCCTACTCCTTGCAGTCCTGTTACCCTGCCTCTCTGCAACCCAGTCGATCCGAGCCCAAGTCGTCGGGCTACCAGTTAACCCCTCCCAGATTCAATCGGGAACGGTGAATAACGGTGTCTACGACATCATCTTAAAGGACGGAACAAGGCAGACTGGTAATATCCATTCTCGTGTAGACTCGAAAGGCAACGGTTCGATCGTTTCATGGCCCGATGGTGGCCCCGTGACAGTTACTCGTGTCCACAACGGGAACGCAGTGATCATCGGGCCTAGTAACTGAACCCCCTCCACGGGAGAAAGAAAGGCACTCGCAAAAAGCCCTCAGGAGATCATGACAGCCCCCAGGGAAACCATCTTCTTTGAGATTCTTATTGGTTTCTCCGCCGCCGCCGACTCCTTGTCGGGCCTGATTGTGGGCCGATCCTTGCAGGGTGCAGGGGCTGTTTCAGCG
>CANIBV010000126.1 GCA_947466005.1 Spartobacteria bacterium | reverse complement strand
TGTTGCCGCGCGTTCCCTCGGTGGAGAGCGTTGCGTCTGGTTTGTCTGTCGCGACGTGCGGGCACAGGAGGAGTTTGCCTCCGAGCTAGGTTCTTGGATAGGACAGGTCGCTCTCTTCCCTGATCTCGAGATCCCGTCCGCGGGATTGGGTCTTCCTGATCCGGAGATAGCCTCGGAGCGACTGACCGTGCTGGGGAGGCTAGCCCGGGGAGAGGCGATCGCTCCGGTTGTGATCACCACGCAGTGGGAGGAGCTTGTTCCCTCCGTTGCCGACCTGACAGGCAGTCTTCTTTCGCTGGGCACGGGATGGAAAGGATCTCCCGGTGGGGTGGTGGCGCGCCTCACGGATGCTACTTATGAGCGCGTTGCCCAGGTGACGCGACGCGGCGAATTCGCGCTCCGCGGCGGCATCCTTGATCTCTTCTCCTGGCAGCAGTCGATGCCGTGCCGTCTTGAGTTC
Source organism: Spartobacteria bacterium (assembly GCA_947466005.1). Taxonomy (GTDB): domain Bacteria; phylum Verrucomicrobiota; class Verrucomicrobiia; order Chthoniobacterales; family UBA6821; genus UBA6821. The sequence continues at coordinate 3,271 of CANIBV010000126.1, read as the reverse complement.
GACGAGGATGGGATAGTCTCGATCCGGGAATTTGACCTCGATACACAGACCTCCGTCGGAGAGGTCTCCCTGTGCGAGATCCAGATGGGTGACACAGATCGCCCAAGTGTCAGGCTTGCCGAGTATCTCAAGGCCGGCGACCTGGTGGTGGAGATCGGCTGGGAAGCTGAACTCGACACAGGGAAGAGAGAACAATCGGAAGAGGTGATCCCTCTCCCTGCATGTGTCCGCCAACTCAGGATCTCCTCGGCGCCGGGGCTGGAGGATCCGGAAATCCAGACCACGCCAAAGATTTCCAAGAGCGCTAAAAAATCAAAGGACCTGAAGCTCAAGGAGACCAAGGAATCCAGAGAGGAGAAAGTTCAGAGGCCAGTCTTTGATCCGATTCCCTTCGCCTCCTTTGGTGCCGGAGATTTCATTGTCGATGAGGCGCGGAGGAGAGAATTTTTCAAGCAACTCGCCGAGTGGCAGTGCCAGGGATGGAGGGTTGTTCTCCTGAGTGCCACTGAGGGTGAGGGTGAGCGCTTCCGCGAACTCGCCCTCGCGGCGGCTGAGTCGCCCGCCGCAGGGAATGAGGCCAGGGTCTCCCCTCCCGAGACTCGTCTCGGCGCGATCTCTCGCGGGTTCTCCTTTCCTCAGGGGAAGCTTGCCGTTCTGGCCGACGCGGAGCTCTTCGGGCGTGCGGCGAGTCAGCGACTCCGACGTCTCCACCTGCGCAGGGAGAAGCAGAGGGCCTCACGATCGGCTATCGACTTCACGGAGTTTGCAGAGGGTGACCTGGTCGTTCATGCCGAGCATGGCATCGGCCGTTATCTGGGTCTTCAGCAACTCCCTGCCGCTGACGGAAGCGAGGGCGAGGTGCTTGCGCTGGAATTCGCCAATGATTCGCGCCTCTTTGTCCCCATCGATCAGGCCTGGCAGGTCTCGCGATATGTCGGCGTCGGCAGGCATGCTCCCGACCTTTCCTCGCTCGGCGATGACAAGTGGTCCAAGACGAGGAAGGCTGCCGAGAAATCCGTCTTCCTCTACGCGGGGCGGTTGCTGAAGCTGCAGGCCGAACGCGAGATCGGGGATGGGTTCGCCTACGGGCCCGATACTCCGTGGCAGCGTGAACTGGAGCAGAGTTTCCCCTACCGCGAGACCGCCGATCAGCTTCGGGCAGTCTCCGAGATCAAGCAGGACATGGAGTCGTGCCGCCCGATGGACCGACTCCTCTGCGGGGATGTCGGGTTCGGCAAGACTGAGGTGGCTCTACGCGCGGCTTTCAAGGCACTCATGGGCGGCAAGCAGGTTGTCTTCCTTGCTCCCACCACTGTGCTGGCACAGCAACACGTCCGAACACTGCGAGAGCGGATGAGTGAGTACCCGGTGAAGATCGAGCTCTTGAGCCGCTACCGGAGCGCCGCTGAACAGCGCGAGGTGGTCAAGGGTCTTGCCGATGGATCGGTTGATCTCGTGGTCGGGACCCACCGTCTTCTCTCTCCGGATGTCGTTTTCAAGGACATCGGGATGGTGATTGTCGACGAGGAGCAGCGCTTCGGGGTGAAGCACAAGGAGGCGCTCAAGGACCGCTTCCGACTGATCGACGTACTCACTCTTTCTGCAACGCCGATTCCCCGGACGCTCTACCTCTCGCTGATGGGAGCCAGGGACATGTCGGTGATCGAGACCCCCCCGCCCGACCGCCAACCCGTGGAGACGGTGATCTGCGCCTACGACGAGCGGGTGATCCGCGATGCCATCCAGCGCGAACGTGCGCGCGGGGGGCAGGTCTACCTGCTTCACAACCGGATCGACAGCATCGAAAAGGTCGCGCACAGGGTCACGGAACTCTGCCCCGGGGCCCGTGTTCTCGTCGGGCATGGCCAGATGGAGGAGGGGGCGCTGGAAGGAGTGATGAAGCGCTTCGTGGATGGTGATGCCGATGTGCTCGTCTCTACGACGATCATCGAGAGCGGTCTCGATATCCCGAATGCCAACACCATTATCATCGACCGCGCCGACCGGTTCGGTCTCGCGGATCTCTACCAACTCCGTGGCCGGGTCGGTCGTGGTCGCCAGAAAGCCTATGCCTATCTGATGCTGCCACGCGACATGATGATGGTCGGCGAAGCCCGCCGTAGGGTGCAGGCGATTCGGCAGTATTCCCAACTCGGGGCGGGGTTTAGGATCGCGATGCGCGATCTGGAGATACGGGGAGCTGGGAATCTTCTCGGCACGGCGCAGAGCGGTCAGATCGCGGCGGTTGGATTCGACCTCTACTGCAGGATGTTGCGGCAGGCGGTCGACCGGATGAAGGGGGAGACTCCCTCCGCCAACGGCCCCCTGGACGGTCCTCAGGCCCACCTGCGGCTCGATTTTCTGGCGCTCACTCATGAGGAGCTTGTCTCTCCGCCTCGTGAGGGTGAGGAGGTCGGGGTGGCCCGTTGCGGCGCTTTTATTCCCTCGACCTATCTCCCCGAGGCGAAGCTTCGGATTGAGGCCCATCGCTCGCTGGCCTCGGTGCCCGGCGACGCTGCACTGGAGGCCCTTTCGGCCTCCTGGCGTGACCGTTTCGGTCCTCTCCCTCAAGAACTTCGCCACCTTCTGATAGCGGAGAAGATCCGCAGGGCGGCAGCCGCCAAGGGAATAACGAAGGTCGAGACCCGGGGTGATCGGTTGATGCTGACCCGCCGCGGTGACTTCCTTCTCATCGGTCACAGGTTTCCACGCTTGACGGCCTCCAAGCCCGCTTCCAAGCTTTCTGAGATTTTGCGCTTGCTGGAGGCGCTGAAAACATAGGCCGCGCCCTCGTGCTCCTAGAGTCGAACACCTCCTTTTGCCCATGAACCTCACCAAATTTTCCACTATCCTCATCCTCTTGACGGCTTCAGTTACCCTGAATGCCGCCGAAGAGGTGGTCAATGGCATCGCCGCCGTCGTGAACGGAGACATCATCACCTTTTCCCAGGTGCGCGAACTGATGGGCGCCAGGGAGAAGTCAGCCTCGCAAATTTATCAGGGGGAGGATCTTCAGAGGAGGGTTCTGGAAATGCGCAAGGAGGCGATCAAGGACCTCATCGACCGCGCGCTCATCCTGCAGGAGTTCAAAAAGAAGGAATTCAACATCCCCTCCTACATCATCGATGACAGTGTGCAGCGGATTATCCGTCAGGAGTTCGGTGGCGACCGCACGGCCTTCGTCCGTACGCTCCAATCCCAAGGATACACGATGGCCCGCTTCCGGGAGACCGAGAAAGACAAGATCACTGTCCAGGCGATGCGCCAGGCC
>CANIBV010000125.1 GCA_947466005.1 Spartobacteria bacterium | reverse complement strand
TCGCTCAGGATGCGCTCGACGGTGAAGCCGGCAAGCTCACCTGCTTTGCGCGTCGCGGCGCGTTGCGCATCGTTGAAGTAGGCGGGGACGGTGATGACGGCGCGGTTGACCGTGGTGCCGAGGCGTTCCTCGGCGATGGATTTCAGCTTCTTGAGAATCTCCGAGGAAACTTCCTCGGGTGTCAGGGTGCGACCTCCGAGGGTGATCGTCACCGAGGTTCCCCTGGCTCCCATGAGACCCTCCGTTCCCTCCTCGCCATGGCGCCTACCGATGAGACGCTTCACCGATGAGACCGTCCGCTCGGTGCAAAGAGCATGCATTCTTATGGCTGCACGGCCGACCAAGACTTCTCCCTTCTCTCCATAGAAGACGACGGAGGGAGTGAGTCTGTTCCCCTCGTGATCCGCCAGCAGTGTCGGGAAACCGCTGTCGTAGACTCCGATCAGTGAGTTGGTGGTTCCGAGGTCGATCCCTGCAATCATCGCAGTAGATTAACCGAGCGTCGCCTCGATGGCCAACTTCCTGTTGCGCAGTTGAAGCTCCCAGCGCCCCGCAAAGGTGAAGGAATCAGCAAGGCGACGAAGGGCCGTTAACGCAGTGGGAGTGGGAGTCCCGTGTTCAGGCCACTCTTGATCCACCCGCTGCAACTCCTGATAAAGGGTGCTCTTCCATGATTCAAGGTGTGAGGAAACTCTTTCCAGATCGTTTGTCAGTTTCCTGAGCGGTGTGACCAGCAGAGCCTTGGCCAAGGCGTTTGTGGCCCGGCTCTGTTTTTCGAGGAGGTCGTCGGCCTGTTGCAGGATGCCAGCCACCTTGGGGAAGAGATCCGAGGCTTCCGGTGGCAGTGAGCTTCCACCGGAAGCCTGAGATCCACCTGCCAATTCCCTGAGACGGCGTGCAGGATCCTTCAGGATGGCGGCCGACTCACCCAGTTCGCGGAACTTCGACACATCGCCGCTCGCCTGATCAGGATGCAGTTCTCCGGCCAGCCTTCGGTAAGCCGAACCTACCTCCTCGGGATCCAGCAGGGGGCGGCGTGCAATGCCAAGGAGTAAAAAGGGATCTGACATAAACAGGATGAGGAGGGATGAGAGTTTAAAAGGGCGCGAGCAATTCACGAATCAACGAATAATCAACGAAGGGTGGCGCTGGACAGAGAGCGTGAGGAACATTCATTCTCCCGTCATGAACATTCTTGTGATCGGGTCAGGCGGGCGTGAGCACGCGCTTCTCTGGAAACTCTCCCAAAGCCCTCGTGTCAGTCGACTCTACTGTGCTCCTGGCAATGCAGGGACAGCCAAGTTAGCGACGAATCATGCTGTTCCGGCAACGGATCTGCAGGGGCTTATGGCCCTCGCCAAGAGCCAGTTGATCGATCTCACGATTGTCGGTCCGGACGATCCTCTGGCCGCCGGCATCGTGGATCTCTTTCAGGAGAATGGGTTGCGTGTTTTTGGGCCGCTGGCTGCCGCCGCACGGCTCGAGGCTTCCAAGTCCTTTGCCAAGGAGTTCATGGTTCGCCACGGCATCCCGACAGCGGCCTCCCACACCTTTTCTAACAGCGAGGCGGCTCTGGCTCATTGCCGGGCCGCATCCTATCCCCTGGTCGTGAAGGCCGACGGACTCGCGCTCGGCAAGGGAGTCGTGATTGCGCAGACCAGGGAGGAGGCCGAAACAGCCGTCCGCCAGTCGATGATCGAGAAGGTCTTCGGCGACGCGGGATCCATCGTGGTGATCGAGGAGTTCCTGACCGGGCCAGAGTGCTCGATTCATGCGCTGGTCGATGGCACGAACTACACCCTTTTCCCCGATGCCAAGGACCACAAGAGGGCCCTCGACGGCGATCAGGGACTCAATACCGGCGGCATGGGCACGATCAGCCCCTCCCGTGAGGTCGAAGGCGTGATGGCGGAGCGCATCCGCCATGAGGTGATGGATCCATTTGTGCAGGGGCTTGCGGCTGATGGCCTTCCCTTCAACGGGATGCTCTTCCCTGGCCTCATGATGACGCCAAAGGGACCCATGGTGCTGGAGTTCAACTGCCGCTTCGGTGATCCGGAGACACAGGTCCTGATGCGACGACTCCAAAGCGATCTCCTAGACCTGATCGAGGCGACCATCGATGGAAGACTCTCCTCGGTTCAACCCGTATGGGATGAGCGCGCTGCTGTCTGCATCGTGCTGGCCTCGGGGGGCTATCCGGGTCCGATCGAAAAGGGAAAAGTCATCACCGGCCTTAAAGAAGTGGAGGTGGAGGAGGCCTCGGCAGATCCCGACGTCGTGATCTTCCACGCCGGCACGGCGCTGAAGAATGGAATGGTTGTCACCAACGGTGGCCGTGTCCTCGGCGTAACGGCACTTGGGGAGACGATTGAGGAGGCGCGTACCAAAGCCTACGCCGCCGCCGATAAGATTGCCTTCGAGGGGAAACAGCTTCGCCGCGACATCGGGGCATAAACCCCGCTTTTCCTGCCGCCCAGCGCAAGTTCTTCGTCCGAAAAAAGAAAGCTCCCTGCAAGGTCAACCTTGAGGGAGCTCTGCTTTGAAAAGTGTCGGTCAGGAAGTTTTCTTCCGGCCCAAGCAACGCAGCGAAAGCCGCTAAGTGCTAGGACTTGTAACGCAAGCGCTTCTTGTGCCGGTTCAGCTTCATGCGCTTACGGCGTTTGTGTTTCGCGATCTTGGCTTTACGTTTCTTTTTGATTGATCCCATCGTGCTGGTTTTTTTCGGTTCTAGAGAGCTGTCTTAGTAGACGACTTTGTTAAGAGGGTATTCGATGATTCCTTCGGCACCGAGTGACTTCAGTTGCGGTATGATCTCCCGGACGATTTTCTCGTCGATGACAGTTTCCACAGCCACCCAGTCGTTTTGGGCCAAAGGCGAAACGGTAGGATTGCGGAGAGCGGGTAACGCGTCGAGGAGATTTTGCAACTTTGTCCGCGGAAGGTTCATCTTCAGACCGACCTTGTCACGTGCCGTCAGTGCCCCGACGAGCAGGAGGGCGATGCGCTCCATCTTCTCCCTCTTCCACTTGTCGGCAAAGGCGGCCTTCCCCGCCACAAAGACAGGGTACGACTCGATGATGGTCTCGAGGATGCGGAGATTGTTGGCGCGGAGGGAGGAACCGGTCTCGGTGATATCGACGATCGCATCGACAAGTTCGGGCACCTTCACCTCGGTCGCACCCCAGGAAAACTCCACCACTGCCTTCACTCCCTTGCTCTCCAGATAGCGCTGGGTGAGTCCGACTGCCTCTGTGGCGATGCGCTTGCCCTCGAGATCCTTGACCGACTTGTAAGGGGAATCCTCCGGCACGGCGATCACCCAGCGGGTCGGGTTGGCCGTGGCCTTGCTGTAAGGTAGCTCGGCGAGCACCTCGACCTCGGAGCCGTTTTCTTCGACCCAGTCGCGTCCAGTGATTCCGCAATCCAGGAAGCCCCCCTCGACGTAGCGGCTGATTTCCTGCGCGCGCAGGAGGCGAAGGCGGAGTTCTGGGTCATCCACAACGGGACGATAGGAGCGGCTGGCACCTGAAATGGAGAAGCCCGCCCGCTTGAAGAGCGAGAGGGTTGCTTCCATGAGACTGCCGGAAGGAAGGCCAAAAGTGAGGATAGGATCCGCCATAAGAGTAAGGGGCGAGACTATAGACCCTTCAGCCTAGGTCTAAACAAGCCAAAAGGTGTATGGGAAGCATCAAAGGGAACCGCTTTTTCTCTCAAGGAATTCAACTAAGGTTGCTCCCAGGCGCGGTCAGGGAACCC
>CANIBV010000124.1 GCA_947466005.1 Spartobacteria bacterium | reverse complement strand
GGAGTTGCGGTCTGGATTTTGCTTTGTCTGATTGTAGGGAGGTAGCTTTCAGAGCCGCCTTCGTGGCTGCTTTGCGTGCTCCCTTGGGCCTTGGCTTGGGCGTCGGTTTGGGTGTTTTCTTGCTCATGGTCATGGTCTTGGTGCCTTGTTCCTTTAGCGTGTTATTGCTTCGTCCGGTCTCGTGCTCTGATCCCTGGCTTGATCGAGGCCCATAAGAAGGGGTAAGTGATCCGAGGCGGACCAGAATGAACCGATTGACATGAGGAAAACCGGGGAGATGTTCCACAAACCCTTGTTGAACCCCTTGTTCTTCAAGCCTTCCTTCTCAGCGAATGCTGCCATGGGATCAATTTACTCCCACCCCGCCTTGCACGACAGGGAATAGGCCTACTGCTTTCGCTTAGATATGCCTCCCCGGTGGGAGGTGTCTCTCAACTGCCGCTCAATGAAAAAGGAAGAAGGAACAAGGATTGAGGAGCAACAATCAGGTACTTAACGAGTCCTATCCGTGTCGACGCTGCCGAAGCCGTGGAAGCTTAAGGGAGGGGCGCTTCCTTAGGAGAATGGTTCCTTGCGTAGTCGAGGAACTCCCCGATCGGCATCGGTTTGGCAAAGTGGTATCCCTGTGCGTAGCGGCATCCCAGTGACTGAAGGTGCTCCGCATGAGCCTGTGTCTCCACCCCTTTTGCAATGACCTCGTAGCCGAGTTTCTGGGCGATGCCGACAATCCCCTCAAGAAGTGCCTTTTCCGTGGTGTTCCCAGTCTGGATGCCTGCATAGAAGGTGGAGGAGATCTTGACAGAGTTGATCGGGAGACGCGCCAACTCCTGGAAGTTGCAGTCACCCGACCCGAAATCATCCAGGATGATCACGATCCCAGCATCCCGGAGCACGGTCAGGTTCTCGATAAGGATCGGGTTGTTCCGGAGGATAGGTGATTCGACAAGCTCCAGGGCGAGTGATTCCGGTGTGAGGCAGGATGTCCTGAGTTTCGAAAGGAAGTGGCTGGCGTAACCGGCGCTCGTGAGGATGGGGGTGCTGACATTCAGTGAGAGGCGGAATCCTTTGCGACCCAAGAGATCCTTTCCCTGCAACCTGAGGAGGTGGATCGCCTCGGCAAAGACCCATTCGTCGACGATGTCTCCATACTCACTCCGCGCAATGGCAGCCATGAAGTCGGAGGCGGCGAAGACGCCTCCATTCTCGTCGGTGAGTCGGAGCAGAGCCTCCGCTCCCGTAACGGTGCCGTCCTTTAGGGTAACAGTCGGCTGGAAATGGAGAAAAAAGCCACGGTGCTTCACTGCGTGCTGGATCTTCCGGTCGATCTGGCGGGCTGCCTCGATCTCCCGGACGATCTCCTCGTCAGCAAGGGAGATCCCTTTCCGTTCGCCCCTCTTCACCAGCGACATCGCTATCTCACCCTGATGCATAAGCTCGGAGGCGGTAGCTTTTTTGTCCGTGATGATGACGCATCCGATGCTGACTGAGATGTTGATCTCAAGGTCACCCAGCATGAACGGTTGGCTCATGCACCGATCGACTCGGTTGAGCATCGGGTTGAGGGGATGAAACCGTCCTGCATGTCTGAGAAGAAGGATGAACTCATCGCCACTGACCCGACCGAGCAGGTGTCCGTTGTGGCAAACGGACTCGAGGCGTCTGGCCACCTCGACCAGCAGGCGGTCACCCATCTCGTGGCCGAACTTGTCGTTCACGGCCCTGAATCCGTTGACGTTGAGGTAGAGTAGGAGGGCGTCCGGATGGGTGGGGTCGACGCTGCTGATTGCCTTGGCGATCTCATCAAGCATCGTGACACGACTGCAGGCGCCGGTGAGGGGATCATGCATTGGCTGATCCTCCGTGTGGTCGTGCGATGGGGCTCGTCGTGGGGTCAGCGAGCGAGTGGTGAATCTTTTCATCTTGAGATCAGTTGGCCACGGCTGTGCCTGCCGTGACAGCCGGGTGATCGGAGGGGGGGGCGCTCTCAGCAGTTGTTAATATCCCGGAAAAATCGCTCAGGAAGGATTGCTTCTGCAGAACCTTCAGGAAGTGATCCATCGGCATCGGTCTGGCGTAAAAGAATCCCTGGGCATAACGGCAACCCAGCGAGCGGACGAGGTTCTCATCCTCCTTAGTCTCGATCCCTTCTGCAATGATCTCCAGGTTCAGGTTCTTTGCAATCGACGTGGAGGCTGAGAGCAGGGATTCCCTCTTTGTGTTACCGCTCGAAGCTGTCACAAGCGTCCTGTCAATCTTGATGAAGTCGAGTGGTAGTGTGGAGAGGTTCTGGAGGTTGCTGTACCCTGTCCCGAAGTCATCAACTGCTATGCGTACCCCTCCCGCCCGGAGGGCATGCAGGTTCTCGATGACCGTTCCGATGAAGGGGATGAGGTTATTCTCCGTAATCTCCATCATGAGGTGGCTTGGATCGATGCCGTGTTCCCTGATTCTGGAGATGCATTTGGCCCCGTAGTTGAGGATGTTCAGGACGGCCGGCGTGATGTTGATGCTGATGTAAAAACCGTCGATACTTATCAACTGATCAGTGAAACCCTTCATGATCCTGAGGGCCTCCCCGAAGACCCACTCGTCGATCCTCACGAGGTAATGGCTACGCTCGATCGTGCTCATGAAGGCGTCGCTCGGCAAGATTCTGCCGTTCCTTCCCGTGATTCGCAAAAGGAACTCAGCGCCAACGATCGCGCCCCGCTCCAGATCGATGATCGGCTGGGCATACAGCGAGAGTCGATTCATGTGCAGCGCCTCCTTGACCTCTATGATCATGGAACGTTTGTGGGATATCATCCTCAGGATCCCCTCATCAGCAACGCAGATGCCTTTGCGATGACCGTTCTTGACCAGGTACATGACGCCCTCCGCTTGCTGCATCAGACTTTCTACGGTAGTGGAACGATCATTTATCGGGATGCAGCCGATGCTTGCCGTGATCTTGAGTAGATGGCCGTCAATTCGATGGGGATGCTTGAAGCTTGAGTTCAGTCTTTTGAGTAGACGTTCCAGATCCTCATCGTTCCCTACATCGTTCGCCAGCAGCACAAACTCATCACCACTGAGGCGGCCCACCAGATCATTTTCCCGCGAGCAGGTCTTGAGGCGCTCGGCAATCGCGATCAGAAGGTCATCCCCAGTGTGATGGCCGAAATTGTCATTCACATCCTTGAAGTCATCCAGATCGATGAAGAACAACGCCGAATTCACCCGGCCGGGTACGATGTTTTGAATCGCGTCGGAAAGCTTGGAGAGGATGAGCGTGCGATTCGCCGCGCCGGTCAGTGGATCATGGGAGGCCTTGTGGACAAGTTCGACATTCATGATCTCCCGTTCGAGCACGATGGCCACGTTTGAGGTCATGAGTTGGAGGAGATCGTTGTTCCAATGATTCTGCTCCAGCTGATTCGGCACAATGATCTGAAGGATAGGTTCAATCTTCGCGGTGGAATGGGTGGAAAACATCAGGAGAGCGAATCCCTGTTCAGGAATGCCGGGATTGAAACTCTTGTGACTGCCGGATACCGAGCCATCAGGATGGGTCAGTGCATCGACTTTCTCCCAGAGATCTTCGGCCTTCATCGCTGATCCCTTGGAGTGGTTGTTGACGACACGATAGCTCTGATTCTCCCCACTGGTGATCCGTGCGGAGATCCAATCTTGGGACGGATTAAGATGGTAGATGATGTCATCCAACAGATCCCTCCGTGAGGTGGAAGGCTTGGAGATCCCTTCATTGGCGAATTTAAACAATCTGC
>CANIBV010000123.1 GCA_947466005.1 Spartobacteria bacterium | reverse complement strand
GGGTTGGAAGAAAAGATGCGGTTTCCTGCGAAATCATCTATCAGTTTGCATAGTCAGCTGATGCACCTACCGTGAATGTCGTATCATTAACCGTCCCGCCTCCATTTTATCTCTGTGCGTCTTCTCTGTGCTGGTCACGGTGCAGGTACTACGTGCCGATGAGTCCAGCGCCGGCCAAGGGACTGTCTGGAACATTCCATCGCATTCGGTTGTGCTGTTTGGACACCACACGACCCGGTTTACATACGACCGCCGCATGATACGGGCGGCCAAGATCGCTGTGAGCCGGGCTTACCCGAAGCCGACGCTGCGCTGCTGGCATTTTGTCAAGAATGCGCTGCTTGATGCCGGGGTCGTCGCAAAACGCCCCGAGTCGCCCTGGGCAAAACAGGCCGGTGAAGAGCTTTGCAGTAAATTCGGCTTCAGGAAACTGCCGGTCACCAATCCCAGGGATGCGCCGGTGGGTGCTGTGATTGTTTACGGGGGAGCTGACGCGGGCCACGTCGAAATGCGGACAGACTCGGGTTATGTCAGCGATTTTATTTCGCGCACCCCTTATCCACGTCCGTTGATCGGGGTTTATGTGAAGGACTCATAGGATCCGTTCCGGAAGCGTCCGATCGTCCCCTACTTTCGGCTGTAAATGACAAGGTTTGCTGTTCTTGGGTCCCAATGATAACCGGTCCCGAAATCAAGGGGTGCAGTCGTGGTCTTCCCGTAGAGTTCCGCCAGTCCCGGTTGGTAATATTTTTTGAAAATATCCAGCGGAGGCGTGTAGGCCCCGTAGAGACGCATATTCCAATGTCCCGGATCGAAATAGCGTAGCGGAATACCGGAATCGTCCTGCACGATTACCGGGCAGACCGAGAGCAGGAGATCACGGATCATCGAAAAGTCCTGTTCGTGCAGGAGATAGGATGCCGACTTGATGTAGGCGGCACCAGGCCGGGACTGTCTGACAAAGCTCTCAAAGGAGGGGTTCCACGTTCCTCGCCCGCCATTCCGCAAGTTGACGCAAAAGTAATACAGGGTTGAGGGTCGTCCGTCTCCCGCCCGGAGGAAATGAATCTCCGAATGTCCCGCGTCATGCTTGATCGAGACAATGCGGTCGCCCGCGCGAGCGAGCATGATGCACTGGATGAACATCGTTCCCTGCGTTTTCAGGTCGGCACGCATGTCCTTGGTCACAAAGTAACCGGCATCCAACAGTGATTTAAACGAAGATTCTACCCATCTGAGTGTTCGGGGGAGCGGCTTGATGTTTTCCATCGAGGGAGGCTCGCCGACAGGTTCCTGCCCGCACAAAATATACTGATTAGCCTCCGGAAAGAGCGTCTCGGCGTAAATATAATCAGGTCCGCTGAATGGGTAGAAGAGGGTGGAGGGATGGATTCCTCCCATGGCTGCGCTTCTCCAGTTACGGATTGGTTTCAGCCGGGCAGCATCGAATGCGTGCCAGCGTTCGTTCATGTCGGCGGCAAAGGCCTTCCACTCCGGTGTTGCCGCAAGATTGTCAAGGGGGCTCCCTGCAGAGGGCTGCATTCCAGCTATGAACCGCGCAAGATCATTGATTTCGGCGCGAGCTTCCCTTGGCTGCGAAACAGGGAGACCCCTCCGCTCTTCGATCTGCGCACAGGGAGCGTGTATCGAAAAGAGCAGAAACATGCAGGGCGTGATGAGTCGCTGGAACATCATAAGGTTGCAATCACACGGTCGCGCCTGATGCCACCCGGCACAACCAAATGATTTTTTCCATGACCCCCGTTTTTCGCGAGGGGTGCAGACCGGTAGCCCAAGCAGGCCGAACAAACCTAGGGCTAGCGGCCCACCGGTAGGGATGCCACCTACCCTGCCTTCGCCACCGGCAACTCCCTCCAGTTGGTCGTGTAGTGGGGAGAATGCCTCTCTGCCTTCATCTTCCAACCCTTGCCTCCCCTACCGGAGCGGTCGGTTCCTTGTGAGGCTCGTGTGATGACGGGGTTCTTGGGGTCGCCCAGCCGATGGTTGAGCTCGTCCACGATCTTGTCCACGTCGATCCGAGCCTTGGGCTGATCGAAGTCAAAGAGGCTGGGCTGATAGGCGTCCTCGTCCACCAGGTTCACAAGCTGTACGCCAGTCTTCTTGTAGCGGTAGCCGGGCCTGTAGATCCGTTTGAGCAGTGCTCTGGCCGCGGTCATGAGCTCCGCCGAAGCATGAGTCGGTCGATCCAGAGTGATGCCTATCCCTCGGGAATACTGGGGCTCCTCCTTCTTGAAGCGGTTGGTCTGGAGGAAGACCTCCATCCGGGTGGCGAGCAGACCAAAACGGCGAACCTTCTCGCTCGCACGGGCCACGTGGTTGGCCAGGGCCTCTTCCAGCTCCTCCAGAGTCTCCACAGCACTCCCGAAGGACCTGCTGGCCATCACCCCCTTCCTGTCTGGCGGCATCTCCTCCAGCTCCAGGCAGGAGATTCCGTTAAGCTCCCGTAGGAGGCGCTCCCCGATCACTCCCATGCTTTTCCGGATAGATGCCGGGTCGGCCTGCTTGAACTCCAGGGCTGTCTTGACGCCCATGCCCTTGAGACGGACAGCAAGGTTCTTGCCAACACCCCAGAGACCATCCGTGGGAGTTTCTGCCATGATCCCCTCCGGATCCCAGTAGTTTGCGAGGTCGAAGACCCCTCCTGTGAGCGTCTTGTTCTTCTTGGCGTGGCGGTTGGCTAGCTTGGCCAGGAGCTTGGTCGAGCCGATCCCGATGCAGACCGGGATTCCTGTCCACTGGATGATCTTCGCTCTAAGCACACGGGCGTGCTCCTCGCTAAAGTTTCTCGGCAGTTGAAGGAACGCCTCATCGATCGAGTAGACCTCCATGGCCAGCGCCTCTTCTCGGAGGATCGACATCACCCGTGCCGACATGTCGCCGTAGAGGGTGTAGTTGGAGCTAAAGACCTGGACACCATGCTTGCTGATGACCTCCTGCTGTTCGTGTAGAGGGGCACCCATCGGAATGCCTATCGCCTTAGCCTCCTCGCTCCGGGAGATGATGCATCCGTCGTTGTTGGAGAGCACGACGACTGGCTTGCCCATAAGGGCGGGGTTAAAGGCCCGCTCGCAGGAGCAGAAGAAGTTATTGCAGTCTACCAAAGCCATACGACTCCCTGAGTTGGTAGGTGGCTGACTCTCTTCCATAGGTTACCGGATAACATGAGTCATCTGCATGCCCAACACCAAGAAAGCGATGAGTCCAAAATACATTGCCGCCATGATCACGCGCTGCTCTGGAGTGACCTCGTAATAGCGGCGCTCCGCATCAGACTTCTGCTTGAAGAGTGAGAAGAGCCTGGGCAGCGAAAGAATCAGAATCAACAGCAGCAGAAAGTTGAAGTGGAAGTAGGTCAGGACCGCAAGAATAACAAAACCTACAAGCCAGATCCACGGAGAGAGCGCCGTCACAATGCGCCCCCCATCCAGAAATCCCAAAGGAACCAGATTGAAGAGATTCAAAAAGAATCCTGTGTAGGCCAGATCACGGAAAAAGGCATTGCCTGTGAGCAGGAAGATTACCTCGCAGGCTCCCGCACCGATGGTTCCTAGGATCGGACCACCAATACCCACCTGGGATTCAATCCAGGCATTCTTGGGGGCTTCCTTGAGGGCGATCATGGCACCCATAAAGGGTATGAAGATGGGAGCGCCAACCTTGAGGCCGCATTTCTTGGCCGCGACGAGATGTCCGAATTCATGGACAAGAATCAGCAGGACAAACCCCACTGCAAAGAACCACCCCCAATG
>CANIBV010000122.1 GCA_947466005.1 Spartobacteria bacterium | reverse complement strand
GGGTGCTGACTCTTCCCGTCTGCGTCTTCCTCGGTGCGACACTCTTTGCCCTTTGCTTGAACTTGGTCGCAAGGCTTGGACTCAACTAGGGGAAGCGTTTCTTGGCAGTGGGGGTCAGTTCGCCGCTTGATTCTCTCTCAGCCTGCAAAAGTTGCCGTATGGCAACTCCCAGTCTACCTTGTGATTACATCCCTGTGTCCATCGCACGGAAAAGACCCTCGATACCATGTCAGAACTCCACGTTCAGTCCGGCGCGGTGATTGCCCTGCGTCTCTTCGATATCGCCTACTCGATCGACCTGAAGGAGGTGGAGACCCTCTGGTCCGAACGCTTCGGTGGGACCAGCATGCGCAGCCGCTTGAGTTCCGCCCCCACCAAGGCCCTTGCCTTTGACGTGCCCCCCGTGTTGCTCACAATGGATCCCGTGACCCTAAGCATCGGTAACGGCACACACACAGCAACAGTCACGGCCAGACTCTATGATTTCGGTGTTGTCGCCCTCTCGGTGCGCGTCCCCACCGGTAACATGCCATGGGTCGAGTTTTCGGATTTTACCAATGCGGTCGACCGCTCGATCGGCCCGAACGTGGAGAACGGCCCCTGGCTTCAACTTCTCTCAAAGATTCGTGATTCTCTCACGCCGGCCATGACCCGACCGAGTCCTTCCGCCCTGAGCGAGGATTATTTGATCGCGGTGGTGCAGAAGTGGAACGAACCAGTCAAGGGGGAGGAACTCCCGGATCGGGTCGACCTCATCCCTGTCTTATCAGGGGAAAACCGCCCTCTTTCCGAAAAGTTCCGGAAGGACCTCCTGAAGCAGCGCTTCTCATACTACGAGGATGACTTGGTGGTGGTGACTTGGGACAGGGCTTTCATCTATGAGCCAAACCATGACTCGGACGTGACGGACATCCTCGAGGTCGCCAATGCCCAACTCCTGGAGTTCCGCTACTATGACGAACTGCTGGACGACGAACTTCCGCGCATGTACGAACTCGTCAAACGGGCACGTCGAGCGACGAATCTCCTAGCCCCCCGCAGGTTCGCCGATCTGGCGCGCAAACTCTATACACTGGTAGCGGAGGTGACCGAACTCACGGAGAAGGCAGACAACGTTCTTCAGGTGACCGAGGATGTCTACCTGGCCAGGATCTACCTTGCCTCGTTGGAGATTTTCCGCGTTCCCACAGTTAGCGCCGCAGTGGACCGCAAGCTCTCGATTGTGAGGGATACCTACGATGCGCTCTATGCCGAGGCCTCCGGATCCCGCGGCGAACTGCTTGAGGTCGCCATCGTCATACTGATCGTGATTGAGATTGTGATTGCCCTGATCCGACACACTGCCTGACGGGAAGACTTAGGCGACTCTGATCAATCCGGGCGCGGCAGGAGTGTTCAAATAATTCCAATCCACCTCCGAGGTTAAAGAATTCTTCCTGCTATGAGCCGGATGGATCTCGATCAGTCCAAGACCCGGATAGGTGCCCATGTTTGGCCCCTGCCACCACTTTCCGCAGACGGCCCCACCCGTGATGCAGGGGACTCCCTCAGACTCCAGGCGCTCGTTGATATGCACATGCCCCTGCATGATGAGGGCCAGAGGACGCCCTCGGAGCTTCTTCATGACCAGGTCCGAATTAATCACATGCACACGACCAGGTGATGGTCCCATGATCGGACCGAACGAGTCCCTCATGGAAGTCGCAAAGGGAATGTGCGTGCAGAGGATGATCGGCTGATTGGCCGGGATTCTGGCGAGCTCTTGGTCCAACCAAAGAAGCTGGGCTGCGTCGATCCATCCGCGGTAGGGGCTGCCCCCTCCGACCACCTTGATCGAATCCAACATCAGGAAACGGTATCCTTGAAATTCAAAGGACCGGTAGGTCCGGTTCTGCCTAAAATACTTTTTCCATCGCCACTTCGGATCGTTGCCCGCCGGGGATCCATCCGAAAGAAGGGGCTCATAGAGGTCATGGTTCCCGATCACCGGCTCCAGCCGTGCATTGAGTTGACGCAGGAAGCGGTCTGCCAGCACCCAGCGGCTCTCCATGACCTTTCCTGAAGCATAGAATCCACCGTGGACAAAGTCCCCCCCCCCGATAATCAGGTCAGGCTTCAAGGAGTTCATGAGCTCAGCGGTACGGGCAAGGGAGGCGGGGGCGTCATGCTCCGCCATGGTGTGGCAATCCGTCAGGAATCCGAGACGCAGTGGCTTGAGTCGTTGATCAAGCGTGGCTCCACGAAGAACTGGGGGAAGCAGCAACTGGGAGGCGAAAAAGGCTCCCAGTCCCGCCACAAACTGACGGCGCGTCAGCGAGTTCAATGTTCCTGAGGAAGCTTTGTTCGTCATCCGGATCAGCGCTCACCGATGATGATGACGGAGACGCCTGCAAGAACAAGCAGACCACCGCAGAATGTGACGACATTCAGCTGTGTTTCCCGGAAAAAGACCCATGCGAAGAGAACCACAAAAAGCGGATAGGTGATCTCGATCAATGAAACCAACGTCGGGTTCTTCGCTCCCATGGCGGCATAAGTCAGGTAGGCACCTAGAGCGGAACCGGCGACCGAGAAAAGAAACCAACCGATGTCGGAGGCATTCAGTGTGGGAGACTTGAAGGCTAGGGATAACCTTCCCGTCGAGGAGAGGGCAAAAATGGCTCCAAGAAGGCCAAAGAGAGCGTATCCGAGCAGAAAGACAAGCGGATCGAGGCCCTTTTTCAGAAGAGGGCCGCAGGCGGCGTAACTCATGCCCCAGCAGACCGCGGCGGCAGAGGCGTAAATAATCCACATGATAGTACAAATGTAATCGAGCTTTTCCAAGGATGCCACCAAGAAGAAATTGACTACTGCTCTTGCCGTGAGGCTTTCCCCGGTGCGAGGCTCAACTGACATGGGAGTCGAAATAGAACGCAAATTCCTGCTATCAGAAAAGGCAGGCTATGATGCATGGCGCCTTGGGGTTGAGGGCGTTCCGTATGCCCAGGGATATCTCTCCCGGGGGACCGGACGGACGGTTCGCGTGCGCATCGCGGGAGCAAAGGCGTTCCTCACGATCAAGGGGCCCGTGACCGGCATCTCACGCACCGAGTTTGAATACGAGATTCCTGTCGCGGATGCACGTCAACTGCTCCCTCTCTGCGATGGCCCCGTGATTGAGAAGATCCGTCACAAAATCCCCCATGGACGACACATCTGGGAAGTGGATGAATTCCTCGGGGAGAATGCCGGCCTGATTCTGGCTGAAGTCGAACTCGCCGATGAGGGAGATGCCGTGGAGATGCCGGTATGGATCGGCAGGGAAGTGACCGGCGACCCCCGCTACTATAATTCCAACCTGACTGTTCATCCATATCGTCTCTGGCGTCACGAGGCACCCTGAGCAACGCCAACCGGCTCATGATACAGAAGCATGCATCCCGAAAAAAGAAAGGTCGTGGACGCTCCGCTGCTATGACCCGCCAGAAGCCTCCGAAGAAGCCGCGCCTGCACCTTCATCGTCGGGAGGCGATCGGCAAGGGCCTCAAGGCCATCGCGGCCCTTCAGTTGGAATCCGCGATCACGGAGCTCCGGGGAAACAACGTGTCACCCGAGGCAATCCACAACGCGCGCACAACGATCAAGAAGGTGCGCTCCATCATCGAATTGACAGCTCCTTCCTTCACACGAGACCAACGAAACGACTTGACCGGGCTACTTCGCGATGCGGCCTCCCGGATGGCTCCCCTGCGGGATGCCCAGGTTCTGCTGGATACCTTTGATCTCTTGCTTGAGAAAAAGGGG
>CANIBV010000121.1 GCA_947466005.1 Spartobacteria bacterium | reverse complement strand
TTTCTGCTGCGTCGTCGCTTTCTGGGGTGTCCGGAACTTGGTTTACTCAAAGTTCGGACGCGGGATCTCAGCCATCCGGGAGGATGAGGTAGCGGCCGAGTCGATGGGCGTTGATACCCGCTCGGCCAAGCTCGCGGCCTTTGTTACTTCGGCCTTTTTTGCGGGAGTTGCGGGGGCCCTCTTTGCCCATCAACTGCAGTTCATCAATCCCTCCTCCTTCGATATCCTGAAGTCCACCGAGATGCTCGTGATGGTCTATCTGGGTGGGGTCGCCTCCTTGGGAGGTTCCCTGCTCGGAGCCGGCGTTGTGACCGTACTGACCCAGATTCTCCAACCTCTCGGAACATGGCGCATGGTGGTTCTGCCGCTCATGCTGGTTCTCCTGATGCTTTTCCGTCCTAGCGGCATCATGGGATACAGTGACTGGTCCTGGTTGAAGCCTCGGGGTGAGCGCAATCCCAAGCCCAAGCCTGCGCCGAAGCAATGACACCCCTCCTTGAAATCAGAAACCTGACGCGGGAATTCGGCGGCCTTCGCGCCATCGCTGATCTCGGCATGATGGTCCACGATTCCGACCTGATGGGTATCATCGGGCCCAATGGCGCGGGGAAGACCACGTTCTTCAATCTTTTGAGCGGCATCTATCGGCCAAGTTCCGGGGAGATCCTCTTCCGGGGCAATCGGATCGATCGCCTCCGCCCCTCCGAGATCGCCCGACTTGGCATTGCCCGAACCTTCCAGAACATCCGACTTTTCCGTGAGTTGAGCGTTCTGGAGAATGTCCGCATTGCTTATGACTCGCACCTAAAGTATTCCCCCATGGCCGCCCTGTTTCATTCCACGGGTCTGCGGCAGGCGGAGCAGGGATCGACCCGCGCCGCCCAGGAGCTTCTGGATCTCTTTGAGCTCGGCTCGCTTGCCCATGAAAGGGCGGGGGACCTTCCCTACGGATCGCAGCGACGCCTCGAGATCGCCCGCGCCCTTGCCCTGCGTCCGTCCCTGCTTCTGCTGGATGAGCCGGCGGCAGGCATGAATCCCTCCGAGGCGATGAAGCTCCTTGATTTTCTCCGATGGGTGCAGAAGAAATTCTCACTCACCATCATCATCATCGAGCATCACATGCAGTTAGTCATGGGGCTCTGCACCCGTATTGAGGTGCTTGATTTCGGAGTCCGCATCGCGGGCGGGTCTCCGACTGAGATTCAGAACAATCCGCGGGTGATCGAGGCTTACCTCGGTGCAGAGGGGGAAATACCATGAGTGAACATCTCTTGAGTGAGCAACCACTGAACGTGGAGAATCTTGAGGTTCATTACGGTGCCATCAGCGCAGTGAAGGGGATCTCCCTGACCGTGGCTCCAGGAGAGATTGTGGCGATTATCGGGGCAAACGGAGCGGGAAAATCCTCCACCCTGCGCGCCATCGCGGGTGCTGTTCCCCACACGGGAAGGGTATCCATCGGAGCCACGGACATCACGCAGATGCCTTCGGAGCAGATTGTGTGCCGCGGCCTCTCGCTCGTGCCGGAGGGGCGTGGCATCTTCGGGAATCTAACCGTCCTTGAGAATCTCCTGCTTGGAGCCTGGACCAACCGCAAGGAGGCACCTGAAAACCTCGAAAAGGTCTACAACCTCCTGCCCCGGCTCCGTGAGCGACAGCGGCAGGTTGCCGGAACCCTTTCCGGGGGAGAGCAGCAGATGCTGGCGGTGGGACGGGCTCTGATGAGCCGCTCCAAGATCCTCCTTTTGGATGAGCCTTCGATGGGTCTGGCGCCCAAGCTCGTCCTGGAAATCTTCTCCATCCTAAGGGACATCAACAGTGCAGGAGTGTCACTTCTTGTCGTGGAGCAAAACGCCACCATGGCTTTGAGGTTGGCTCAACGCGCCTTTCTGCTGGAACTTGGCAGCATCACGCTATCCGGCACAGGCACTGAGCTCCTGGAGAATCCCAGGATTCGAGGCGCTTACCTTGGGCATTAAGCTTTCAGGAGAAGCCCCGCGTCACCTTTTCTTTAGCGGCTTCTCAAGCGCCTCGGCACGGAGTTGACTCATGGCGTCAGCCCAGTCGGTGGCGGAATCACCCCCCCAACCCATCTTCTGACGGCGTTCGGAAATGAAGTAGGCCCGGAGACTGACATCGTCATTGGAGATGACGGGATCTGCTGTGACCGGCTTTGTATCTAAGGTGAAGCTTGGGGGCCGCTTGGTGGAGGACTTTCCCGCCGCCCTCTGCTTGCGGACGATTGCCTTGGGCTTCACTTTATCGGAAGACTTGGGGGCCTTGGTCGCCGCCTTCTTGACTGGCTTTGCAGTGGAAGCGGGGGTGCTTTTGGGAGATTTTGTAGCCATGAATGTTACTCGTTGTAAGCAAAGGGTATGCCGATTTCCCCCCTCGTCGAATGCTTTTTTCTGCCAATTCTTCCGTTTGAGGCGCTATTCTTAACATATGAAGGAATTCCTCATCCGCTGGTTGATCACAACCCTCGCTGTCATGGGCGCCACCCACCTGATCCCCGGGATCTCCTACAACTCGACCGGGACGCTCATCGGCGCTGCGTTACTGCTTGGTATCATCAATGCCCTGATCCGTCCTGTCCTTCTCCTCCTGAGCCTCCCGTTTATTATCATCACCATGGGTTTCTTTATCCTGGTCATCAACGCCCTCCTCTTGCTCTTTGTTTCAGCCGTGATCCCCGGTTTTCATGTTGAGGGTTTCTGGAACGCGCTCTTCGCCGGCATCGTGATCGGCATTATCAGCTGGATCTTGAGCAGCTTCTTCCGTTCCAGCGATGGCCATGTCTATCCGGTCACCCATCATCCCCAGATAAAGCAGGTGGAGGGGCGGGTAGTGTCGGAAGATTAGCCGAAGTCCTGAATTTCGCGCGGAGACGCAGAGGCGCGGAGTAATTGAGAAAAAACTCTACCTAGCTCCTTCTTGGTTTCCTGGTTTCTATATTTTTCCCATGATTCCGTTTTTCGACCATACGCCTTCGGCACCGAAGATCTGCGGGATCACGAGACCCGAGGATGCCGAGGGAGCCATTGAGGCGGGGGCCGGAGCCCTCGGCTTCAACTTTTACCCCCCTTCCCCGAGATCGTTTCCGGAAGATGCGGATCTCGGATGGATCAAGGATCTCTCCGTTGCGTATCCCGACATCGCCCTGGTGGCCGTCGTGGTGAACCCCAATGAAAGTCTCTTGAAGCGCCTTGCGGATGCCGGGTGTTTTCACGCAATCCAGTTTCACGGGGATGAGACCCCTGAGTTCTGTGCCTCTGCGGGCTCCTTGTTTCCTTTTTGGATAAAGGCCCTGCGTATTCGTGAGGAGGGGGACCTTGCCGTTGCGGTAACATTCTCGACGCCCTACCTCTTGCTCGATGCCGCCGTGCAGGGGACCTATGGCGGAAGCGGTCACACGATTGATTGGGGGCTAGCCTCCAAGTTCATCGCCTCGCATCCCGACCGCAAGGTGATTCTGGCCGGGGGACTGACCCCGGGGAATGTTGCCGCCGCCGCAGGGCAGGTCCATCCTCATGCCGTCGATGTTGCAAGCGGTGTCGAGTCCGCTCTGGGCCAGAAGGATCCAGTGAAGGTGAGAGAGTTTATCACTGCGGTGCTTGCTGGGTAAGCAAATGAGAAAAGAATTAATCAGGAACTCAGGAAGCTGAGAGTTGCTGATTAACGGCAGATGATTGGGGGAGCATGGGACAAGTTAGCGATTTTTCCTGATTTCCTGAGTTCCAGATTCAAAAATTCCATGCATTCTTCTCCGATGAGCAATACCTATCGCATCGCAGTGCTGGCCGGAGACGGCATCGGACCCGAAGTCATGGCAGAGG
>CANIBV010000120.1 GCA_947466005.1 Spartobacteria bacterium | reverse complement strand
TCATACTGCTCGGAGCAGTGACACTCCATACGGTCAAAGCCGAAGTCTCTCTCCTAAACGTGAGCTACGACCCGACTCGGGAACTCTATGCCGAGTTCAATAAGGCATTTTCCAGCCATTGGAAGAGCCAGACAGGCGAAGATGTTAAAATCGCCACCTCCCATGGAGGCTCTGGCTCCCAGTCACGGCTCATTCAAGATGGCGGTGAGGCGGATGTAGCCACGCTGGCCCTTGCCTATGACATCGATGCCATCCATGACAAGGGAAGCACAGGTGCCTTTGACAAGCCACTGATCCCTAACGATTGGCAGTCACGACTTCCCCACAACAGTTCACCCTACACCTCCACGATCGTCTTCCTGGTCCGCAAGGGCAACCCGAAGAATATCAAGGATTGGAACGACCTTGCCCGCGAGGATGTCTCGATCATCACACCCAATCCGAAAACTGGTGGCGGTGCCCGCTGGAACTTCCTAGGAGCATGGTCCTATGCCCAGAAAGCATTTGGAGGGGATGAATCAAGGATCCGTGAGTTCATCGGTAAGATCTACAAGAACGCGCTGAAAAACGGTCTTCCTCCGGCAGCACGTGCCGGCACCATTGCGTTCACGGAACGGAAACTGGGGGATGTGTCGATCTCCTGGGAGAATGAGGCGCTTCTGGTCAAGAAAATCAATAACAACGATTACGATATCGTCACCCCATCGATCAGCATTCTGGCAGAACCTCCTGTCACCGTGATCGATGCCAATGTCGACCGGCACAATACCCGCAAGCAGGCCACAGCTTACCTCGAGTACCTCTATACCCCGGAGGGGCAGGAGATCATCGGCAAGAATTTCTATCGGCCTATTGATCCCGCCGCCAAGGCCAAGTACGCAAGCCAGTTCAAGAACGTGAAACTGACCACCATCGCTGACTTCGGAGGATGGGAAAAAGCTCAGAAAACATACTTCGCCGATCGTGGCGTCTTCGACCAAATCATCAAGTCGATCAAGCGCTAGCATCCGGATGCCCTTGCCTGCCCAAACAGGGCGCCCTATGTGTGGAGCATGAGACAGGCGTCCGTAATCACTCCCGCACAAGCCAATAGCATCACTGAATCCAAGCCCTCTTCCATCCTCCTCGATGTGCGCACCCCGGGTGAATTCGGGTCGCTCCATGCACGGGGGGCCCGGAATATCCCTCTGGATAACATTCATGCGACCGCTCTCTCAGGCGATCAGGCACTCCCAAAGGATGTACCCGTCTACCTCCTGTGTGAGAAGGGAGGGCGTGCGGCCACGGCAGCAGGTCATTTTCTTGCAGCCGGATTCACCGATGTCAGCGTTGTCGAAGGAGGAACTCAGGGCTGGGTTGCGGCAGGGCTTCCGGTTGTGCACGGGGTGCGAAAAACCATCAGCATCGAGCGACAGGTTCGTATCGGGGCCGGGACCCTGGTCCTCCTCGGCTTGATCCTTGGTTTCCTGGTCCACCCGGCCTTCTTGGCACTCTCTGCTTTTGTCGGCGCCGGGTTGATCTTTGCCGGGGTTACGGATTGGTGCGGCATGGGGCTTCTGTTGGCACGAGCGCCCTGGAACAAGTAGTAACTAATGGGATGACCTCCCGACCCCATCTGCTCAAGGCGAACCTAGATTCCTATCAGGAAAGCGGCGGAATTAATCACCTGGATCGATCGAACCACTACTTTTCCCTTACCACTTTCCGAATCAACTTGCGTCTTTCTTGAGCGAACATTAGCGGTTATATTTGGTCCTTACTGTCACCTTTTTACTTCCGCATGACTGCAAAATTCAACTCCCTCTCAGCGGCACAATTCCCTCATATCGTACGCCTTGTGGAGAAGGAAGACCTCATTCCTTACTCGTTTGATGGCACCGCGATCTTCCAGACCATGCCCGATCTTGTGCTTTTTCCCACCAGCACGGAGGAGGTTGCAGGACTGGTGAAGCTGGCGGGGGAATGCGGTGTTCCGGTGGTCACCCGCGGATCGGGCACCGGATTGAGCGGCGGGAGCATTCCCGTCACAGGGTGCGTCGTGCTCTGTCTCTCGAAAATGAACCGCATTCTGGAGTTGGATGAAAAAAACCTCACGCTGCTCGCGGAGGCGGGAGCCATAACTCTCGATGTGGCCACGGCCGCGGAAAATGCTGGGCTGTTCTATCCGCCGGACCCCGGTTCGATGAAGATCTCAACCATCGGCGGGAATGTCGCGGAAAACTCCGGCGGACTTCGCGGCCTGAAGTATGGCGTGACGAAGGACTATGTCATGGGTCTCGAAGTCGTGCTTGCCTCGGGAGAGGTCATTTTTACAGGCAACAAATGCGTGAAGGATGTGGCCGGATACTCGCTCCGCGACCTCTTCATCGGATCCGAGGGGACGCTTGGCATCGTCACCAAGGTCCTGCTGAAACTGATTCCCAAACCTGCCGCGCGTCGCACGCTGATGGCTGTCTTTGGCACGATGGAGAGCGCCGCCGAGACCGTCTCCGCAATCATTGCCGCGAAGATCATCCCGTGCACTCTCGAGTTCCTCGACTCGGTGACGATCAATTGCGTGGAGGATTTTTCCAAGGTCGGCCTGCCCCGCGATGCGGCGGCGATCTTGTTGATCGAAACCGATGGTCATCCCGCGGCCGTCGCCGAGGAGGCGGACCGCATGGCGGAACTCGCCCGCCATCACGGCGCAACCTCCGTGCAGGTCGCCGAAACCGCCGAGCAGGCTGCCGCCCTTGCCTCGGCACGCCGAGCGGCCTTCTCGTCCCTCGCCCGTGTCGCGCCCACGACCATTCTTGAGGACGCCACGGTTCCCAGAAGCGAATTGGCCGCAATGATTCGCTTCATTCAGGAGACCGGTCGGCGCCACCATCTCAAAATCGGAACCTTCGGCCACATGGGCGACGGCAACCTGCATCCCACTTTCCTCACCAACGAGCGTAACCACGAAGAAATGCACCGCGTGGAACTCGCAATGAAGGAAATTTTCGATTTCGCCGTTTCCCTTGGAGGCACCATCACGGGCGAACACGGAGTCGGCCTTGCCAAAAAGGAATTCCTCAAGGCAGCGACAAGCGACCTAAACCTTGAAATCATGCGCCGCATGAAAGCCGCCTTCGATCCGGCGGGGATTTTAAATCCTGGGAAGATCTTCGATTAAATACTTAACGTTTAATGCTCAACATTTAACCTTTAATGAGGGATTCTCATGAGTGAGCGGTCTTTTGATTTAGAGGAAAGGCTTTCCGATGACGCGGCACGGATCATCCGGGTGATCAGCTTACGCACCCCTGAAAAGAAACACCGAAAACATTATGACTTCGCAATCCCCGTTAAAAGTTGAGCCTTCAGAGTTGAGCGTTCAAAGTTCCCCTCCGGATGTGGGGTGCTCTGGCGGACATTCCCACGCGCCGCACAATCTCGCCCACACGGGGCTCAAGAGCCTGGACTACTCTGTTCTCCAGCAGTGCATGCATTGCGGCATGTGTCTGCCGTCCTGTCCAACCTACGATGCCACGAAGTTGGAGCGCCACAGCCCGAGGGGACGCATTTCGCTGATGCGGGCCATTGCCGACGGCAAGATGGAGGCAACGCGGACCTTCGGCGAGGAGATGTATTTTTGCCTTGGTTGCCTAGCCTGTGAAACCGCCTGCCCTGCCGGCGTCGAGTATGGCCTCCTCTTTGAAGTCGCCCGCGCGGAGGTCGAGAAATCCGGCGCGCTCGACAACCCTCGTCGCAATGCGATCCGCAGTATCCTTCTCAATGGGCTTTTTACTCGCCCTCGCCTGCTCCGCTTGTTCGGAAGAGGACTCTGGCTCTACCAGGCCAGCGGTGCGCAGTCGGTTTTCCGAAAGCTCAGGCTCAACACGCTCCTGCCAAAGAAACTCCGGAATCTGGAAGCGCAGACCCCGACGG
>CANIBV010000119.1 GCA_947466005.1 Spartobacteria bacterium | reverse complement strand
GAGGTAGCGGGAGAGTTGGAGAATCGCCGCCTTGGCCGCACCGTAGTCGATGGGGTTCGGGGTCATCGGATCCTTATAGATCCTGGGATCCGGGGCGACGACGCCATACATGCTTGAGAAGAGCACGATGCTGCCGGAGCCGCGTTGCTTCATGCGTCCGGCAAGCGCGCGGCAGAAAACGAACGTCGGCGTGAGGTCGAGGGTCCTCTGAAATTCCTCCGGCGTGATCTCCTCGAGACGCTTTCCCGCAGATGAGACCATCGTGAGGTGCGCGAGTCCGTCGGGCAAACCGTGCTCCGCGATCATCGCATCTACAAACCCAGGCAGCGCGGCGGTGTCGTTGAAATCGAAATCGAGCCCTGTGGTGCGACTGAGTTTTTTCTCGCGCACGAGCGCCTCAGCGCGTCCGGCGAGATCAAAGCAGAGGACCTTCGCCCCGGCCGCGTCGAGCGCTTCCGTGACGGCCGAGCCGAGGTAGCCGGCGCCGCCGGTGATCCAGATGGTTTTCCCTTCGAGTGAGCTCCATGTTTTCATTTTGCAGTATATCCTCCGTCAACAGGCAGGTTGACTCCGGTGATGTAGGTCGAGGCATCGCTGAGCAGAAACACGACCGCCCCGCCAATCTCGCGGGCTTCGGCCATCCGTCCTAGCATGGTCGTCTTTGCGTAGCGTTCGAGAAACTCAGGGGCCTGCGGTTTCTCCGGGTTGTAGATGCCGCCGGGCGAGACCGCATTCACGCGCACGCCCTGCAGCCCATAATGAGAGGCGAGGTAGCGCGTCAGGTTGATCATCCCGCCCTTGTGAAAAAAGTAATCCGGGGACGTGGTCATCGAGGTCCCCTCGTAGAGCCATGGGTTCATGCCGACCATCCCCTGCATGGAGGCGATGTTGACGATGCTCCCGGACCCCTTCGCGGCCATGGCGTCTCCAAAAGCACGCACCGTGGCAAAAAAACCTGTGGCGTTGGTCTCCATGGAGGCCTTCCAGTCGGAGAGGTCGGCGCTCATTTTAGCCATTGGGCGGCTGACCGCGTTGAAGACGATCCCATCCACTCTCCCGTGCTGCGCGAGCACGCGATCGCGGAGCGCATGGAGCGAGGCCTCGTCGCAGATGTCCACCTCATCGACATGCACGGTGCGTCCTGCGGAACATTCGGAGACAGCCAGGGACTCTAGCGATGAGCGGTCGCGAGAGGCGATAATCAGGGTGGCCCCGGAGCCGCCCAGCGAGGCGACAAGCGACCGGCCGAGTAGGCCGGTGCCGCCGAATTGGACGATCACTTTGTCGTGAAGCAAGGAGGTATCATGCATAAGGGGAGCGGGCGGCGGGTTTGAGGCCTTCAGGCAACGCATCGATCTGCCCTTGCACGAGTTCGATCCGCTGTTTGACGTAGGCACTGAGCGCGAACACGTCGGATCCGATATTGATGACACGGTATCCCTCGGAGACCAACTCGGCCAGCGGCGCGATGAGGCCGGCGGACATGGCAAACTTGCCGTGCTTGAGGCACGCGGCGGCAACTCGCTTGCGGGCTGCCACAACCTGCGGATCGTCCAACTGGCCGACCTTCCCGATCCGGTGGCTGAAGTCCCCGGGACCGAATAAAATCCCGTTGAACCCCGGCACCGCAGCGATCTTTTCCACGTTTTCCAAGGCCTCGGGAGATTCGATCTGGAGGATCACGACGCGCTCGCGGTTCGAGTGCTCGAGATACTGATCGACAGGCACTATGCAGAACTGGCCGTCGACATTTCCACCATCCAGCGCGCGCTTCCCTTCCGGGCAAAACCGCACCCACTCCACAATCTGCCGGGCCTCTTCCTCGCTGGCCACATGGGGGACGATTATCCCGGTGGCATCGGCCTCGAACGGGCGGATGTAGTCGCTGTAGCTGCCCCGGGCAACGCGGACGAACGAATCCATATCATGCAATCGGGCGGCCCGGATCTGGTTCTCCAGACCAATCCAGTCATTGGGCACATGCTCGGTGCAAAGCCAGACGGCATCGGCGCCGGAGAGTCCGGCAATTTCCATGACGCGGGGATCGGACAGGTTGCATTTGAAGACCGTCGGGAGTTGGCCTTCGCGGAGGAGTTTCAGCACACGGCTGGAGCGGAGTTTCATGGTGTTGTGTTTGGTTGAAAAAGAATCAGATGCCGACGAGTTCTTCGATGGTCACCTCGCGCCCGCCCTGATCGCGGCTGAGGATGCCCGCGATCACAAGCTGCATGAGCTCCACGGTCTCAGAAAACGGGAACGGATGCACGCCCGTACGCAGGAATTCGATAAAGGCCTCAAGCTGGGCCTTGAAGGCGAAGAACGTGTCGCCGCATGCGACCTGCGCATGTCCAACCGTGCCGCAAAGCTGGAGGCAGCCAAAGGCCCCATACATGTCGGACGTGGCGACCACGACCGCGTCGACTCCACTCCGGTGCTTGAGATGGACGATATTCCGCTCCTTTATGCCTGTGTTGCGGACGCTCAGAAAACCCGGTCCAAGGATCGGATAAATACTCTCCAGCGCATGGATGCCATACGCCTCCCAGCTCTTCGGCGTGGTGATGCTGGCAAACCTGAGCTCCCCGAGTTCGTTCGTCGAGAGCCGGTAAGGCAGGAACTCCTTGGCATAGCGCATCGCGCTCGACGACATGATCGGCTTGCCCGCAGCCACCCAGTCGGAAAAAATCCGCAGGTCGCCCGCGTTGTCGGCAAGTGGCTTGTCGATGAAGACCGGAAGCCCCGCCTCGACAAACGGAGAGGCGCGCTCGACATGCTCGCTCCCAATATCGGTCGCGATGATCACCGCATCCACGTGCCCGATAACGTCCATCGGATTTTCAACCACATGAGGAATGAGGGCACATTTCGCCACATGCCCGGCAGTGAACCCCCCATCGCCCGTGCAGCAGATGTGCGTCACCTTCGCACCAGGAATTCTCAGCGTGTCAGACGGTTCCTTGTTGAGGTAGGCGGGTATTCCCGGAAAGGGACACTCCCTCGTCATGACCTCACGGTCGTATCCGTTGAACATAGCACTCCATGA
Source organism: Spartobacteria bacterium (assembly GCA_947466005.1). Taxonomy (GTDB): domain Bacteria; phylum Verrucomicrobiota; class Verrucomicrobiia; order Chthoniobacterales; family UBA6821; genus UBA6821. The sequence continues at coordinate 1,012 of CANIBV010000119.1, read as the reverse complement.
GTAAGGATGCCCGTTCCCCGCGCTGCAGCCCAATATCGCGAGACGGATCTCGTTGGGGTTATCGATCAGAGCCATTGATTTGGACTTCATCGTCCGCAAAAATTCATCAATTATCCTTAAATCTGCATATCGGCACGAACAAGAAGATATTCAATAATGGCGCAGATAATTATCTATCGCGCTTGTTGACTTCCAGTCCGACGCTTGTTTCTTATCTAGTTCATCCGCTTTCCCATGATCATCGACCTTCTCCATCACTCAGACCATTACTCCTCTCTCTCCCCGCGCATCGCCTCTGGGCTTGCGTTTCTCAAGGATGTGGATTTCGGTGCTCTCAAACTCGGACGCAACGACATCGAGGGTGATTCGCTGTACGCCATGTACCAGGAATATGACACCCGAGCGATGGAACAAGGAGCCTGGGAGTCGCACCGCGCATATGCCGACATCCAATTTATCGTGGAGGGAGAGGAGTTGATCGGCTACGCGCCGCTGACATCGATGATTGTCAAGGACGCTTACAAGACTGATGGCGATTACGCGCTTTACGAAGGATCGGGAGATTTTCTCCATCTTCGCGCGGGCCAGTTCGCCATCTTTTGGCCCCAGGATGTCCATATGCCGGGGGTCGCCGTCACCCAACCCTCCGCGGCGAAAAAAGTTGTTGTGAAAGTCCTGCTCTAGCCAAGCACGGGGACGCAAACCGCTCCCATAGACCCCAAAGATTTTGTATCTATTCCCCTTGACAGCTTAGAGCGTGACTCTCCAAATTCGATAAAGAGTGACTTTGTGCGCGACTCGAAGACTTCCTTCGCTGTTCAACTACCACCCCTCCCCACTTATGAAAACCTCCCGGCTACTCTTCTCGCTCATGGTTGTCGTGACTCTCGGGGGGGACGTTCGGGCGGCCGATGTGGTGAACAACTGGAGCTTCCTTGAACCGGGAGTGCTGCCAAAGGTCTCGAATTTCGCCGCGTCCGGAATTCCTATTTACATAGCCGGGCTCAAGGGG
>CANIBV010000118.1 GCA_947466005.1 Spartobacteria bacterium | reverse complement strand
TTCCTGTTGATCATTCTGCTGACGCTCCTCATGGTGCCGCTTGTATCCATGGGTCTGGCTTTCAAGAAGAGCCAGCACATCGTCTTCACCAAAAAAACCACTTCCACGACACCTAAAAAAACGTCGGAGGAAGCGCCGCCCGCGCCGCAATCTCCGGAAATGTCCTCACTCAGGGCAAAGATTGAGCAGGCTGCGGCCAGCGTGATTCACATTCCAAGGCTGAAACCGAAGATGCAGCAGGTGGCTATCGTGACACCGGCCGCATCGATCCATAAGGCCTCCATGTCTGTTCATCACGTTCTGGATAAATATCATCAGCAGTACGTTGAGGCCGTTGATCAAGATAAGATCCGTATTGTTGTGATCTTGAAGAGCAAGGATTGGCCCGCCCTGGCAGGGAGCCTCCAGATGGCGGCAGAGAAGGAAGGATTTGTTTACCGTGGTCCATCCCAGACAACGACCGGCGATCAAGCCGACACGATGGTGGCGGAGATCGAGATTCTGAGGAAGGTCGCCCAGTAGGACTCCTTATTTAAATGCTGTAAGGGGGGCTTCTTTCCTTTTCCAACATTCCATTATTCATGACATACATTATCTGTAGTTATAGAAATACAGAGTAAAGAGCACCAAAAGGTTGTCCTGAGAGGCATTTGGCCCTTTGATCCATCTCTTTCAAGCATGAACAGCCAGCAATCTCATCCCAATCGACTCGACGATCTCTTCGCCCGACTGAAAGTCATGGGACGACCTGCAATGATCGCCTACATCACCGGTGGCGACCCAACTCTGGCCGCCACGGCGAAGGTTGCGATCTCCTTGGAAAAGGCTGGAGTCGACATCCTCGAGCTGGGGGTTCCTTTTTCGGATCCGCTGGCGGATGGTGCCACTATTCAAATGGCTTCTGGTCGGGCCCTGGCCGCAGGAGCCTCGGTCCCGGGAATCATCGATCTCATTCGCGAGATCCGCAAGACGAGCCAGATCCCGATCGTTCTCTTCGCTTACCTGAATCCTATCTACGTCTATGGATTCGATCGCTTTCAGACAGATGCCGCAGCCGCTGGCGCTGATGGCCTCCTTTTGCTTGATCTGCCTCCCCAGGAGGCGGCCAGGAATATCGAACTCTCCGGAGAAAAAGGATTGCTGCGACTCAAATCCATCCGCCTGATCGCCCCGACAACCCCCCCCGATCGACTCAAGGAGATCACTGATACCGCCGAGGGTTTCATCTACTACGTCTCGCGCGAAGGCGTCACCGGCGAGCAGAGCAGCCTCTCGACGGATATTGCCGAACGGGTCGCCGCCATCCGTGCCCTCACCGAAGTGCCTGTGGCCGTAGGATTCGGAATCTCTAATCCCGAGCAGGCCGCGACCGTTGCCGGACTCGCTGATGGCGTTGTCGTCGGAAGCGCCATTGTGCGCAAGATCGGCGAATACGGAGACATCCCTGAGCTCGCTGACAAGATAGCCGATTTCGTCCGCCCCATCGCTGAAGCTGTGCATAGGGTGAAAGGCTAAGATTTTCTGGCGGAGGCGATTGGCCATTCTCTTAAAATTCGCGGCGCCTCCGCACCTCTGCGGGAGAATGCCCCTTCGTCCTTTTCATTTAGCCCATTGCTGATGATATTGACGTGATGACTTTGGAGTTTACCAAGATGAATGGTGCTGGAAATGACTTTGTCATGGTGGATAACCGTGATGAATCACGCAGTCTTTCCTGCGAGCAGATCGCGCGTCTCTGCGACCGGCACCGGGGCATCGGAGCCGATGGCCTGATCGCCCTCGAAGGCACATCGGAGCTGCCCCGGATGCGCTATTATAATGCCGATGGCGGCGAGGCCGAGATGTGCGGGAATGGAGCCCGCTGCTTTGCCAAATTTACTTCCCGACTCCTTGGTCAGCGTGAAGGAACCCTCTCCTTCATGACCCAAGCCGGGATTATTGCCGCTGAACTTCTAGGCGACCAGGTCCGCCTCCTCATGAGTGAGCCCCACAGCCTGCAGCTTGCCCACGCTCTTCAGGTGAGCGGTAACGAGCTTGAGGTTCACTCCCTGAATACAGGCGTTCCTCATGCCGTTACCTTTGTGTCGGATCTGGAGCTCACACCCGTTGTTGAGATGGGACGCGCTATGCGGCAGCATCAGCGCTTTGCTCCCGCAGGGACAAATGCTAATTTTGCGCAGCTCCTTGCTCCGGGTTCATTGGCCATTCGTACCTACGAGCGCGGAGTCGAAGATGAGACCCTTGCCTGTGGCACAGGGGTCGTGGCCACGGCCTTGATCCACCACCTTCTGACGAAGAGCCCCTCGCCCATCTCTGTTCGTGTCCGAGGCGGAGATACTCTTGAGGTTGGATTTATTCTGAAAAACGGACATCCTTCAGCTGTTACTCTGACCGGTCCCGCCGATTTTGTCTTTGAAGGCACTCTCGACATCCAATCTTTTTAGCGTTTCTTCCCTTCCCCCTTCAGCTCGCCCACTGCCTTTCGGCTCGCGTTCTTCGTTCTTCGACCCCTCCCCTTTCATCGGGGATGGGGCTTTTGTTGTCCCGGGTATCCTTCAAAACTTCCACCCATCGGGGCTGAAAGAGTCAATCACTACGCCAGGCGCTGATTGGACTGAGTGAAGGCTTTGAGTTGCATCGACTACTTGATCTTTTTGTAGGCGTCCACCGATCCACAGCACACTGGGCATTTTTCTTTAGGCAACTCGGTCACCGTCATCCCGCAGACGTTGCAGACGTAATAATTAACCGGTTCCTTTTTGCTGAGCTTGTCCAAGGCCGTCTTGTAGAGTCTGGCATGGGCCTTCTCGGTTTCCATGGCAAACCAAAAGGTGCGCATTGCCGGACGCGCATCCGCCCTTTTAGCCGCAGCCATGAACCTCGGATACATCGTGTCCTTCTCGTTGGTCTCGCCACGGATCACTTCCTGAAGTGTCGCTGCTGTGGGTTCCATCTTCACGGGCTTCAGTTCAAACTGCTCCACCTTGCCTCCCATCTTGAGGATCGCTTTCTCGTGGTTGTTCCGGTGGATGGCTTCCGATGCGGAAGTGGCACGGAAGAGTTTGGCAACTTCGGGATACCCATCCTTGGTCGCCTGATCGGCAAACTTCGCATAGCGGTTGGAGGCGTTGGACTCGCCTTGGTAGGCCGTATTGAGATTCTTGACTGTCTGGCTCGAGGTCTCAGCCTTCAGGATTCCGGGCAGCACAACAACGGTTCTCGCGTCAGCAGGTTGGTAGAGTCTCAGGCTAGTGCGTGTTCCAGATCCCAAGGTGCAGGAAGAAAGACCAACACATGAAAGCAGGATTAGTCCTGCGGCTGCGGATAGGTTTTTGTTCATAAGGATTACTGATGAATCGCACACCCATTGCCAGTAGCCGTCAAGGTCACGCAAGATAACCAATGACGGATAAGCGTTTTGCTTAGGCGTAGAGCAGGGAGGAGTTCGCTGCTTGGAAACAGGGTGCGGTCAGTACCTTGCTTAGGGATTCAAAGGAGCTACAGGCCATCCTCGCGCCTCTCATCCGCTGATCCTGCGCCAGTGGGCCTTCGTTACTTCTCCTCACCAGATTCCACCAAGGCATCCAGGTCGGAAATCTTAAAGAGCCTAGTCCCGCCGATGAGATAGCTCTTAATCTTCTTGGCCTCCATCCATCGATAAAGCGTGGCTCGATTGACGCACATATACTTGGCAGCGTCAGCGGGTCGAAGGTACGGGGATTTAAGCGGGGGTTGCTTCATTAGTGGTTCGCCAGTTGGGTCTACGCCTACTGCCGTCCGAAGCCTCAACCATGGCGTCTATATCGGAGATCTTTAGAATACGGGAGCCTCCCACCAGATAGCTCTTTAGCTCCTTGGACTTCATGAGCCGATAAATGGATGTCATGCTCACGGAGAGGTACACAGCGGCCTCATCGGGGCGCATATACCCCGGCTTTGGAGTGGGAGAGAGCGTCATAGTAGTAGAAACACCTTGGCTCTGAATGATGGGAAAGCAAGGGGCAGTGGGCGAGTATCGTAGCCCGGCCTTTGTGTCACCTATCTGTCACAAGCTCACCGAGCTTTTTGACGCTATCGGCTGGCGATGCCGATAAACACTTG
>CANIBV010000117.1 GCA_947466005.1 Spartobacteria bacterium | reverse complement strand
GCTCTTGGTGATCTCCTCAAACGAGGGCAGCGCTTTGAAACGCTGTGAAGGGGTCAGAGGTCGGAAGGTTTTTAGTGCCATGGTCGTGTGTTCGTTGCTTTGGCTCTCTTAGTGTTAGGCGATATCGATCTTCTCACCTGCAGCGAGGGTCACGATCGCCTTCTTCCAGTGTGGCTTGCGGCCGAAGTCAGCGCGACGCTCGCGCTTTTTCTTGCCCTCGACTTGGAGAGTGTTCACCGAGGTAACTTTCTTCTTGAAGAGAGTCTCGATGGCCTTCCTGATCTCGATCTTATTCGCATCGGGGACGACGCGGAAGACGTACTTGTTGAGTTTTTCGGAGAGAAGGCTGGCCTTCTCCGTCACTAGGACGCTCTTGATGATGTCGTGGGCTTCTTTCATGCCTAAGTTACCTTGAGGGCCAGGTTAGCCTTGGAGGCGGTTGCCAAGTGCCTCAAGGGCGTCCTTGGTGATGATAATTTTGTCGAACGCGAGAAGATTCTCAGTGTTGACTTCGGATGCCGTCATAAGCAGATCGTTCTGCACATTGCGTCCGGCAAGAAGGGTGGGTTCCGTGAACTTGGAGGCGACGATCAGTGTGCGGCGGACGCCACCATGTGCTCCCTGAACTAGGGTGATAAACTGCTTTGTGCGTGGCTCTTTGACCTCGAAGGAGTCGACGACAAGCACGTCACCGGCAAGGATGCGTGCGCTCAATGCCTTTCGGAAAGCGAGGCGCTTGACAGCTTTCGGAGTCTTCTTGGCGTAGCGATTAACAAAAACACCTTTTACATAGACTGGCTCCGGACCATGAACAACGCCACCACCGACCCAGACCGGGGAACTGGCGTAACCGGCGCGAGCGCGACCGGTGCCCTTTTGCTTCCACGGCTTCTTGCCGGAAAGGTTGACAGTCGCCTTTGTCTTGACCGAGGCGGTGCCGCTGCGACGGTTGGCGCGCATGGCGACAACTGCGTCGTGTACAGCCTGTGTTCCCTTGCCGTCAGTGATGATGTCGATGTTGGCCTTTTTGGCCGCATCGGCTGTGAGAATAGTAGCACTCATAGATTACTCGGCAGCTTTTGCTGATTTCTTAATAGAGGGACGTACGATAACGTAGGAACCCTTGGAGCCGGGGACTGCTCCGCTGATCAGGATCACTCCGTCAGCCTCACGGACCTGGACGATCTCGAGGTTCTGAGTGGTGATGCGCTCGTCGCCCATGTGACCTGGCATGCCCATGTTCTTCCAGACGCGACCCGGAGTGAGGCGGTTACCGATGGCGCCGTTACGGCGGTGCATCATGGAACCGTGAGTCTCAGGCTGACCGGCAAATTTGAAACGGCGGACAACTCCCTGGAATCCCTTGCCCTTGGAAGTGCTGATGACGTCAACGAACTGACCATCTTTGAAGTTGGTCACGGACCACTCAGCACCCTCGGGGGCAGTCTCTCCGTCCTTGAGGCGGAACTCGCGGATGAAGCGCTTCGGAGTGGAAGCAGTCTTTGCAAAGTGGCCCTTCTGGGGCTTGGAGACGCGATGCTCCTTCTGGTCGCCGAAGCCTACTTGAACAGAGTTGTATCCGTCTTTCTCCTTGCTCTTGACCTGTAGAATGCGATTTCCTCCTGCCTCGATGACAGTCACAGGGCGGATGCGACCCTTCGTGTCATAGACACGGGTCATACCGATTTTTTTTCCTAGAACGCCGATGCTCATGATGCGTGTTGGTAAATGGGTCAGATTTTGATGGTGATATCCACGCCGGCAGGGAGATTGAGCTTCCGGAGCTCATCGACCGTCTTGGCAGTGGGTTCGAGGATGTCGAGGAGGCGCTTGTGGGTGCGGATCTCGAACTGGTCCATCGACTTTTTGTCAACATGCGGGGAGCGGTTGACCGTGAACTTCTCGATGCGGGTCGGAAGAGGAATGGGTCCGGTTACCTTCGAACCTGTGCGCTTGGCGGTCTCCACGATTTCAAGAGCGGAGATGTCAAGAAGGCGGAAGTCGAAGCCTTTCAGTCTGATGCGGATGCGTTGTCCAGCGGCCATAGTCGTAGTTGGTTAGTTTTTCTGGTCAAGAACCGCGGCCAATACCTGGGCCGGGACCTGTTCGAAGTGAGAGGGCTCCATGGAGTAGGAAGCACGTCCCTTGGAGAGTGAGCGAATCGAGGTGGCGTATCCGAACATTTCGGAAAGAGGCACCTCTGCGTTGACGCTGGTGACGATAGCCTTGGTCTCGATCGACATGATCTTTCCGCGGCGGCGGTTCAGATCGCCCATGATGTCCCCTTGGTACTCCTCGGGAGTAACAGCTTCCACCTTCATGATGGGCTCCAGGAGGATCGACTTTGCGTTCTTGAGACCGTCCTTGAGTGCGAAGATAGCGGCCATCTTGAAAGCCATTTCGTTGGAATCCACGTCATGGTAGGACCCGTCGACGATCTCGACATGGATATCGATAACAGGATAGCCGCCGACAACACCGTTAAGTGCCGCTTCGTTAAGGCCCTTGATGACGGCGGGGATGAAATCCTTCGGAATGGAACCGCCGACGGTCTTGTTCTCGATCGTGACGCCCTTACCCTTTTCATTCGGTGCAAGCTTGATGACAACGTGGCCGTACTGACCGCGGCCACCGGACTGCTTGACTAGTTTGCCCTCGCCGGCAGCTGCATTGAGAATGGTCTCCTTGTAAGCGATCTGAGGCTTCCCGGAGTTGGCCTCGACCTTGAACTCACGCAGCATGCGGTCGCGGATGATCTCAAGGTGGAGCTCACCCATGCCGGCGATGATGGTCTGACCGGTCTCCTCATCGGTGAAGACGCGAAATGTCGGATCTTCTTCGGAGAGACGCTGGAGTGCCGTACCCATCTTCTCCTGGTCAGCCTTGGTCTTAGGCTCGATGGACATCGAAATGACGGGATCAGGGAAGGAAGGAGGCTCGAGGGCAATCGGGTCGTCTTCCGTGCAAAGGGTGTCGCCGGTGGTGATATTCCTGATGCCAACGATCGCTGCGATGTCACCAGAGTAACACGTATCGATGTCCTCTCTCTTGTCAGCCTGAATCTGGATGAGACGACTGATGCGCTCACGCTTGCCTGTTCGAGGATTGAGAACGGTGTCCCCCTTGCTCAGCTTGCCAGAGTAGACGCGGAAGAAAACGAGCTTTCCGACGAACGGATCGCTCCAGAGTTTGAATGCGAGTGAGCAGAATGGCTCGTTATCGTTCGTGATGGCGAACTTGTCCTCCCCGTTGTCGGGATTCATTCCCTTGGCGGGAGGAATGTCGATCGGGCTCGGGAGATAATCCACGACTGCGTCAAGGAGGTACTGGACCCCCTTGTTCTTGAAGGCGGAACCACCTGCGACAGGAACGAACCGGTTGGCCGTAGTCTGGCGGCGGATCGCCCTCTTGAGGTCCTCACGTGTGACGGGCTTCTCCTCAAGGAAGAGCGTCCCCACTTCCTCGTCGAGATCGGTCATCTGGGAGACAAGATCCTCGTAAGCGGACTCGGCGAGATCCTTCAGTTCCGCGGGGATCTCGGTGATCGTGTAGTTCGATCCCATGCTGGCGTCATCCGCATAGATGACTGCCTTCTGGTTCACAACGTCGATCTGTCCCTGGAGATAGTCCTCGGCGCCGATCGGGATGAGGATCGGCCAGGCATTGGCACCGAGCTTGGTGCGCATGTCGTTGACGGCGTTGGCAAAGTTGGCTCCGGTGCGGTCCATCTTGTTGACGAACGCGATACGGGGAACATTGTACTTGTTGGCCTGGCGCCAGACAGTCTCGGATTGTGGCTGGACACCCGCAACGCCGCAGAACACGGCGATCGCGCCGTCGAGCACGCGCAGCGAACGCTCCACCTCGGCGGTGAAATCAACGTGACCCGGTGTGTCAATGATGTTAACGCGCATCTTGATGTCGTCGAATAACTTCACGATGCCGTCCTGCTTGATCTGGTTCCAGCTGCAGGTCGTGGCGGCGGAGGTGATCGTGATGCCACGCTCACGCTCCTGCTCCATCCAATCAGTCGCCGTCGTCCCCTCGTGCACCTCGCCGATCTTGTGGATCATGCCGGTGTAGAAGAGAACACGCTCAGTCAAGGTCGTCTTGCCCGCATC
>CANIBV010000116.1 GCA_947466005.1 Spartobacteria bacterium | reverse complement strand
TCGTGTCACACTAGTGTGTCTGCTCTGAAATATGGAGCAATTTATGAGCCTCGGTTCTGATTATTCCCAAGGGACATCCGCCGGGTGCTTTCTGAGGGAGTGGCTCAGGGAAGCGACTTCCAGAGCAGGAGCAGGATCACCGCGAGTACGGCACAGAGCCCGAGGAACTGAAGCCTGGCCGAGCGCTCCTCAGGACGCGTCATCCGACGCGGCCCCTTGGGGCTGCGCTGGGCCGCATGACGCTTGTCGAGAGGCTTACTGAATCCATCCGCGTAGGTGGCGGTGGCGAGGGCGCGGAGGCGGATCATCTCGCACTGCTTCCGCTGCTTCTCTTCAAGCTCCTTGGGGAGCTCGGCCACGCGGCGCTTCATTTTTTCTTCAAGGGCCTTGAGTTCCTGCTCCTTGCGACGGAGCTCCTCAAGATCCCGGTCCAAGCGCGTGCGATCCTCATTCAAGGATGGTAGCGGGGAGGAGGAACGGGCACCCGCACGGAGGCCGCGCCTGCCTGAGGAAGAGGGGAGAGCCATCGTTGGAGAGAATACCGCGAGACTATTTCTGGACCGCGGTCAGCAGATGCCAGATGAAGATGCAGAGAGCTGCCACGCCGAGGACAAGCAATGGGAGCGTGAAGGCAAGGCCGCTACGCAACCAGTAAGCGAAATCCTGCTCACCGACGTCGGAGAACATCGCGCCGGAATCCATGGCGCCACCCATCTCGGCATCGGGAGCGGGTGCGATCTTGGCATGGGAGCGGGCGTAGGCCGAACGGGCCTCATCCACCGTACCGAGTGCCCTGGTGAGCTCACGCGGAAGGTCACGCCCGTTCCAGGCCTTGGGATTGATCTCCTCAAGATTATGCAGATGCTCGGCAAAGGAATCCTGAATGGTGTTGAGTTGCTCCAAGCGGCGCTGGGCCTCCTCGGTCTCGCGCTGCACGAGGATGATGGAACGGGTGAGTTTGTCGGCGATTTCATTGCGGCCGCGCTCGAGATCATCCTGACGTCGGGTCAGCTCCTCGAGGCGATCCTTCTCCTTCTCGATTTGATCCTGACGCTGGCGGAGCTGGAGAAGCTCATTCTGGGCCCGCTTGACCTGGTTTTGTAGTTCCTCAGCAGAAGGCGTTTGCTCGAGATCCAACAACTCATCGTTTTCTTCTTGAAAGTCTGACATGACCACTACCTGTAGCGTAATCACCCCTTTTTGACCCGAAAAATCTTCAATTAGGGGGATTTTTTATCGCGCTCACCGATTTCCGAAGATGGCCGACCCCACCCTCACCAACGTGGCACCCTCCTCCACGGCGACCTCGTAATCACCGCTCATTCCCATGGAGAGAGTCGAAAGGGGAATTCCGGTTGCGGTTGAAAGACGATCCCGAAGCTCGCGCAGGGCAGCAAAGTAAGGCCTTGATGCCTCTGCTTCCGCCGCAAGGGGCGCCATCGTCATGAATCCCTCCACCTGCAATCGAGGCATGGCAAGAAGCCCCTCGAGTTCCCTCTCCAGGGCCTCCGGCGCGAATCCATGCTTACTCCCCTCCCCCGAGACATTTACCTCGAGCAACACCCGGGGGAAGATCCCCATCTCCCCTCCGATTCGGTCGATGTCCCGCGCGAGACTGGAAGAATCGACGCCGTGGATCAGCTCGAAATAAGGGAGCACCTTGCGGACTTTGTTCGACTGCAAATGCCCGATGAAGTGCCAGCGCAGCCGTGAAGGGAGCGAGGGTATCTTGATAAGCGCCTCCTGGATCCTGCTCTCGCCAAACAGCTCCTGACCCGCCTCCGCGGCCTCTCTGATCATCTCGACGGGATAGGTCTTTGAGACCGCCACCAGCTCCACATCTCCGTGCTTGCGACCGGCGCGTTGGGCGGCGGAGGCAATGCGCTCACGGACGGCTTCGAGATTTTCGGTCAGCGATGGCATGGAGGGGAATGATAAGGAGACGCGGGGAATTTTCCCTTGGGATTCTCCATGGGTTCAAGGCAGACTCTGCTCATGCATATCGATGGGTTCAAGGTCTTCTGCGACCTTTGTGATACGGGCAGCTACTCTCGCGCCGCTGAGGCAAGCAGCATCACCCAGAGCGCGGTGAGCCAACAGATACGTGCAGTCGAGAAACGCTTCGGCGTCCCGCTCATCGACCACGGAAAAAACTTCGCCCTGACCCCTGAGGGCCGCGTCTACCTCGAGGCGTGCCGCGACATCCTCTCACGCTTTGACAGCCTCGGAACACGCTTTCGCATCGCGCGCGGAGCTCTCGGAGGGGAACTCCGCATCGCCAGCGTCATCAGCATCGCCCTGCATAACCTCCCTCCTCTTCTCAAGCAGTTCCGCAAGGCACACCCCGGCGTCGAGGTGAAGGTCGACTACCGCAAGGCCGAGGAGATCTACGATGCTGTGGAAGATGGCAGGGCCGACCTCGGACTCGTCGCCTACCCGAAGGCACGCCCGGGCATGAGAGCCATGACCTGCTGGCAGGAGCGGCTCGTGCTCGTCATGACGCCCGGACACCCTCTCAACGGGAAACGCCCCCTGAGCCTCGGCCAGCTTCACGGCCAACGTTTCGTCGGCCTTACCCCGGACATTCCGACGCGCCAGCATCTCGACAAAATGTTGCGCAAAGAGGGAGTCAAAGTCTCCTACGTGGCCGAACTCGAGAACATCGAGACCGTCAAAGCCGCGGTCGAAGCAGAGCAGGCACTCTCCATCATTCCGGAGACCTCGGTGCGGCAGGAGGTAAAGCTCGGCAACTTGACCACCCGGTTATTCAATACGCCCCGCATGTGGCGCCCCATGGGAGCGGTCACCCGGCGTCCGATACCTGAAAAGGCCTCCCTGCTGGAGTTTCTGAGCCTTCTGACCCCGAGAGCCAAAGCCCTCCTGGCCCCGGCTTAGGGAACCGCTGATGAAATCCCATGATGGCCGCTGAAGAGTAGTTGATTGTTTTCCAAGGCGTGCAGCGCAGTGGCAATACCCTTGCGGTCTTGCCCAAGCAAGCAACGCAGGAACATCGAGTGTAGGGAGACACGATGAAGCCTGCGAAGCAGTCCAAAGGACGAGGCCGTCGGGAGACGGTGAGGCAAAACGGCCAAATACTCTCAGCCCAAGGGGTTGCGGCGATAATAGGGACGGAGGCGGTGTTGGCTTCGCGATTACAGCCCGCAAGGGGATGCTCACGCGAAGCCGCCTTGCCTGCGTCCCATTCTTCCCGCAACGGCCTCAATGCGATTTAATCAGTGCTTCCTTAGGTGTGACGTTTCAGGAGGTTGTTCATGCGAAGGAGGGATGGGATTTAACGAGCGACTCCCTGGCATGACATCCATCTCGGGCGTGCATCTTTGGAAATTTGTGTCAGATTTTTAGCAATCATGTTCCGGTATCCTTTTTCACACGCCTTTACGGCGTTCGCGACCCTAACGGCGGCACTCCTCCTCACCGTTGGAGCTTCTTTCGCTGCAGAAACCCAGCCCACCCCTTCCTCCGGCTCGTCACTTTCTCCACTCGCACCGGCTACATCGGCCGCTTTGCCGCCATCGGTCACCCCTCCGGCCGCGATGCCAATGCAGACCCCGGAGCAACTGCCGGCCCAGTCGGGTGAGAGGACCTACATCACTGCTGTGCGCGTCGATAGTCCCGTCATTGCCATGACCTTCGATGACGGCCCGAGCGCAGTCCTCACTCCACGCCTGCTCGACATCCTCAAGCAGCGCAACATCAAGGCCACCTTCTTCGTCCTCGGTCAACTCGTCCAGGAGCATCCCGAGATCGTGGCTCGTGCCATCGCCGAGGGCCATGAAGTCGCCAACCACAGCTGGGACCACAAAGCACTCAACAAGCTCGGCGAAGGGGGTCTACAGCACGAACTGGCCGACACCTCCGCAGAAATCACCAAGGCTACCGGCAAGCCCGTCACCCTCATGCGTCCTCCCTACGGAGCAACCAATCCCCGACTCAACCGTGCCATCGAAAAAGAGTATGGGATGAAGGTCATCCTCTGGTCGGTTGATCCCTTTGACTGGAAACGCCCGGGCCCTCAGGTCGTCTCCCAGCGTATCCTTGCAGGTGCCAAACCCGGAGCCATCATCCTCTCTCACGACATCCACCCCGGCACCATCGAGGCGATGC
>CANIBV010000115.1 GCA_947466005.1 Spartobacteria bacterium | reverse complement strand
GAGTGGGAAAGCAATTGGTTGTGATCCACAGTGAGAGAGTTCCTTGTGTTGCCGAGGTGCCGTGGGGGATCAACCAGACCTCAGAAGATAAAGCAAAGTTTTTGTATAACACGCCAGCGTACTTCTCAACATAAAGTTACAGAATTCGGAAATAAATAATGAATGAGTGTGCCTCATCAAGAGCTTTCAGATTGACCATCCGCCATGGCTGAATCAATCTTTGGGATTACAAGGTGAGGTGGCTGAGTGGTCGAAAGCAGCGCTTTGCTAAAGCGCCGTACTCCAAAAGGGTACCCAGGGTTCGAATCCCTGCCTCACCGCCATTTACTTCAATAGAAGCTCTCTTCAAACGGAGAGCGGAATATTGCGTCTCCTTAAAGAAGCGGGAATACTTGCCGAACGCATGAGTCCCTCATCAAAAAGCAAGATTTTGCCATCCTCCGTCACCGTTTCCATTCCCGGCACAACGGCCAATGTCGGTCCGGGATTCGACTCGTTTGGAATCGCCCTTGGTGTCTCCAATCTGGTGACAGTCGCTCAAGTGAAAAAGCCGGTTCCCCTCCCATCGATGGTGGAGACCACGGCTGACAGCTTCTTCCTGGGGAGCGGACTAACACCTTTTCCCTTCTCATGGAAGATCAAGGGTAACGTCCCTCAGGCCCGGGGTCTCGGTAGCAGCGTGACGGTGCGCCTCGGCACGCTCATGGGACTCAACGCCCTCTGCGGGAACGCCCTCTCCCACCACGGACTGTTCCGCCTTTGCGCTGAATTGGAGGGTCATCCTGACAATGCTGCACCCGCCATGTTCGGCGGTTTCTCCGTGGCCAGAGCCCATCACGACCCCCTTCGGTATGAAGTTTCATCGAAACTGGCCTTCGTTCTGCTCATTCCCAGCTTTGAAGTCGCCACACCGGATGCGCGTCGCGTGATGCCGAAATCCATCAGCGTTGCCGATGCAGCAGCCAACGCCGCCGATGCAGCAGTCATCGCCGCAGCCTTTGCAACTAAGAAGTACGATCTTCTGAAGGGTGCATTCGGCGATCGTCTCCACCAGCCTTACAGGACGCCTCTCGTTCCCTTCCTCCCGGAAGTGATTCATGCCGGAGAGAGTGTGGGTGCCGTCGGAGGATGGCTGAGTGGCTCAGGATCAACCATCTGTTGCCTCGCCCCCGACACAGCAACCGCGGCGAAAGTCTCTCTAGCCATGAGGCGCATGGCACCCAAAGGCTCCAAGGCGGTCATCTGTGCAGTCGATAACAAGGGTGCGCACGTGGTGACGGGCTAATGGGTTGGGGGTTCGGCCAGTAATACATTACTCCTGCAATCATGCGCCGCCTCCTCGACAGCCTCGAACAGTTTGCCGTCGATGTGATTCTGGAGCGCCGCGCCGGCAAACGTGCGGGCATCCTCAGGGCCATCCTCAAGGTGATCTCGTTTCTTTATCTTGGAATCGTCACGTTAAGGATACGCGCCTACAATTCCCATCTCCTCTGCCGTCACCAGATCGGCTGCCCAGTGGTGAGTGTCGGGAATCTGACGGTTGGAGGAACCGGCAAGACTCCGGTTGTGGAGAAACTCGCGAGGGAGCTTTCCTCCAGGGGCAGGAAGGTCGCCATCTTAAGCCGCGGATACAAGAGTGTCCGGCGGCGTCACTATGGGCCCGATCGCTGCCCGGTTCGGGTTGTTTCGGAGGGAGGTGCACTCCTTCTCGACTCCAAGACAGCCGGGGATGAGCCCTTCATGCTTGCAAAGAATCTGCGTGGTGTGGCCGTCGTGGTGGACAAGGACCGAGTGGAGTGCGGACGTCATGCCATCTCCGCATTCGGAAGTGATCTCCTGATTCTGGATGACGGTCTGCAGTATCTCCGGCTGCAACGCCGTTTTGACCTTGTCCTCATTGACAGTGAATATCCCTTCGGGAACGAGCATCTCCTTCCGCGCGGGACACTGCGTGAACCACCCAATCACCTGAGACGCGCCACCCATATCCTGATCACCAAATGCGATGGAAGCGACCTCACGGAGCTCCATCAGCGGATCAGACGCTATAACAGAACCGCTCCCATCATCGAGTGCCGCCACCGCCCGGTGGAGCTTCAGGATTTCTCAACCGGTGAAATTATCCCCCTATCAAGCCTTCAGGGACTGAGGGCGGGATGTCTCTCGGCAATTGCCTCTCCCGAGAGCTTTGAGCAAGGGCTCCGTCGCATGGGTGTCTCGCTTGAGCTGAGCCAAAGCTATGCCGATCATCACCGCTACTCAAAACGGGAACTCGACCGCTTCATCAAACGCTGCGAACGACGCGGGGTCTCCTGTATCCTGACCACCGAAAAGGATGCGGTCCGCATGCCTCGGATGATGAATCAGGAGATTCCGATCCGATACCTCCGCATCGAAATTGAGATCCTGAAGGGAGAGGAGCACTGGAACCGCATGCTAGAACAGTTAATCCATCATCCCAAACCCATCATCGACGATGCGGAAACGCGAGCTGAGGAGATGCGTTTGGAACATGAAACCACCGCAACCTGAAGACAATCACAGGTGCTCCGGGATGGGAGCGGGAGGATGCTCCATCTCGAATCGCGTCATGTAATCGCGGGTGATAGGAACGGCATCCGCCCTCTTAGCCAACTGGATCTGGAACACCATCAGTCCCTGATGACGGAAGCAAAGTTCACTGCTGATTAGGTAAAACTCCCACATCCTGCAGAACTCCTCGTCGTACAGAGCCCGAATGACTGAACGCTTTTGCTCAAAGCGCTCACGCCAGAGGCGGAGAGTCTCCGCGTAGTGAATCCGTAGAATCTCGACATCGGTGACCAGTAACCCCGCGCGCTCAACGGCATGGAGAACTTCGGAGAGCGATGGGGAGTACCCCCCCGGAAAGATATACTTTTCGATCCAGGGATTCGTGTGGCCGGCTCCGTCTGGACGACCGATGGAGTGCAAGACCGCAACTCCATCATCGGTCAGAAGTTCAGAAACTTTCCGGAAGAACTCATCGAAATGGTTGATTCCCACATGCTCGAACATCCCGACTGAGACAATCCGGTCGTACTTCCCGTTCTCCCGACGGTAATCTTCCAACTTGAACCTGACATGATCGGCAAGACCGGCTTGGCGTGCCCGGCGATTGGAGAGTTCATGCTGCTCGCGGGAGAGTGTTAGTCCGGTGACATCCGCACCGAAGGAAGATCCCAGATAGAGGCCAAGGCCTCCCCATCCTGATCCGATGTCGAGGATGCGCTGCCCCTCACCTTTCATGAGAAGAAGTTTCGCCGCGAGGTGCCTCTTCTTCTGCGCCTGCGCCTGCTCGAGGCTATCTGTCCCGGAGAGGAAGTACCCGCAGGAGTACTGCCGATCGACGTCCAAGAACTGGTCGTAAAGCACATCGGAGAGATCGTAATGATGCGCCACGTTGCTCCTCGATCGCGGCGCTGGATTGAACTGCCTGAATCGCCTCATCAGTCCCCGAATCCTTTCGGTCACTCCACTCAAGGGATAGGACATCAAACGGAGACCGACACCTCGAAAGAGAAGATCCAAGAAGTCATAAAGTGTCCCCTCTTCGATCGTCAGGCGTCCATGCATGTAGGCTTCACCTCCCTCCATCTGGGGATTGAGGAGAAGCCTCCAAGCTGTTGCCCGATCATGAATCCGAATGCCAACAGGTTTTCCCGAGCCATCGCCGTAGTCAGTGGCGATTCCCTTCCAGTCGATCACCCTTAATGATCCTGATCGGATCAGCGGCTTCAGGATGGGATCCAACAGGGCCATGGCTTACCTCCTTCTTCCCCAGAAACGGGTGGATAGCTGCGGATCGCACGAATCCCCGGCAGATTGACCATGGAAAAGGGTCCTCATGAGATGCACGATGTCAGGAGACGCCTCCGAGCGTCTATAAGCAGAAGCATTATCTTCCGAATCAGCCAGCAACCACCGGCACCATCACGGCGTCGCTCATGCCATGGAGGATTTTCTTATCAGCGGGACAGACAGTGGAGAGGACTCCACCCAGAGTTGCCTTTCCCCCATCGACAAAGAAGTAGGGGCTGAGGCGGGCACGACCTGTCATCGAAAGCAAGGCGCCCTCCGCATCATAATAGGGCTGCTCGGTGAGCACCGAGTGCCGAAATGTCTGGAGAATATAAGGATGTTCTGGAAATTCCCGCAGTGCATTCTCAATGGCTGCTTCCCAATCCGCACGAGAAAGATCGGCGCCCAGGGAGACGCCCCTAGCACCCCAG
>CANIBV010000114.1 GCA_947466005.1 Spartobacteria bacterium | reverse complement strand
TTTCCTGATGCAACAAATCAGCGACTGGCGGGAGCTGATAGGACTGCGAAGCAGCCCCGGTAGGGGCGAGTGGCTTGGGGAAGCCCGAGTTCAAATGCTAAGCAACGGCCAGACAAGCAATTCTTGAGTTACATATTTTCACCTCTTGCTTCACTTCACCCACTTCAAACAGCGAGGACGCTCCTTTTACTACAATGACCGAATGCTCTGCTCTTAGATTCCTAGACCCACTGCTTTACTGAAAGATCCTCTCCAAGGAGGGATCGGGGGGAGCTCCGAGCTCGATCGCCTTGGCGTAATGCTTTTTAGCCATCATCTTGGCGGCCGGTTTGCTCGTGGCGTAGATCACAGCAAGATTGAAATGGGCGTCCGCGTATTCTGGGTTGATCTCAATCGCCTTCATGATCTCGCTCTCGCCGGCCTTGCCCTTGCCCGAGGCCGCCAGAACAATACCCAAATAGTTGTGCGCGGTGAAGTCCTGTGGATTGATGGAAACAGCCTTTCTAAGAATCTTCTCCGCATCCCCCATGCGTTCCTGACGGTAATGAACGATACCAAGTGTGGTCAGCGCAAAGGAGCTGTCCGAAGAATGATCAACGGCCTTTAAAAGAGTCTCCTCCGCCTCTTTCATCTTGCCTAATTGAAACTCCACCACGCCGAGGTTGGAGAGGGCAAAATAATCATCAGGAGCCAGCTTGAGCGCCTCCTTGAAGGTGTTCTCAGCCTGCAGGTAATCCTGCCTGTCGAACTCCTCCTTGGCGCGAGAGAGACACTCCTTGAACTTGCCCTGCCATGCGATATCGGATGTAGGGGCATTCGAGGCTCCGGCACTTGCCTCTCCGGCAGAAGGCGTCTCGGCTTGGTTTGTTGCCTTCGCCGTGTTTCCGGTAACCTGATCACCGGCAATGGGTGCCGAGACTGATACCTGGAGCTTCTCCTTGCCCTCCTCCGAGACAACCAACTGCGCTTCCTTGAAAAGAGCACGTTCCTGAGGTGTCAGCCGGACTGTGGGGGATGAGAGTACCGTGATCTGATCAGTCAGAGATTGCGACTGGACATTGAGTCGCTTGAGTTCCTCGTCCATGAGGCGTCGGGCCTGCGCCCTCTTGGCCTCTTCTTTAACCTCACGGAGAACAATTTCGCGCAGAATGACATTTTCTTCGGTGGTCTTTTCGTCAGCGTAAGACTTGCCTTTGCGTTTCTTGAGTCGAGCCAGTTCAGATTCCTTGCTGGAGAGCTGATTCTGAAGCTCTTTGAGGTGTTCCGAACTCATACTCTCCTTACCCTGAAGCGCGGCAAACTTTTCCTTGGATGCATTCAAATCAGCACGAAGCTTCTCGGCTTCCAACTGCGCGGCGGCCACGGTCTTTTCCCTCTCGGGCGTACTCTTGGAGAACTCGGCAAGCTGCTCCTCAAGTTGACGAAGGCGGTCGTTGCCTTGGGTTCCTTGCTGTTGAAGCTCAGATACTTTCTTGTTGGCGGCGAGCAGATCGAGTCGGAGCTTCGCGGCATCACCCTTGGCCTCAGCCAGGGCGTTCTCCTTATCCTGAAGTGCTTTTTCCTGGTCAGGCCGTCCTTTGGCGATCTCAGTCATCTGACGCTGTGACTCTACGTAGTTCTTGGTATTGAGATCCAATTGCTGCTGGAGTTTCTTCACCTGATCCTGAAATCCCGAGGTGTCTTGTCCGTGATCGATAAGGGCAGCCATCTTCCCAAGCGTGGACTTGAGCTGTTCCTGAAGTGAGGTGTTCTGCTGTTCCAGCATTTCCTTAAGCCCTTTGGAGACGTCAGACTTGCGTTGAGCTTCTGCACGTTCGGTATTGGAGGCGTTAACGGCAGCCACGAGCTGTGCCTTGGACTGCTCGAGGCCTTTGGCATTCTCGGCTAGCTGCACCTTGAACTGCTCTATCTCCTTGCTCAGCGCAGCCGTGGCCGCGGCCTGCTTGCCGATTTCAGCAATCGCCTTGGCTGCCTGATCCAGCTTCGCCGTCAGGCGCTGGCGTTCCTCCTCCAAGGTGGCCCGGTCAGCCTCGAAGGCCGACTTCGTGGCGACCAGCTTTTCAGCGGAGGCTTTTGCCGTTTTGGCGGAAATTTCAGCAGCAGCACGCTCCTTCAACAGCTCTTTGTCAGCCGAAGTGATGCGGTCCTGAAGCAGAGCAATGGTTTTCTTTAAGGACTGAGCATCGGCCTCCAGCCCGGAGACCTTTCCCGCATCCTTCGCTAACTCAGCCAAACCGGCTGCCTTGGCCGCGATTTTTTGGCGCTCCTCCTCCAGAACCTGAAGATCCGAACGAAGTGTTGCCTCGCGCCCTGCGGACTCTTTTTTAAGTTTCTGGGAAGCTTGCTCCAGAATCAGGACCTTCTCGTTGGCTATCCTCGTCTCGTCCTTCTGAAGGACAGAAGTAGCCTCCATGCGCTTGAGTTTTTCCCGTAGGGGAGAAATATCTTCAGATTGCTTTTGAGCGACGGCCAACTTCTCCGTGGCTTGGGTAAGTTGTTTTTGTAACTCGGTGTTTTTTGCAGCGCCCTCTTTGGCCGCCGTCTCCGAGTGCTCCAGTTTGGCCTTCAGCTGATCCAAGGCCTCCCTCCCCTTCTCCACATCGCTTCCAAGTTGTTCGTACTTTTTACGCGTGTCGGCTCCCTCAACCAGCTTCTGCTGGGCCTCCTGGAGTTGCTTTGTCAACGCCGCTGTGGCTTCTGCGGATTTCCTTTCCCTTTCCGAGAACTGCTCCTCGGTTGCAAGTTTGTCAGCCACTGCTGCATCAAGTCTCTTTTGGAGATCCTTGAGATCTTTTTCCCACGAGGAGCGCGCTTTGAGATCACGTTTCAGATCTGAAATCGTTCGGCTGGCGACATCGAGATCATTCTCTAGCTTGGAACGCATCGTCACCCACTCTGCGTTCTCCAGATCCTTCGCCCTGTTTTTCTGAGACTTGAGTGCTTCCTGACTCTCAGTGAGTCGACCCTTGAGGTCATCGATCTGGCTGCGGAGACGACGAAGTTCTCCCGAAGTATCCGCACCTGCTTTTGGCGAGCGACCGGGTGATGAACTCGGTGGAACAATGGTGATGCTAGGGCCAATAGAGACGCCTGAATCAGGATTGTGAACTCCCTCCGACGGGCTTCCGCCAGAGGAGTCCTGATTCGGGGCGACTGCCACACCTCCCTGGGATGAGCCTCCCTGCACACGATCGAGACTTTCGCGTGTTTTCTTGAGGCGATATTCGACCACAGCCTTCTGCCACGAGGGATCATTCTTGGCGATCTCCAGCAGGAGGCTCTCTGCAAATCGGTACTTTTTTAATGCATCGGAAGTATTGCCGCCACGTTCCGATTTTTCGCCCTCCTGGAATGTCTGATAGGCCGTGAGAAATTGCTCGGATGGGTCAGCGGCGATCAGTGAAGTCATGATGCCGCAAAGGAGCAGCAGAAAGAGCAGGGGGCGCATCATAACAATCGAAATGGGGAATTGATATCTATAGACATTGGTAACAAAGATCAAACCTCCCTTTCGTTTTTTCCTCAGCGGCGATGGTTCCTAGAAGAGAGATCCAAAGGGGCTAGGAGGGTTGCCCCAGCGGCTTCATTGACAACCTTCTCTTTGTGCTGATAGTTGAAGGTTAACACTTACCGCAAGATCATGGATACATTGCTCGATCAGCCGGTTCTCGTCCTCAATAGGTTGTGGCAGGCGATCAATACCTGCTCCGCACGGCGCGCCCTCACACTCCTCTATCAAGGCCACGCCCAGGTCGTGGCCGCCAATGGCACCAGCAACTTTCTCACCCATGATTTTTTGAGCTGGAGGCATTTTTCACTCTCCAATCCGGAGCCGAGAATGCTACAGACCATCTCCCTGAGGATCAGGGTCCCGAGAATCATTGTCCTTTGCCTCTTCGATCGCCTCCCTAAAAAGGAGGTAAAGTTCACTCGATTGAATGTGTTTGAGCGTGATAAGAATACCTGCCAATACTGCGGAACCCTCTTCGATCGAGCCAGCCTGAACATCGATCATGTCCTCCCACGGGACCGGGGCGGCCAGACAACCTGGGAAAACGTCGTCTGTTCATGCATCCCCTGCAACACACGCAAGGGAAACCGCCTCCCTCACGAGGCTAGGATGCAGCTTCTCAAGAAGCCCAAGCGCCCCAAGTGGCGACCCTTTGTCAACATCACCTTCGCAGGCGGTGTCGATGAGAGTTGGAGTCACTTCATCGACCTAGCCTACTGGAACGTCGAGTTGGGAGAGTAGGAGGGGAAGAGGCTTTAGACTGAAGACTGTTAGGCTGTTGGGTAG
>CANIBV010000113.1 GCA_947466005.1 Spartobacteria bacterium | reverse complement strand
GCAACAGATCATCCGGCAACTCCAGAGTAGTCTTCATTTACCCACATTACCATATTTACGGGCCAAGTCAATAAACTCCGCCCTCAGCCCCCATCAGATATCTCGCGCAGGCGCAAAGGTATAAGCCCTGGGTGACTGCGGCTTAGAGCATCTTCTAGTCAATCTGTCGCTTGATGGGAGACTGCATGATTAATATGGAACTCAGGAATTGCTTGCCTGGCCGTTGCTTCGCATCCGTTGCATCAGGAAGGGAAATGCGGTTCAGGCCGGCTTGGTTCCCATCTTCCGCCCCTCTGGGGCGCTCCCCCTTCCCCTGGCTAATTTCAATCCCTCAGACGTGCTGAAGGGATGAATCCGCTCCCTCGAAATAGCTATGAGCGAGCTTATCGGTCACCTCTTGCCCCTCCACAGAACCATTCTCGCACCAGACCCTTAGAATATCGGGACCATAATCCAAACCCGTGGGAAACAGCAGTGCACCATACTTGATTTCCAGTTTGGCAAAGACCAACGGATCCTTGAGCGGTTCCACCAACGGCCCAGCCAATGATTCCAGATCCGGAGAGAGATCCAGATCAAACACACGCCCATCCTTGAACTTCAGGCGCACAATCTGCCCCCCCATCGAGCGGGCATCGACCAGTTGGGTTGCTTCCGATGTCAGTGTCTGATGCATTTTTCGTCCTATTCCAAGGGTGCGATCTGGGGGATCGGCTTCATTTCTCGTGCGAGCTGCCAGCATACTGACAACTCCTCCAAGTGAAGCATAGCCCATTCAATCACAAGGGCAACCGCCCTGGGTGTAAGATCACCTCTCATCAGATTTCTCGCGCAGGCGCAGAGGTATAAGCCTTCGACTCCCATCTTCTGCGCCGGAGCGAAAATTGAGATCCCTTGGGAACTGACTCAACTGTTCTTGATCATGAGGAACAACCCTCCAAGAGATCCTCTGATCTCAGCATACCCCTCTCCCACTTCATCAAGTTCGCCGCCGGGATAATGCTGCTCCCAAAACTGTTCGGTGAGATTTTGACACGCATTGGCAAATTCTGCAAAGGCTGCATCATGAATGCATGCCTCGGCAAGCAGGCGGTTGAGATCATGGGTCTTTACCAACGTCCATCCCTTGCAAACCAGATACCCCTTGAGATATCTCTCCGTTCCTTCGTGCAGAAGCTCCACCCCAGACCACGATGGCCCGAAGCGCTCAAAAAGAGCATCGGCTTTCTCTATCCGTTCCCCGGCGATCAAATACCAATCCGACGGAGTCTGGGGATCAGTCTTCACAGCACCTGCACTCCTCGTCGAAGAATCCTACCAAGGTAAGAACGTTCATCGTCACCCCATCTCTCGCACTCCTCTGGATCGGCCAGCATCAGGTCGAATGAGAGGGGTTTCTCCCGCAGTAGAAGCGGCCACCAAGCTGAACGGATCTCCACCTTGTCCTTGATCCTGCTCTGATTGATACGTTTGACAACCAGCAGGTCGATATCGCTGTCGGGACCAGGATGACCATGGGCATATGACCCGAAAACAACAACCTTCTCGGGTTGGAACTGATCGCGGAGAACCTTCAGGTAGGGACGAATTCTATCAGCAATCCCGTGAAGCGGGTATCGCAGATCCTCAAGAGCATCCTCCCGAATGTCAGGACTGGAATGGGATGTTGCAGATTCCATGGCTTTGAACCCTACCTCGGGCGCACGCAAGTCACAATCCGATTTCCATCCTTTAACCCGAACTTCGAAGTTGAGGAGAGCGATTGGACACCGCTTCCCAGCGGCTTGGTTCATCCCTTGACCTTGCTACTTTTTACCTTCCCACTTTTTACTCAGTGCCTCGTCTCCCCCTTCGGCGCCTCATCACTTCACCGGATGGACCGTCCAGCAGCCTGACTGCCTTGCACGAGCCACCGTGTGGAGATGCGACGGCTTGTTGCTGATCAAGTGTTCTTTCTCATTCCAGCACCGGATCCGGTATCCGAGATGATGGGCCAGCGTCGGCAGATGGATCTCAAAATAACACTTGGCCGGCAGCGGCGTTGCTGCGACGGCTAGGAAGGCATCCCTCGTCCAGAGGGATCCGCTTCCGAACATCCAGAAGACCGGCGCGGTATCATCCCGAAGGCTGACGGACTTCCAGAGTGATGCGAATGCGGGATCCCCCTCATGCGAAAGCGCGATCGGATGCCCCGTCCTGTCCGTCCTGACAAGATAGTGAGCCATCACATCCGCACCATTTTCCCGCAAGGCTCGGATCTGCCGTTTGTTGAGATCCGTCACTGCGGGCAGATGGTCAAACTCGCAAAGATGCACATAATCGGGCGCCTCACTCTCCACGATGGGCCTCACTGCTTGCAACAGACCCGCGTAGGACTGCTTCTCCCGCTGGTGATCACGCGTCCTGATGTCCGGATCGTCCACAAAGACCTTCCTCGGATACCCCAATGCTTCAAATTCAGAGCGACTCCCTCCGAAGACAATCCAGAGATCCTCTGGATTGCAAACCCCGTCCCACGCTTTCAGAAGATCCGCGAAGGCCGCTCCACCCTGATGAGTCACCACCAGGTTCAGGACGCGCTCTCCGGGCAGCCCCTCGGCATGCGGAGCGATTCTTGGGAAATCCGGTGCGGCGTGAGCAGTGAATCCGATTTCCTGCTTCCAAAAACACAACCTCCCCTGCGGCACAAACATCGGTACCAGCGGCTTCCCCGCGTATCCGATCACATGCACCCGACCGCCCCATCCGAGCACCAGCCCGCGACCCAACCTTGCCCCGCTCACGCAATCGGTGATCTCCGTTGAGAAGAGATCCAGAAAGCAAAGTCCAAGATGACGGATGAGTTGTTTCATGAAGTGGATGCGTCAGACGGGGCAAAGGAAGCAGGATGTGAATCCATGAGGATCCTCGCACCTTTTCTACTGATCCTCCTTTGAATTTCCCACATTTTACTTAACTCCTCGTCGTGAGTCCTCTCCAAGACCATCCCAGTCCCGTCACTGTTCTGGTCACCCGGGTCTTCGAGCCTTTTTCATACAGCGCATAGGTCACCCTCCTCTTCCGATAGGATCCGGCCATTAGTTTCTTCAGGCGATGCACGAGAATCACCGGGAATCTCAGCCACGCGGGAGGAGCATCGGGCATCTCCATCCAGCGCCGCCCCTCCGCAAAGGCTCCGAGAGTAGCGCTCGTGTTCACCCCCGTGAAGGCATAGGAGGCCAGTAGCTTTCGGCAGTTCTTTACCCTCATTTTCTTCTTCAGCAGGCGGGCCATCCACACCGCGTCGCCGATCGACTTCCACACCGTGTCGAAGGTCCCGCCCCTCTCGATGACCGACCTTCGGTAGAAGGATGCACAACTCGGATTCGAGAGATGCGCCAACCTCGTGTGAAGCCATTCGGGAACGAGCGTCATCCTGTAGGAGAGCGCACGCTCCTCCTCATCGAGCAGGAGCGCGTCACCGCAAAGAATGTCCGCCTCCGGATGCCGTGCGAACCACTCCCTCACATAGGCCAGCGTTCCCGGCAGATACTGCTCGTCGCTGTTGATCCATGCCCAGAGATCGCCTCTCATCCGCGCGATCCCTTTGTTGATCGCATCGTACATGCCGCTGTCCGGTTCCTTAAACACGCGGAGCGTGTAACCGGACGCAGTGCGAAAGTGTAAAAGTTCAAAGGTCTGAAGGTCTGAAACCAACTCGCCTCCGTAGCGCAACATCAGCTCCTCCCCCATTTCTTTTGCAAATTCCTCGATTCCCGGAGTACCCCCGTCCTGGATGATGTGCTCGATCGCCAAGCGATCGGTAGGAATGTTTGAAGGTTCAAAAGTGCGAAGGTGATTACTTTCTGAGGACCCCACCTTTTGCTGGCCCGGCCGTTGATTGCCTCGCCGCCTCCTGACGGCCTCGCCCCTATCGGGGCTGCTGCGCAGGCTACATCGTGCCTCCCGGCACTCGATGTTCGCATCCGTTACGGCACCTTTTACCTTCGCACTTTCACACCGCGTGCCGACTTGGTCGGCCACGCTGGCAACACACATCCTCAGCCAATCCAGCTGATTCAGGCTCGGCGTGATGATCGAGATGGCTTGCGCACGACTGGAAGCTCCCGTACTCGCACTCTCGTACGATTGACCTCCCTCCTGACTGCTGTTTTCGTCCTGCTTCTCGGCTCTCCCCTCCAGCACCTCCTCCATCTTCTCCCGGAAGGTCTCCACCGTGTAGTTCTCCTCGTAGCGCTTACGGCCCGCCGCCCCCAACCTTTTCCGTAGTTCTGGATCCCTGATCAGCAGTTCCAGACGATCAGCCACAG
>CANIBV010000112.1 GCA_947466005.1 Spartobacteria bacterium | reverse complement strand
TCGCTGAGCGAGCCGTGGTTGGTCCCGATGCGGAGCGCCACGCCCCTCTCCTTGCAGAGGTTGACCAGCGGCGTGAATCGCTCCCGGATCCGATCCAGTTCCGCCTCATACTCGGCCTCGCTGTAGTCACGCACGTTGAATTTCTTGGAATCGGCGAAGTTCCCGGGATTGATCCTGACCTTCTCGACCCACTTGACCGCCTCGAGTGCGGCCTCCGGCTTGAAATGAATATCGGCGACCAAGGGGACGTGACAGCCACGTCGAAACAACTCCCCGCGAATGTTCTTCAGGTTTGCGGCATCCTTCACCGTCGGCGCGGTGATCCTCACCATCTCGCACCCCACCTTAGCCAGACGGAGCGTCTGTTCGACACAGGCCTCGGTGTCCATCGTGTCGCTGGTGATCATCGACTGCACCCGAATGGGGTTGGAACCACCAAAGGCAACTCCTCCCACCATCACTTCACGGCTCAGTCGACGCGTGTAGGAGAAAAGATCCGCCACGTAGGTGGCGGGCGACCCGAATCCCGCTGCGGTGTCACCCGCCCGGCTCATGGGCGCGCCGGAGGCGTTTTGGCTGCCGAGGGAGCGGATGGGGAGAACGTCATCGTTTCTGCGGCCTTCTCAGCGACAGGTCCCGATTTTCTTCCCATGATCAGGTCGCCGACATCAAAGAAGGAGACGTAGAGCATGGCCCCGATGAGAAGCATGGCGAAGGTGGTCTGGATCACCTCGAGGGCCTTCTGGTGGATTGGCCGGCCGCAGATCCACTCAATGAAGCCGAGCAGGATGTGACCGCCATCGAGAACGGGCAGAGGCAGGAGATTCATGATGGCGAGGTTCACATTCAGCACCACGCTGAACCAGAGAGCCAACTGCCATCCCATCGGGCTCTGGAAGAGCAGGTAGTAGATCCTCATGATACCAACAGGGCCGCTAAGCTGCTGCACGCTGATCTCGGAGTGGCGATCCGTGACCGCAGAGATGGTCTCCCACATCGTCATGACGCTGGATTTGACCTGCAGCCAGGGATTGAGATGGACCAGCGTGATGATCCCGCGCTCATCCCAGAAAATGCCGATCCTAGCCTGCTTCTGGCCGTCTGGGATCTGGGGCGTGACGGTGACGGTGAACTCGCTGGCACCGCGCTTGATGGTGAGTGCGACGGGAGCCCCCTTGGTGGCGCTCAGGATGCCGGCCAAGGCAGGCTGACTGAGCAGCTTCTGCCCGTTGGCCGCCACGACGAGATCGCCGCTGCGGAGTCCTGCGTTGGAGGCCGGACTGTTCGCTGCCACCCGTGCAATCATGGGCGTCATCGCAGGCATGATCTGGATCTGACGGAGGTTCTTGCGGCTCCAGCTGCTGCGGGGCTGTGCAACCGGCTCCACCTCGATGACCCGCACCTTGCCATCGCGCTCGAAACGAATCGGAATCACAGGGGCGGAACTCACGGCGACATTCCAGGCGACGCTGTCACCCATGCGACCCATGCCATTGATCCGCTTTACCGGGTGGCCATTCACGGCGAGAATCTTGTCGCCCGGAAGCAGTCCCGCCTTGGCGGCAGGGCCTCCCTCGAGGACATAGCCGATCACGTTCGTTGTCTCAGCCTCACTGACAGGACGACCGACGAACCAAACCACGCAGGCAAAGAGGAATGCGAGGCAAAGGCTTGCCGCCGGACCGGCCAGGGCAACGATGATCTTGTCGAGGGGATGCGCGGGAGGGAGGCTCTCACCCTTCTCGTTAGTCTCTCCTTCGAGGGCCTCCATGGGACCAAGCTGGGGGATGGCGACAAATCCTCCTGCAGGAATGCTGCCAAGGCGGTACTCCACACCATTGATAGTTTTGGCCCAGAGCGGCTTGCCGAACCAGATGGCGAACTTTTCCACCTTCAACCCGCGCCACTTGGCTGCAAAGAAGTGGCCCAACTCATGGACGACGATGAGGAGGTTAAAAAGCAGCACCACCTCGAGAAGGATGCCAATGACTTTGAGGGTTCCGAAAAACATGAACCCGAAGCCTCGCCCGAGCTTGGTGGAAAATCAATCCTTACCCCATCGCCAGCCGGGTTTCTCCCCCTTGATCCAATAGACGGCTATCAAGATTGCTGTCGGAGCAACTGCAACCAGATCAAACCCCATCGCTCTCCTTGGCAGAAGCAGGTAGCCAGCTCCGGCTAGCAGGAGCACGCAAAGGACCATCACCACCCATCCCTGCCAACAGCGGGGCAACCCCAACCCCCAACCCCAGCGGTAGCGTTTAGCTGGGAACCAGATTTTCTTCGTTTTTGTACACACTGGTCGGTTGATGGGAAACTTTCTCACCCTAACAGTCTAAAAGCCTACAGCCTAATCAGCTTCCTCGCCCAAAGGACGAGGAGAGAAGAGATGCCCCGCGGTGCCGTTAGGTCGCGATCCCGTTCCCAATATAGGTTAGGGTGGAGACCTCCGTGCGGATCGCTGACGTCCAGTGAAGGCCTGTCATTGTTCCGCCCGGTCAGCCTCCGGTTTGATCACATCGGATCGGGAGCATACAGACCGAATCCCGAACACCGCAGGGCAAATTCAAATTGTGGAGAGAACGACAACCATGATGATGGTTCGAAGGTTCAGCCGCGGATCTCGGCTCCCGCCGATTCCCTCAACCGTGTCACGATCCGCCCGAGGGCTTCGGTGACTTCTTCTGTCGTTAAGGTTCGTTCGAGATGCTGGAAAGTCAAGGCGATGGCTAAGGACTTTTTACCAAGGGGTACCTTGACTCCCTCGGGATCACTGAAGACGTCGAAAGGCATCACCGAGGAGAGCAATTCTTCCTTGGCTCTGAGGACGGTCTGCTCGACGACGGAGTAGGCTGTCGTGGCGTCTAGCAGGAGCGCCAGGTCACGGCGAACGGCGGGGAACTTTGGAATCACGCCGAAGCGCTTGGGATCCTTTGCTAACCCTATACCGCTGGTGGCCTGCAGGGAGGCCATGTCCAATTCTGCCACCACGATCTGACCCTGATGACCACCGACCATCACCTCGCGCGTGGCGGATGGAGAAAGAACCCCGAGGATGCCGACCGGCTTTCCCGCGATCAGAATCTCGAGCGCCAGAGGCAGTGAACCATGAGCCGTGCCGCGGAAAGTGATCGGTTCAAGAGGATTGCCGAGCAGCGTGATGAAGCCTTTGAGATCAAAGAGATCCAGCGAGCGCTCCCCTCCTCCTGCCTCTTTGCCGCGCCAGTTCTCCGGCGCCGTGCGACCCGTCATGATTAGACCAAGGCGCATGCTCTCTTCGGGTTGCTCTTGCTGATAGACTTTGCCGATCTCAAAGAACCGGATCGAGTCGGAGCCATGGCGGAGATTGCGAGAAACAGCATCCAGAAGTCCCGGGATGAGGCTGGCTCGCAGGGTGGAATGCTCCTCACCCATCGGGTTGCGGACGGTAACGACCGAACTGGATCCACCAGTAGCAAAGGCACCCTGATCACGGCTCCCCGTGAGCGTACCACTGCGGGCCTCATGAAAGCCTCCACCCGAGAGACGGCGACGCAAGCCATGTGCAAAGTCATAGGCATGGTCAGCCTCGCTGGAGGGAGAGGGGCTTCCCGAGCACTTGGAGGTGATGGCATTGATGCCGTACAAGCGGGCGACCTCTTCGATGAGATCGACCTCGCGGGTCAGGTCATTGCGCCAAGAGGGAATCTCGAAGCCATCCAGAACCTGATTGAGACCCAGTTTGGTGAGAAGAGCAGTGATGGAGGCGTCGTCCAGAGTCATGCCCAGAAGTGATCGGACACGGTCTCCACGAAGCGCAACAACACGCGGAGAGGGTGATGATCCAGCAGAGATCAATTCGGCGGCGGGAGCTCCACCAGCGAGCTCGCTGATCAGCGCTGCGGCACGGGCCGAAGCGGAAAGAGCACCCTCGACATCGACGCCACGCTCGAAGCGGTAGCTCGATTCGGTCGAGATACCGAGTCTCCGGGCGGAGCGGCGAATCACGGACGGCTCGAAGACAGCGCTCTCCAACAGGACTGTAGTCGTAGCCTCGGAGACACCGCTGGCAGAGCCTCCGGTGATTCCGGCAACAGCTTGAACACCCTTGGAATCGGCAATCACGGGGTCTTTCGGCGTGAGATTGTGCTCCTGGCCGTCGAGGGCGGTGAAGCCCTCCCTCTCATTCGCAAAGCGTACGGTCAGAGCTCCGTCGATCTTGGCGGCATCAAAGGCGTGGAGCGGATGGCCTGTCTCGAACATCACGACATTGGTGACGTCGACGATGTTGTTGATCGAGCGGAGGCCGACGGATTCGAGGCGCTTGCAAAGCCACTCGGGGCTTGGTCCGACCTTCAC
>CANIBV010000111.1 GCA_947466005.1 Spartobacteria bacterium | reverse complement strand
TACGCCGCAAAGGCGCCCCATGGAGCGGGCTGAAGCGGGCCGAGCTCACCATCCTTGAGCGAGAGTGTGGCGGAGGAGAGGGCCTGAGCTTCTGGACCACTCTTGGC
The DNA here is from genome assembly GCA_947466005.1 of Spartobacteria bacterium. GTDB lineage: Bacteria > Verrucomicrobiota > Verrucomicrobiia > Chthoniobacterales > UBA6821 > UBA6821. Next base: position 4,376 of record CANIBV010000111.1, on the reverse strand, counting down.
ATCGGAAGGGGTGACTCCCGTGATGCCCTGCGTCTTCACACCCGCCTTCTTTGCCGCGTCGGCAAAGGAGCTTCCGGCGGCCATGGCGGCCCGGATTTGATCCGCCGACTTGGCTGCCGCCTCGGCTGCCAGCTTGGAGGCCTTGTCGGCCTTGAGTAGTGTCGCGATCCGCTCGGTCACCTCGGCCAGTTCCAACTGGCGTGCGGGAAAGACTCCCTCGACGGTGATGATATAGAAGGAATTGCCGTCCTGGATGATGTCGGAAACCTCGCCCGTCTTCGCCTGACGGAAGGCCCCCGCGATCACCTGCGCCGGGACTCCCGAGTCCTTGCCACCCTGGCTGCCGTCGCGCTCGACAGAGGTGACCTTTTTGGGATGCAGTGCCGCTTTCTCGGCCGCCTTGGCGAAGCTGATCCCCTTGGCCACACCCTCACGCAGAGCCTTCCCCGTCTCGACGGCCTGATCCGCCAGCTGCTGGAGGGCGGAGGTCCTCTCCTTGCCCTCGAGCTTCTGCTGTCCGGCCGGAAGGTCAAAGGCAACGTAGGAAATCGTCCTTGCCTCACGGGACTGGAGACCCTCCTTGTTCTTGGAATAGAAGGCGGCGATCTCCTCGGGGGCGACCGTCGAGCTCTTCGCGAAGGAGTCGCGCTCGAAACGGAGGATCTGAGCCATCACGGGCTGGTAGATCCGGGCGGCCTCACGGACCTGCGCCTCTCCGACGGCAACCGGCGAGGTGATGATGCGGCGGATTTCCTTCACGCGGAGGGAGTCGCTGATAATCTCCTCCAACTGGCGCTCCGTAAAACCATTCGGCGCGAGCTGCTCCTGAAGAAAGGTGGTGTACTTGGCCGGGTCAAAGACTCCATCCGTCTGAAGTAAGGGGAGCCCCTTGATCACTCCGGCGACGGCTTCATCGGAGGGACGCACGCCGAGGATCGGCGACTGGTGCTGGATGACAAGCAGGTTCAGGATGAAATCGCTGAGCGAGGATTCCTCGTTGGCACCCATTCCGCCGAGATCACGGACGAAGTCGGTCAGCCCCAGGGCGAGGGCTAGGCGGTAGCCGCGCACCTGCCGGTCGATCTCCGCCCGCTGCACGACGCGCCCGTAGACGGATGCGACATCATTCGATCCAACCTCGGTGAGGTTCGTGCGGTTGTAGAGCCAGATGAAGGCAATGATCGTCATGATGGCGATAACCAGCATGAGAACCTGTTGATTTTTACGGATGACGGTGAGCATGGGAGACTTGGGGAATGGGGGATGGGTAAGAGGAAAAATTCGATGAAAGCGACCCTTTTCACTACTGGGGACGGGCCCTCAAAGCAAGCTTGGGGAGGACTCGTGGAAGAATCGGCGATAGGCCATGGGGGATGGAGAGAAACCGAGAATCCTCAAAATCCCACCCTATGCCCTATTCCGCATCATCCCCGGAAGGGAGCAGGGGCTACTTGTTGATCGCCACCGCCAGCCTGCGCACGGCCTTGGCCAACCCTGGATCACCGATCATCTCGAGCGCATCGCGAAAGGGGAAGAGGCGGCGACGGCGGACATTCTCCTCTGGCCAACTCTTGAGCAGCTTCGAGATCTTCATCGCATAGAGCTGCAGGAAGCGCCCATCTGCCATCTGGCAGCGAGTGCGCAAGTCCTGACGCAGCGTCCCTAGCACACCCGCCTCCTCGACGGCCTCCATCACGGCAACCTCGTGCGGCGTCATGTCGGGCTCCTGCCTCCCCTTGGGGAAGATCCAGCGATTCCCCGAGGAGCTTGTGATGAGGAGTAGGTGCAGTTTCCGGTCAATGAAGGCATAGGGCAGGATCCCGAGTTGGCACATACCCGATGGCTCCGGCGCCCCGTGGATCGCCATCTCGGCGGTCTGGTACTCCTCGCGGTGGGTCACCTCCTCGCCAAGGTAGTCAGGCTTCTTGAACGCCTTGCTTGCCGCCGCATCGGGAAAAAAGACCTCCACCAACCTCAGGGGGGCATGCTCCCCGGTGAATTCATCGAGCTTCATCCGCAGCCGTCCAAACTTCATTGCATGGCGGAGGCGCGTGATCCGCTGACCCTTGGTGAAGGGCCAGAGTTTCTCGAAGTGCCCCTTCGTGATCTTGATCTCCTGACCCGTCACGGAGCGACCCGAGCGATCGCGGGCGGAAAGGTAATAGCGCCTTCCCTCGCGCCGCACGCGCAGTTCCTGCCCCCGCTCACGGACAACATACCCCTGCTCAATCTCGACCACGCGCGACAGGGGCGTCTTCAGGGGAGCCGCAGTGAGAAGAAACTTTCGTCGGATTGGTGTGGCGGCTTTTGTCATGAAAACAGCTTTTTAGGGCCCTGCGGAGATTGACAACTCGCGCCGGCTGATCATGATGTCAATCCGCCTTTTCGGGCGGAAACGATGGTGGCTGTAGCTCAATGGTAGAGCTCCGGTTTGTGGTACCGGCTGTTGCGGGTTCGAGCCCCGTCAGCCACCCGTTTTCTCAGCTAGGTGTCTAGGCTGAAGACTTAAGACTTTTAGGCCAACAAAAGCCCTTCTGCAGTCCTTACTTCGACCCAAGCCATTGCATCGACTTTCTCAGGGGCAGGCTCTGACCTAAAAGCCTGCAGCCTAAACCGCTTCAGCCTCTTGAGCGGGCACACCGCTCAAGCTCGCTCAAAAAGGGATGTCGTCTTCCTCTATGGGAGCCTGGGGAGCAGTCGAGCGACCGCTGCTGAACCCACCGCCGGAATTTCCACTACCACCGCCGCCTTCACTTGAGGACTCTCGGCGCTGAGTGTTCTGCGGGCGATCGGAGTATTCCTCGTCCCCCCCACCGGAATTCCCTCCTCCTCCACCGCCGGGGCGGGGTCCGAGGAGCTGGAAGCTCTCGCCGACCACACGCAGTTTGCTGCGCTTCTGGCCGGAAGTCTTGTCCTCCCAACTGTCGAGCTGAAGGCGCCCCTCGATGTAGACTGAGCGACCCTTCTTGCAGTACTCGCCGGCGATCTCTGCCTGACGGCCCCAGAGCGTCACGTCAACGAAGGTCGTCTCCTCGCGCTTCTCTCCACCCTCGGGGGTGTAGACGCGATTGACGGCGATGCCGAGGTCGGTCACCGCACTCCCCTTGGGAGTGTACTTGATCTCGGGGTCACGGGTGACATTCCCGATGATCATCACTTTGTTGAGATTGGCCATATGAGGGGATTTTAGGGGTTTGGACTGAAGGCTATTGGGAAGGAAAAGGGTGAAACCAAAGACTCTCGGTTGTTTCGTTTCTGGCTAACAGCCTAACAATCTTCAGCCTGCAATAATCAGGCTGCCTTTGCCGTCTTTTTGGCTACCTTGCGGGCCTTGCCTGCAGGCTTCACCGCACCCTTGCGGAGGTAGTTCTGCAGAACGACTTCCTCATCGAGGGAGAACTTGGTGCGGATCTTGGTGATCGCCGAGGGTTCGGCAGCGACGATGTAGTTCACGAAGTAGGCGCTCTTGAGCTTGTCGTGAGGATAGGCAAACTCGCGGCGCTCTAGGCGCTGCACCTGCTCTACCTGGGCACCTTCGGCGGCGAGGGTCTTTTCAAGACGCTCGATGAGATCCTTGTTGGTTTCTTCTTTTCCGGCTGCGTTGAGCGCGAGGAGGATTTCGTATCGGTTTTTCATGGTTGGTTTGCGTTGTTGTCGTCTGGTTTAACAGAAGAGGGTGTGGCGTTGTAAAGATTCATCGCGTGCTCCACCCCATTTCGGACGGCAGAGAGAGCCGCCTCCGCGGCGCGGGAGAGGGTATCGTCCACGTCCGATTGCTCCTCGGGGCGGAAGCGGGAGAGGACGTGACTGGAGAGATCCATGCCCCCCTCGGCGCCTCCGACACCCACTCGCAGACGGGGAACAAGCTCCGTGACAAAGTGGATCAGGACGGAAGCGAGACCCTTTTGACCTCCTGAGCCCCCGTCACGGCGCATGCGGAGAACTCCAAGAGGGAGCGCAACATCATCGACGACCACGAGCACGGAGGCAGCAGGGATACGGTGAAACCTGGCGTACTCTCCGACAGCCTCTCCGCTGAGGTTCATGAAGGTGGAGGGCTTGATGAGCGTCAGATCAGAGCCAGCAACGCGTGCCACGCGGGCATCCCACTTAGGTTCCTTGGCGAAAGTTATGCCCAACTGGGCGGCCATCCTATCAAGAACGGCAAAACCGATATTGTGCCGCGTCCCCTCGTATTCCCGGCCCGGATTGCCCAGGCCGGCGACCAAGCGTATGCCTGTGGCATCGGGTCCGGTTCCGGGAGCGACGGAATCCGGCATGAAACAAGAGTCCTGAAACGGAGTCCCGGAGGACTACTTCTTGGCAGCCTCGGCGCCTTCGACGGGCTTCTTCTCTTTGATGACCTCGGGGCCCTT
>CANIBV010000110.1 GCA_947466005.1 Spartobacteria bacterium | reverse complement strand
GCCAATGGCCAGTTTTTGATGTTTACCCGCGACTCCTACGCGGCCATTGGCGGGCATGAGGCTTTGCGTGATCACCTTGTCGAGGACATCGCTTTCGGTCGCAGGGTTGCGTCACGCACGGGTGAGGGGATGAGGTTGGTGAACGCCGACGGGATCGATCTCCTGAAGTGCCGCATGTACACCGGATTTGGCGAACTCTGGGAGGGATTTTCCAAAAATCTGCGTCCTGTCTTCGAGGAGTCCCATCTCTCCTTTCTGCTCTTTGGGATCGTGATTTTCGCCCTCTTTCTCCTGCCCTTCCTGCTGCTGATGCAAGGTGGCTTCTCTGCCCCGTGGATCGCCGTGGGTTTGATCCTGCTGACACGCTTCCTCCTGACGCTCCGCTTCCGAACCTCGTGGTTAGGCTTCATTGCCCACCCCACAGGCATCGCCCTCGCGCTACTGATTGCTCTTAACAGCTGGCGACTCTGCCTTCGCCGGGGAATCGTCTGGAAGGGGCGCATCTACTCCGGCGCGACGCGGAGCGTGCTCGACTGATCCGCCGATGAAAAAGACCGACCGCATCGCGGAGTTCATGGCGGGATTGGAGGCGCAGCCTGCCGTAGGGGTGGATCCACATCTCAGCGGCTACTTCGAGTGCTTCAACTCCGGATGCTACTACGAGGCGCACGATGTGCTGGAGAATCTCTGGCTGGGTCAGGGTAAGGATCACCCCAATTATCGGTTCCATAAGGGATTGATCCAGTTGGCCGGGGGGTTTGTTCACCTGAAGCTCCAGTTTGCTCATCCGGATCATCCCAAGCATGGGCAGAGGCTGCATCCGGCCCGCCGTCTTTTTCTTCTCTCCATCACGAACCTTGCCCCTTACGGCGGTCGCCATCAAGGGCTTGATCTGGCGTCCCTTCGTACGCTTGCGCAAGAGACGGCCGCGCTGATTGAGCTAGGTGATTTTTCCGTGAACCCCTGGAGTTCGGACACCCCCCCCAGGCTGCGTCCGCCAGAGTCGTAGTGCCGGGTTTATTGCAAGCGTGTTGCTTGCGGGCACGAATGGCATTGCCACGGGACGCCCTGATTTAGCACAACTCTTCCGTGTTTCGCTCCACAACTGCCCGAATGAAGAATCCCCGCATTGCTCTTGCCGGCGGCTTGGCGGTTGCCGTCATCCTGCAGTCGTGCAGTGGGTGGGTCGATCCGTACACGACTCAGGTGATCCTCTTTGCCGCGATCAATGTGATCCTGGCGGTGAGTCTGAATCTCGTGATGGGGGAGACAGGTCAGTTTTCCCTCTGCCACGCCGCCTTCATGGCCCTGGGGGCCTATACCTCGGCCCTCCTGACAGGCAAGGCCCTCCCTTTCCTTCTGCCTCATTGCTCGTGGACTGGAACGTCCGTGGCCTCGCAGCTCTGGTTTCTTCCCGTCCTGATCGCGGCCGGTGTGGTGGCCGCGATCGCCGGATTCATTGTCGGCGGCCCCTCGCTCCGGCTCCGGGGGGATTACCTCGCCATGGTCACCCTCGGCTTCGGCGAGATTATCCGCGTCCTGCTCCAGAACACGGATGCGGTGGGGGGGGCTCGCGGCATGGAGGGGATCCTGCCCGCGACGAATCTCTTCTGGGTCGTCGGGGCCGCCGCACTGACTCTCTACACGATGATTTCACTGGTGAGATCGACCTATGGGCGGGGCTTTCACGCCGTAAGGGATGACGAGATCGCGGCTGCCGCCATGGGAATCAACACGACGAGATTCAAGGTGACCGCCTTTGTGATCGGCGCCTTCTTTGCCGGTGTGGCCGGGGCTCTTTACGCTCATGCCGTGGAGTTCATCAGTCCCGAAGGGTTTAATTTTCTCCGGTCCTTTGAGATCATCGTCATGGTGATCCTGGGAGGGCTGGGGAGGCCGGTCGGCGTGGCGATCGCGGCGGTCCTGATCACCCTGCTCAATGAGTGGTTGAGGGATCTCTCGCAGTACCGGATGGTGGTCTATGCCCTCATCATCATCCTCTTCATGATCCTCCGACCAACGGAGCGTCTCGCTCCCTACCTTCGCCGCCTCATTCCCGGCGTGAAAAAGCGCCCGACACCCCATGGGAAATCCTGAGCCGCCCCCACTCCTTGAGGCTAAAAACTGCTCTCTCCGATTCGGGGGGATTGCGGCACTCACCGATGTCTCCCTCCGGATCAATGAGGGGGAGCTGGTCGGGCTGATCGGCCCCAATGGAGCAGGAAAAACCTCTCTCTTCAATATCCTCACCGGCGTGTACCGACCGACCGAGGGGGAGATTCTCTTCGATGGTCGATCTACAGCCGGGATGCCGCCTCACCGGATCAACACCATCGGCGTGGCACGAACATTTCAGAATATCCGCCTCTTCGCTTCGCTGGACGTGAGGATGAATGTCAGGACCTCCTTCATCGCGCGGTTGCGCAACGGCCTCGTCCATACGGTGCGGCGCGGCCGATTATTTCGTCGCGAAGAGGGGGAGATCCATGAGGAGGGCACCCGCCTGCTGGCCTACTTCGGCCTGGAGCAAGCGGCCAGCCACCCCAGCCGCAGCCTTCCGTACGGCGATCAGCGTCGTCTGGAGATTGTCCGTGCGCTCGCGACCAAGCCCCGCCTCCTGCTTCTCGATGAGCCGGCCGCAGGGATGAATCCCACGGAGAAAGAGGCACTCAAGAGCCTCATCTCCAGAATCCGGACGGAATTCGGCACGGCGGTTCTGCTCGTTGAGCATGACATGAAAGTCGTGATGGGGATTTGCGAGAGAATCGTCGTCCTGGATCAGGGGAGAGTGCTCTGCTCCGGTACTCCCTCCGAGGTGCGATCCGATCCCAAGGTGATTGCCGCCTATCTCGGGGAATCTCACCCCGTTGCCCGACATCGGGAGGAGGCCACATGAGCTCTGTCAACATGACGCCTGCCGTCGCTGATGTGATGCTGGAGATCGGTCACCTAGAGGTCCGATACGGCGGCATCCGTGCGCTGCATGATCTTTCCCTGCGGGTTCCTCGTGGCAGTATCGTCACCCTGATCGGGGCCAATGGTGCGGGGAAATCAACGGCCTTGAGGACGATTTCCGGACTTGTTCCACCGACCGCAGGCTCGATCCGATTTGTGGGTCAGGAGATAGCGGGGTGGCCTGCCCACAAGATTGTGGCCCAAGGATTGGCTCATGTTCCCGAGGGAAGGCTGGTCTTTCCGGATCTCACAGTGAGGGAAAACCTCATGATGGGGGCCTATCTGCGTCGCGATCGGAAGGTGATCTGCTCCGATCTGGAATGGGTCGGCGAGTTCTTCCCTAGACTGCGGGAGCGGCTTCGCCAGCAGGCAGGAACCTTGAGCGGGGGGGAGCAGCAGATGCTGGCCATCGGTCGCGCCCTGATGGGAAGGCCGACCTGCCTGATGCTCGACGAACCGTCGCTTGGCATTGCCCCCCTTCTGGTGGAGTTGATCTTTGAGCGTCTTGTGGCTCTCAACCGCGAGCGTGGAATGACTATGCTGCTGGTGGAGCAGAATGCCTCGCTGGCGCTCAAGGTGAGCAGCTACGCCTACGTGCTGGAGACGGGCGGCATCCATCTGGAGGGGCCTTCGGCGGAGTTGATCAATCGTTCCGAGATCAAGGAGGCGTATTTGGGACACTGATCGGTCCGAGGCGGCAGGGGTTTTAGGCCAAAGGCTTTTAGGCTATTAGGTCAGAGAGGCCTTGCCCTTGCAGCGACTCCTACGCTACCAAGGGTGACTATGCATTTTCTCTCAACAGCCCTTCTTCCCCTTCTTCTGCAAGCCACTCCCGCTCAGGCGCCCAGTCCGATCACCCAGTTTGCCCCGCTGATCTTCATCGGCGTCATCTTTTATTTCCTGCTCATCCGTCCCCAGCAGAAGCAGCGCAAGGAGCAGAAGAAGCTGATCACCGCGCTCAAGACGGGTGACAAGGTGGTCACCACCGGAGGCATTCATGGCATGATCTCCAACGTGAAGGAGCGCACAGTGCTCCTGAAGGTCGCCGATAATGTGAAGATCGAGATCGACAAGGCCTCCGTGGCAATTGTTCTCGAGCCTTCCAAGGATTCGGCCGCTGTAGAAGGCTCCGAGTCTTCGGCTGCCTGATTCCAAGCTTCCATCTCATCTCGCTTGGTCCTTCCAAGACATCTTTAGCGCTCCCAGTTCCCTCCCTCCGAAGTCCCGTTTCTCATGACACCACTTCTCACCTTCTTTTTTGGGTTACTGCTGCTCGGTCTTTTTGCCTGGTATTTCTCCACGGAGAGTGATGCCAAGAAGCGTTGGCTCGGTGCCGTCCTGACGGCGTTGCTCCTCATCTTCTGCGTCGATTCGGCAACCCCGCCGGACAAGAAGATCCGCCTCGGTCTCGACTTGCGCGGCGGCACCTCATTCCTGCTGCAGTTGGTTCCGCAGAATGGCCAGGAAATCACCGCCGACATGCTTCAGCAAGCGGTCGAAGTCATCCGTAAGCGCGTCGACCAGTTCGGCGTGGGCGAGCCGGTCATCGCACCCCAGGGGACGCAGCGCATCCTTGTCCAGATCCCCGGGCTGGATCCCGCCCAGATCCAGACGACTCGGGAGCAGCTTCAGCGTGTT
>CANIBV010000109.1 GCA_947466005.1 Spartobacteria bacterium | reverse complement strand
TACGAGGGATATCACGAGATTGAACCCCTGAAGCAGCCCAAGGGCGAGGCCCTAGAGAAGGTTGATATCGTTGGTCCTGTCTGCGAGAGCGGCGATTTCTTTGCTCAGGATCGGGATGTTCCCACGCTTGCTCCCGGCGATAAAATCGCACTCATGAGTGCGGGTGCCTACGGATTTGTCATGGCTTCCACATACAATGCCCGTCCCCTTCTCCCTGAGGTCCTCGTGGAGGGTGACAAGGCGACGGTCGTGCGTGCGCGACAGACCTGGGACGATCTGATCGTCGGCGAGAAGATTCCCGAGTAACGGGAGGTGAGGGATGTTTAAGAACCGGTTGTGGATGATCGCTGGGGAGTCACGGCGTTCGTGGTCGGAGCCGCAGCAGGTGAGTTTGTGGGGGCAGAGGGTTGATTGGTGAGGAGTCCGCGGGCGTAGTCGATCCAGTCTTTCACTGAGGGGTTTAAGGGATAGCCGCGGATGAGTTTCATCATGTCCGTGGCGGCGCGGTTGGGTTGCCCGATCGCCGCAGTATCCTTGAGTTTGCCGAACACCAGCTCAGGTAAGCGCTCATTCCTGAAGACTTCCTCCTTTTGCTTTGAGTTCGCGGCGCTTGTGACGGCTGACTCGGTGTTGATCTGGAGATCCCAAACGCATGGCAACCGAGGGTCGTTGGTGCCGCGCAGGGGAGTCTTCAGGTTCTTTTCCAGAATGCCCGCGTAGTTGCCGGCAGAAGCCTCGAAATCCTTGCCCGTGGGGAGAAGATCCTCGATCCGAAGCCACTCCACGACGGGTGAGCTGGTGAGCGGTTGCTTGATCACAGATGCGGCTTCGGGAGTCACCTTGTCCGATGGAATCGGCGGCGCCTTGACACCCTTGGCAACGGACGGGTTGCTATAGGTTCCCTCGAGGAAGTGGAGGCTTGTGAGGGCGTTCAAGTAAGTAAGAGTCTCGGGGACTTGAGCCAGGGCCGTCTTCTGCTCGGAGCGCTGGAGACCGAGCAGGAGGTAACGGAGTTGGAGCTGAACGGCGTTCTGGTAGGAGGGGTGGCGAAGATCATCCTGATTCTTCTGCTTCCAGTCGATGAAGCCCTGATGGTTTTCACGGTATTTCGTGTTGTCGAGCGCCGTGACGTAGAGCTCGACCGAGGTGGGTCCGGAGGCGCTTGCGGACTGGATGAGGGAGACGGCTTCGATTCGGCGCTTCTGCGAGAGCGACTGGGAGCCTGAGGAGATTTGTTCGAGTTCCTTCAGGAGTGCATCCGTATTCTGGGGAGGAGGTAGATCCTGCGCCGCGAGACGGGCTGTCGGGGCAAGGATCATGGCGCAGGCGACGACGAGTCGGGTGAGCGGCAAGGATTTCATGGTGGCGGTGGATTTAGGAAAGCGTGGGAGAACGCAGGATATGCACGGTGATCTCGGGAGGGCAATGAAAGCGGGCCGCCACGCCTGCGGTACCGGTCCCCCGTGAGGTGTATCCGGTCATTTTCCCCTCGCGCCACGAACCGGAGAGATGTTCCCTCCGGCAACCGGGGGCATTCCGATAGATCGGGAAGCCGCCAGGCCCACAGATCTGGCCGCCATGAGTGTGGCCGCTGAGGTGGAGGTGATACCCCAGTGAGGCAGCCTCACGATAGGTCTCCGGGGAGTGTGAGAGCAGGACAGTGATATCTCCCGCTGGGATCCCCTCCCGCGCCTGATTCAAATCGTGGGATTGGAAGAAGTGAGGATCATCGATGCCGCAGATCCAGAGGCGTTCCCCAGCACGCTCAATCGCAGTAGCTTCATTCAGCAGAAAGGGGAGGCCTGCATCCTCCAGGATGGGGACCATCTCTAGAAAATCATGGTTCCCCAAGATGGCGAATCGGACCGGATGGAGTTTTGGAATCAGGGCAAGCATCTCCTCCAGCGATCGGTCAAAGGATTGCCGGACATCGTTGTGGTAATCTCCCGTGAGCACGACGGCGTCGTGGGGGACGGAGGTCATCACCCCGCTGATCCGCTCCATAAGGCCCGGGTCGAGATCGCAGTGGAGGGCGGTCAGTTGCAACAGTCGGAACCCCTCAAAGGCCTGTGGAAGCGCCGGCAGGAATACTTCGTGCTCCTCGACGCGAATATTCATGATGTTGCGCAATCCCCTCTTCCGCAGGCCGAACGCAGTAATAACGGCGGCAACACAGGCATTCACCGAGAAGTGGCGCTCCAGGGCAAAGAGTCCCAGTCCTTGGGCGATCTTTCTGTTTTTCAGCTGCTCCTGGAGATGAAGCCTGCACCCGGTTTTCTCTGGGCCGAGGCGTTCGCGGATCTGCCGGGGTATGCCGCGCTCGTTCATGGAGAAGGCACAATAAACCATCCCTGCCGGAGAATCCAAAAAAAGAGCAGCCTGGCCGGAGTTTCCGAGTTCTCCCCCCCGAGAAGCTCGAGAATTTGTTACGACCTGGCTGCAGCCACAAACCTGTTTTAATTAAGCACAACACATGCCAACTCCGAGGGAGCCTAGGTGGTCTGACTGAGACCTCTCCCCCCTCACAGGAGATATTTTTGATCTCCTGAACCTTTTTCGTGCTCAAAGTTTGCCAGAGCGGTTAAAAAATAATCAGCCAGCCATGACAAGCGACGATCTTTTCTCCATGCAACCACTTCCGGTTTCAGAGGACTCCATCGTGGATTCCAGGTTGGAGGAGCTGAGGAGGAAGATCGCCCACCACGACCGCCTCTACTACGATCAGGCCAAGCCGGAGATCACTGACCGTGAATACGACGCACTCTACCGCGAACTCGTCGATCTGGAGCGCGCCAATCCCGGGTTGATCACTCCTGAATCTCCCAGCCAGAGGGTGGGGGGGCGCCCGCAGGGAGCCTTTGCCCAGGTGCAGCATCTCGTGCCGATGCAGAGTCTGGACAACACCTACTCCGCCGAGGAGATCGCCGACTTCGTGGAACGCTTGCAGCGACTCCTGCCCGGAGAGGAGATTCCGATGACCATCGAGCCAAAGGTGGACGGGGTGGCTATCGCGCTGCTCTATGAGAATGGCCTGCTTGTGCGCGCGGCGACGCGTGGAGACGGCACATCAGGAGATGAGGTGACGCGGAATATCCGTACGATCGAGGTGATTCCGGCAAAGCTCCATGGAAAGATCGTTCCTAAGGTTCTGGAAGTGCGCGGTGAGGTCTATCTCCCGAAGGAGACCTTCGCCCGGATCAATGCCGAGAGGGACGAGCTGGGGCTTCCGACCTTTGCCAATCCGCGCAACGCCGCCGCAGGGACCCTCAAACAGCTCGATCCGAACGTTGTCGCCGAGCGGAAACTCTCAGCTGTTTTCTACGGTTTCGGAGCAATCGAGCCCGCCGCCGGTGACGCCCTGCCGGAGAGCATGGAGAAGTTCTTCGGCCGGCTGAAGGGGTGGGGACTTCCCGTGAATCCGAGACATTGGACGGCCCGCGATGCCGGGGAGGTCATGGATGCAATCCGGGAACTCGGGGAGACCCGTAGGGGATTTGCCTTTGAGACGGACGGTGCCGTCATCAAAGCCGACTTGATCTCGCAGCACGCCCGCCTTGGTTCCACCAGCAAGGCCCCCCGCTGGGCGATCGCCTACAAGTACGAGCCGGAGCAGGCCAAGACACGCCTTCTCAACATCACCGTGCAGGTCGGGCGCAGCGGTGTCCTGACGCCCGTCGCGGAGCTTGAGCCGGTCTTTGTCGCCGGCAGCACCGTGGCGAGGGCCACGCTTCACAACGAGGAGGAGATCGCGCGCAAGGATCTCCGGATCGGCGACCGTGTGATGGTCGAGAAAGCGGGCGATGTGATTCCGGCAGTTGTCGGCGTCCTGACCGCCGAGCGTGACGGCTCCGAGAGGCCCTTCCGCATGCCGACGCACTGCCCTGTCTGCGCGGCCCCCGTCAGCCGGACTGATGGGGAAGTGGCCGTGCGCTGCGCCAACCCAAGCTGCTCCGCGCAGGTCCGCCGCCGGATGGAATATTTTGCCAGCCGATCCGCCATGGATATCGCAGGACTCGGGGAGGCGGTGGTCTCGCAGCTTGTCGATGCGAAGTTACTTCATGATGTTGCCGACCTCTACACCCTTTCCGCCGATCAGCTCCTCCCCATCGAGCGCATGGGAAGCAAGAGCGTGGAGAACCTGTTGGCAGCGATCGCATCTAGCAAGGAACAGCCGCTTTGGAGGCTCTTGGCGTCGCTTGGCATTCCCCATGTCGGATTGACCGCGGCGCGGACGCTCGCCTCATCCTTCGGCACGGTTGACCGCCTCGCCACAGCCTCCGTGGGGGAGCTTTGCTCGGTGGAGGAGATCGGGGAAATCATGGCCACTGCCATTCACGATTGGTTCCGTGATCCGGGCGTTATCACCCTTCTCGGAAAGCTCCGTGACGCAGGGGTGAACTTTGGCGAGCGCGATGCAAAGGGCTCTGCTCCTGCCGCTGACGGACCCCTCAAGGGTACCACCTGGGTGCTCACGGGAACGCTCTCCATCCCGCGTGAAGAGGCCGCCGAGATAATTCGGTCTAGGGCGGGCAAGGTTTCCGGATCAGTCAGCGCCAAGACCACCTACCTGCTGGCTGGTGAGGATGCAGGGAGTAAAATCGACAAGGCTCAGAAGCTCGGTGTGAAAATCCTCAATGAAGAAGCCTTCAGAAACTTGATCGATCGGGGAGAGTAAAAAATATGAAACTCAGGAACTCAGGAAAAGAGAGGAAGGTTGCCAG
>CANIBV010000108.1 GCA_947466005.1 Spartobacteria bacterium | reverse complement strand
GGAGCGGATCTGGCAGCCGTCGGAGATCATGGCGCGGTTGATCACGGTCTCCTCGATGACACTCGCGGGAAGGAAGCGTGACTGAGTGTAGATCGGAGCGCCGGGGGCATAGAAGCTGTACTGGGGATTCGGATCGCACAGATTGAGGTTTGCGTCGAAAAAGGAGCGGATGGTGCCGATGTCTTCCCAGTAGCCCCGGAAAATATAGGCCTGCACGTTGCGTGACCCGATCGTGGCGGGGATGATGTCCTTTCCGAAGTCGGGAAGGTCGTTGTCGAGGCAGTCGATCAGCACCTGGCGGCTGAAGACGTAGATGCCCATCGATGCGAGGTAGAGCTCCTGGTGGTCGGGCTCCGAGAGATCGCGGAGCAGCTCCGGCTTCATGCGCAACTCTTCCAGCGCCGCGGGATTCTTGGGCTTCTCGACAAAGCGCGTGATCTTCCGGGCTGCGTCCGTCTCCATGATGCCAAATCCGGCAGCACCCTCGCGGTTCACGGGGATGCAGGAGATGGTGAGTTCCGCTCCCGCGGCGATGTGCTGCTGGAGCACGTCCCGATAATCCATGCGGTAAAGCTGATCGCCCGAGAGGATAATGAAGTAATCGTAGTCTCCCTCCGTGAAGGTGCGGAGGTTCTGACGGACGGCATCAGAAGTTCCCTGATACCAGGAGGAGCCTTCCGGGGTCTGCTGAGCTGCCAGGATTTCAACGAAGCTGGGACTGAAGTTATCGAACTTATAGCTAGCGTTAATATGACGGTGGAGAGAGGTGCTGTTGAATTGGGTCAGCACGTAGATTCCCCTGATGCCCGAGTTCAGGCAGTTGCTGATAGGAATATCAACCAGGCGGTATTTTCCACCGATTGGCACAGCTGGTTTGGCACGGTCCTTGGTGAGTGGGAAGAGGCGGGTGCCGGCTCCGCCGCCCATGATGATGGCGAGTGTTCGTGCCGCAGGGGTGAGGACATGCTTGATTTGCATAACAGAGGAATCTCCCCTTGCATCTTGCGAAGAGTCTCCTCATTTGTCATTCTCTTAAATCAACTCGGGAAAGTGATATTCTTCAGAAGAAGCGCTCCGAAAACGTTATTTTACCCCCTTCACCTCGTTTATTAATCATGTGTGGAATCGTTGGATATGTCGGTCAAGCTGAAGCTGTGCCCATTCTTTTGGAGGGACTGCGTCGTCTGGAGTATCGAGGCTACGATTCCGCGGGGATAGCCACTCTTGAGGAGGGGGTCATCTCCGTTCGCAAGGAAGTTGGTCGCATCGACGCCCTTCGTCGCGTCATTGCCCAGAGCCCTCTGGGAGGTCACACCGGCATCAGTCACACGCGCTGGGCCACCCACGGAAGGGTTACCCGGGAGAATGCCCATCCTCATTTCGACCGTTCCGGGAAGCTCGCCCTCGTGCACAATGGGGTCATTGAGAACTACGCCTCTCTCCGTGCCCAGATGGAGGAGGAGGGTCATCAATTCAGCTCCCAGACCGACACTGAGGTGCTGGCTCATCTTGTGGGCCGAGCCTTTGATCGCTCGAGTGAAAGAACACAGGGAGCGCTGGTGGCAGCTCTGCGGGAGGCTCTCCGGCAAGTGACCGGCACCTACGGCATCGCGGTGATCCACTCCGAGTTCCCTGGGCTTATCCTGGGTGCTCGACGAGGCAGTCCCCTTGTCCTTGGAATCGGCAAAGGAGAGCACTTTTTAGCCAGTGATGTCAGTGCAATCGTGGGTCGCACCCGTGACGTGGTCTACCTCAACGATTACGAGATCGCCGTGCTGACCGGCGAGGGATTCACCCTCTCCACCATCGAAGGAGCCGGGGCCGACTACAACGTCACCACGGTCGAGATGACTGATGAGGATGTCGGCAAGGGTGACTACCCTCACTTCATGCTCAAAGAGATCCACGAGCAGGTGCGCACGGTGACCGATGCGATGCGCGGCCGCCTCTCCCACGAGGAAGCCACCGCCAAGCTTGGCGGTCTGGACATGAGCAATGCAGAGTTGCGCTCCATCGAGCGGATCGTTCTGATCGGCTGCGGCACGGCCTTCCATGCCGCCATGGTCGGCGAGTACCTGATTGAAGCCCTTGCCCAGATTCCGACCGAGTGCGAATACGCCAGCGAGTTCCGCTATCGGAACCTCCCGATGACCAAGGACACGCTGGCCTTTGTCCTCAGTCAAAGCGGGGAGACCGCCGACACCTTGGCGGCGCTTCGTGAGAGTAAACGCAAGGGCCACCGCACTCTCGGCATCTGCAACAACGTGGCCAGTACCATCGCGAGGGAAAGCGATGGCGGCGTCTACATGCACGCCGGTCCGGAGATCGGCGTAGCCGCAACCAAGTCCTTCACCTCCCAGGTGACGATCCTCACCCTGATCGCCCTCTTACTGGGTCGCATCCGGAATCTCTCCAGCTCCGCCGGAAGCCGTATCATCTCTGAACTCGAAGCGCTCCCCGGTCAGATCGAGACGGTTCTCAAGCTTGAGCCCGAGATCGCCAAGATCGCCAAGCGCTACGCCCAGGCCAAGGTCATGCTCTTCATGGGCCGGCAGTATAACTACCCGGTCGCCCTTGAGGGAGCCCTCAAACTCAAGGAGATCAGCTACATTGCCGCCATGGGATACCCCAGCGCTGAGTTGAAGCATGGCGTCATCGCCCTCGTGAATGCGGAGACTCCCTCCGTGGTGATCGCGCCTCACGATTCCGTCTTTCCCAAGAACCTCAGCAACATCGAGGAGGTCAAGGCCCGCGGAGGCCCGGTCATCGCGATCGGAACCGAAGGCAAGGGGGATGAACTCACGCTCGTCTGTGACGATGTGATCCTGATTCCGGATGCTCCTGAGATCCTGACTCCGATCCTGACTTCCATCGTCCTGCAGATGTTCGCCTACCACATCGCGGTGGAACTCGGCTGTGATGTGGATAAGCCACGGAACCTCGCCAAAAGCGTCACGGTAGAGTGATGCTTGTGAGAGTTGGCGGATAGCTTTGTTGGCCTGCGGTTGCCGTAGGGCTACTACGGCTGCCCTTGGCCGCCTAGCTCTCCATCCAATCTCACTGCGCTGAGATTCGGACTTCTCACGCGCCCTGCGTTGTTCTGTTGCGCTTGCAGGCCTAGCGGGGCATCGAAACTTCCTGAGCCTGGAGCAGTCCCCTTTTTGCTCGGGCCATCAGCTTGGGCGCCTAGCTATCCCCTCACCCCCAGGCCCGATGGATTGGGTTGTCTTCCTGCATTTGCACATCCGAACTTCCTGCGGAGTGTCTTGGCGGGGATCTCGGGTGGGCGTGATTTTCAACAAAACATCATCGATTTTCCGCTGAGGGTGATATGCCGGCCTACTTCAGAAAGCCACCGAGGGCATCTAGGCCCTTACCTACTCCCTGTTCGAGTGTCTTGACGGCATCGGTAGGGATGGGGAGAGAACTATTCGTCGAGGAGTTGGTGGAGTTGGCCTGATCCAACCCAAGAATCTTGAGGCCTGCTTGAATGCTTTCACGCGCAACGCCAGTTGCCCCGGCTGTGATTGCCATTCCAAGGCGCGGTGAGAGATCCTCGGTGGGGTGGGAGAGAGAGCCTCCAATCTGTACCGGCATCCAGATAAAGCCGTCATGCTCGTTGAGCCCTAGGATTTCTTTGGCAAAGGGGAGGATGGCGACGATGGACGATGTGATCCCCAGCTGAAAGATCCCCGAGAGGGATCCATCCGACTTGGTAGTGGCATTGCCGACGAATTTGACGAGGCCCCTGGACTCCAGGACAACCTCGTTCCAGTCGGTGGATTCACCCCGGCGGGAGTAGGAGGCGTGCGCCAACTGCACTGGGAGATTGTTGAACGCGGCAATTCCAGTCAGGGCGGCTATTGTTTTAAGGACGGGAATTTGAGTGAGCGTGACATCGCTGGCGGAGACCGTTCCCTCCGCCACAAGGAAGCCCTCACTGCCCCCCTCGGCGTGCCCATTTCCTTCCAGAGTGCCGACAATGTGACCCTTCAGGGCCGGGAGCAGGGCCGTGAGTGGTATTTTTTCCCAGTGGCCGGAAAGCCGTTTTGTTTGTCCCCCAGTGGGAAAGCTTCCCTCCAGTTTGATGGTTCCCCCAGCGGACGGAGAAAGCTCTGCGCCCGTCAATTCTGTTCCGCTTTGAGAAATCCGTGCGCGGAGGGTCCGGAGGTTCAGCTTGAGATCTGGAAAACGCGCAAAGCTATACTCGCCGCCTCGGGCTTCAAAACGTGTCTCGTCTCCCTTGGGGTGAGTTTCCGGGTAAGCCTCCAGATGGGAGCCAAGTATCTTCATCACCCCGCCGTGCGGGATTTCGATGATCATGTCGGCGTGGTCGGTCCGGATGACCTCAATGACAAGCTGGGAGGGAAGCCACTTCGGGAGTGGTGAAGGTGAAGCCGCGACCACCGCATTAATGACTGCTTCGGATCCTGGCCGGCCAAGGTGAAGGGTGAGCTTTTCCAGGGAGATCTCCTCGATGACCCAGTATCCCTGCATGAGTGAAGCGGGCCGCAGTCGTGCATGAAGGCCGTCGGAGTTGAGCTGCTTGAGGGAGGAGTTTTCTGATCCCGAGACCTCCAGGCTGGAGGAGGAGACGCCGAGCCATCCCCAGTGTAGTGGAGCCAGTTTGGCCGAGGCATGCAGGGCTCCCGAGGTTTTTTCCTGAATCAGGAGGAGGCACTCTTCGCTGCGCAACCATTGGAAGAGCATCGCGACCCCCGTCACGCCAACCGCAACGACCAGCAGCAGAGGAATGATCCAGAGGAGGTGAATTCGTTGACGACGGACCTGATGCACTCTTTCTGATTACACTATCCCGCGCGCCAAGGAAAGGGGGTAGCCGTTGAAGGAACGCGCGGCGGCGTGACTTCGGGCTT
>CANIBV010000107.1 GCA_947466005.1 Spartobacteria bacterium | reverse complement strand
GCTTCTGGCCTGTAATGAGTTCGAGTTCGTCCTTGGCGATCTCAAGCGCAGCCTTCACATCGGGGGCGGAGGCGATTGAGGTATTGATGACCACCTTTACGAGACGTGGCACTTGGTGGACATTCTTGTAACCGCGCTTTTCCTTAAGGGCAGGAATGATGCGCTGCGTGTACTCGTTCTGAAGTTCGGCGATTGGGAGTGACATGGCTATCTGGAATTATTCGGCTTTAGCGGCTTTGTTAGCCTTGGGTGTCTTTGCAACCTTTGCCTTTACTGGCTTGCCCCCCTTGGAATCGGAAGCGGCCGCCGAAGAGGAGCCTTTCTTCTCAAGAAGTTTGACATTGGAGATGTGGATCGGCCCCTCTCGCTCGATGATCGCGCCGTTTGGTTGCTCCTGGGAGCGTTTCACGTGCTTCTTGATCATGCGGACGCCTTCGATGATGACTTGGTTCTTCGCGGGGATGACCTGAAGGATCTTTCCTTCGGAACCGCGGTGGTTTCCGGAGATAACCTTCACGACGTCACCGGCGTGGACGTGAGTTTTGATAAGCTGGGTAGCGGACATGGTCTTGGTAATAATCAGAGAACCTCAGGGGCAAGGGAGACGATCTTCATGAAATTCTTTTCACGAAGCTCACGGGCAACGGGGCCGAAGATGCGAGTGCCGCGCGGATTAAGATCCTTGTCGATGATGACGATGGCATTGCTGTCGAAGCGGAGGTAGGAGCCATCCTCACGACGAACAGCGTGTTTGGTGCGGACAACGACAGCTCGAACGACATCACCCTTCTTGACGGTGCCACCTGTTGCAGCCTCCTTCACGTTGGCGGTGATGACATCACCGATTCCTGCCGTCAGGGTGCGCTTGCCGATGACGCCGATCATGGTGGCCATGCGGGCGCCGGTATTGTCGGCAACATCAAGGCGGGAGCGAATCTGGATCATGGTAGTGTTTCCTAAAAAATCAGTGTAGTGGCTTAGTGGCGGATCACCTCGACGAGGCGCCAGCGCTTTAGACGGCTTAGAGGGCGGGTCTCCATGATGGAAACGCGATCGCCGATCTTGGCCTCGTTCTTCTCGTCGTGGACGTGAAATTTCGTCACCTGCTTGACGATCTTGCCGAAGAGAGGATGCGGAACGCGGGTAATGGTCTTGACGACGATGGTCTTATCCATCTTGTCAGAGATCACCTCGCCGACGCGGGTCTTGCGCAGGGAGCGTGCCTTATCAGATGCGCCAGAGGTCTTGGAAGTAGTTGTAGCTGTGTCGTTCATCGTTGCGGGGTGGCCAGTTGTGCTTAGAGAGCCTTGGTTGCCTTGTTTTTTGCCGTTAGCATGGTTTCAAGCCGGGCAATTTCGCGGCGCAGGGTACGCAGGAGATGGGGCTTCTCAAGCTGACCGGCCTGCTGCTGCAAACGGAGATGGAAAATCTCCTGGCGCAATTCCTTTTTACGGGAAGAGAGTTCAGTAGGCGTTAATTCGCGGATTTCGTCAAGAGTCATATTCTGTTCCGGTAATTCTGAGCCTAGGAGGCGCGGTGACGGGTGATGAACTTAGTGCGGATCGGGAGCTTGTTGGCGGCAAGTCGCAGTGACTCACGGGCAACAGTTTCAGAGACGCCGTCTAGTTCGAAGAGGATGTTTCCAGGGCGCACTGTGGCAACCCAGTATTCAGGCTGGCCCTTACCTTTTCCCATACGGGTCTCGGGCGGGCGTGCAGTCACTGACTTGTCGGGGAAAATGCGGATCCAGAGCTTACCCTTGCGCTTCATGTTGCGGGTCAGGGCGACGCGCGCTGCCTCAATCTGGGTGTTTGTGATCCAAGCGCGCTCGAGGGTCTGGAGTCCGAACTCACCAAAATCGATGTTAATATTCCGTGAGGCTGTACCAGTGCGACTTCCGCGCTGGGTCTTGCGATACTTGACTCTTTTGGGCAACAAGGGCATGGCGATTCTCCTGTATTAAAATTAGGCAACGGCTTCGGCTGGTGCCGCTGCTGCCGAGGTGGTTCCTGGTGCTGCACCACGTGGTTCAGCTGGCTTTTCTGGCTTTTTGCAAATCCAGCACTTCACGCCGATCTTACCGGCGAGGGTGTCGGCTTCGGCGAAACCGTAGTCGATCGTGGTGCGAAGGGTGTGAAGAGGGATTGTTCCTGCACGGACTACCTCGGTGCGTGCGATTTCAGTACCTCCTAGGCGTCCGCTTGCACGGATCTTGATACCGTCGGCACCCATGTCCATTGCGATCTGCATCGACTTCTTCATGGCGCGGCGGAACCCGATACGGCGCTCCAGCTGTCCAGCGACGCTCTCGGCGACAAGCTGGGCATCAATCTCCGGCTGCTTGATCTCAATGATGTCGATCTTGGCCTGCTTGCCTCCGGCAAGACGGGATACCTCGCGTGTCATTGTCTCGATCTCGGAACCCTTGCGGCCGATGACGATTCCCGGACGAGCGGTGAAAATAGTGACCCGGACGCTGTTCCATGCGCGCTCAATGACGATACGGGAAACAGCTGCGGTCTTGAGTTTCTTCTTGAGCCAGCCGCGGATCAGCTGATCAGCATAAAGGAAATCGGCAAATTCTTTTTCGTTGGCATACCAGCGTGATGTCCAGTCCCGGGTGATCGGAAGGCGGAAGCCGATTGGGTTGACTTTTTGTCCCATAGTAAGAGTTCGTTAAGTTGCTTGGTGCGTTCTGTTACGCGTTGGATTCGAGAACTGCCTCGGACGGCGTGTTGATAACAGTAGCCTTCTTGGCTTTTGCCTTGCCGGTGCTCTTCGGCTTGTCGGAACGGCGCACGATCGGAACCTCGTCAGTGAGGACGATGCGAATGTGACTGTTGCGCTTACGGATTGGACCTGCGCTACCGCGCGCCTTCGGACGAACCCGCTTGATGGTCGGAGCCTCGCCGATCACAGCCTCCTTGATGACCAAGAGTTCAGGGCGAAGGTTGTTGTTGTGCTCGGCGTTGGCAATGGCGCTCTTGAGCGTTTTGGCAATCATTGGAGCTGCCTTCTTTGGAATGAAAGCGAGCAACTGGAGGGCATCGACGGCGGGAAGGCCCTGGATCTCACGGGTGACCTCGCGGGCCTTGAAGGCCGAGATCTTCGCGTAACGGTAGGTGGAGATGACTTGCATGGGTAGAATTAGCGTGTGGTATCGATGCGGAGTGTGTCCCCGGCCCTGACGGACTCGGTGGAGTTGATGGTGTTCTGAACGATGGCGCCGCTAAGGGCATCACGGACATCAACCACCCGGACGGATGCAATCTGCTTGTCGCCGCGCCATACTTGGAAGGGCATGCCGTTCTTGACGCCCTGACGGGAACCCAGATTGGCAACGACGAGCGAAAGATCGGGCTTCACATCAACCACGGAGCCGCTGGTAAGGCCGGGAGCATTTGCAGATGTTGTCGTCTGCTTGTTGAGAAGTGAGGAAACGGTGCGGAGATTTTCCTCCACCTTGAGGCGGGCATCCGCATTGATGCCCTCGGAGCTCTTAAGTAGTTCCATCACGGACTCGGATAGTAAGACAAGCTTCTCGCGCACGGAATCGTTCTCTTTCTGGAGGAGTCGCATGTCACGCACGGCGGCTATGAGGCGCGTCCGGAGAGCTTCCTCTTCCTTGCCTGAGGGGGAGACTCCGAGAGACTCAATGCGAGCATTGATATCATCTGCCTTGCGCTTGAAACGCTCGGTCTCTCCATTAGCGACGGCAAGACTCTCGGTGAGACCCTTGATGGAAGCCTCTGAAAGGACAAGACGTTCACGGTAGAAATCAGTCCTCCCTTGACCCTCACCCTGCGCCACGGCGGCGGCAACCGGCAACCCGATGAGGGCGACGGCTGTCACGGCGGACAGTTGGCAGTTGTGGCGGAGAGAGGACATGATGGGTATCTTGTTCGGCGCGTTACTTGGTGACCTTGGCGGTGTGTGAACCGTGTTTCTTGAAGATACGGGTCGGCGAAAACTCACCGAGTTTGTGTCCGACCATGTTCTCCGTGACGAAAACAGGGATGAAAGAACGTCCGTTGTGTACGTTGAATGTGTGACCCACGAAATCGGGGGTGACGGTTGAGCGGCGCGACCAGGTCTTGATCGGCTTCTTGATGTTGCTCTCGTTGAGCTTGTCGATCTTCTCGAGGAGTTTCCACTCCACGAAGGGTCCTTTTTTAAGCGAGCGTGCCATGATAAATTATTTCTTTTTGCGGCGCTGCACGATGAAGCGGTCGCTCTGTTTGTGTTTGCTACGGGTCTTGAATCCCTTGGAGAGCTGACCCCATGGGCTCATCGGATGATGACGTCCGCCACCACCCTTGCTCTTACCCTGTCCACCACCCATCGGGTGATCAACCGGATTCATCGCCATACCGCGAGTCTGAGGCCTCACGCCGAGCCAACGGGAGCGACCGGCCTTTCCGCTGACAACATTCATGTGTTCGATGTTGCCAACCTGTCCGATCGTTGCGTAGCACTCTTCGTTGATTTTACGCAGTTCCCCGGAAGCCATCTTGATGAGGGCGTAGCCACCTTCGCGGTTACTCAGAACTGCTTGGGATCCGGCGCTACGGACAATCTGTCCGCCGCGGCCCGGGATGAGCTCGACGTTATGAAGGGCAAGTCCGAGAGGAATGGCCTTGAGTGGGAGTGCGTTGCCGACATTCGGCTCGGCCTTCTCACCGGCGGCAACCTTGGTGCCGACGAGGAGACCCACTGCCGCAAGGATATAGGCCTTCTCTCCGTCAGGATACTGGATGAGGGCGATGCGGGCACTACGGTTCGGATCGTACTCGATGGCGATCACCTCGGCGACTGCGTCGCGGCGACTCCGCTTGAAATCGATGATGCGGTAATTGCGCTTGTGACCACCGCCGCGATGGCGCGAGGTCTTGCGTCCCCTGTTGTTACGACCACCGGTGCGGTGCTTGCTCTCGGTGAGCGACTTTTCAGGCTTGCTCTTGGTGATCTCCTCGAACGATGGCAGCGCTTTGAAACGCTGCGAAGGGGTCAGAGGGCGGAAGGTTTTTAGTGCCATGGTCGTG
>CANIBV010000106.1 GCA_947466005.1 Spartobacteria bacterium | reverse complement strand
TGGGCGTCAAGGGTGCCATTCCCAAGCGCTTCCTTAAGATATGAGGTAGAGGGCGGGACCAAGGCGCATTGACACCGTGCAGGGCAACCGCTTTGATCCCTAGCTCATGAGCCACCAGATAGAAGCTCTTCTATGCCGATTCCGGTCTGCCTCCCAGGCCTTCCTCGTCGGGGTCTCCATTTTCCTTATCAGCGGCTGTGCCGCTCCAGAGCCCCCGCAGGTGAAGCTGGAGAAGGCAAATATCCTACCGCTCTCCATCAATCCCGACTTTGCTTTCAGGAAGAAAACGCAGTTTCTGAACGATCCCAAGACCTTCATCTCCGGGGGGCCAGGGAACGAATCCATTAACTTCGAGCGCCGCTACTACATGTGGCCCGCCACAACGCAGCTTGATAAGGATGAACTGCGCGGCAACTACCTCAACTTCTACTGGTGGAACCACGGCCAACCTGCCGATGTCACCGTCCGACTGGAATATCGGCAGGCTAACCTGGGAAATTTCGTCATGGCTCGCGAGAAGAGCTACGCCAACGTCAAAGGATCGACCAAAACCCAGTTTAGCGTCATTGGCGACGACTACCTCGAGAACGGCCCCATCACAAACTGGCGCGCCCTACTCATCGTCGATGGCAAGATCGTCGGGTTCGCTCAATCTTACCTCTGGAAATAACCTCCTCACCCCGATGCTCCCCTCGATCAAAAAACTCCTCACCCTTCAGGATCGCGACCAGAAGATGAAGGCTGTCCTCACGGAAATCGCGGCTTTGCCGAGAGAGAAGGCCGCCCGCGATCGTGAACTCAAGGCCGCCGA
The DNA here is from genome assembly GCA_947466005.1 of Spartobacteria bacterium. GTDB lineage: Bacteria > Verrucomicrobiota > Verrucomicrobiia > Chthoniobacterales > UBA6821 > UBA6821. The sequence goes on along the minus strand of CANIBV010000106.1, from coordinate 4,239 downwards.
TGACCGCCTCGAGGCCGCCCGCTCGCGCCAGCGTGAGATTGAGGTAGAGCGCAAGAAACGGGAAGTCGAGGTAAAGGCGAAGCAGGATCAGATTGCCCGCTACAAGAACCAGCAACTCGAGACCCGAAAGAACGAGGAATTTTCCGCCCTGAAGCACGAAATCGAAGGCGCCGAGAAGGCTATCATTGAGATCGAAGATAGCGAACTCGTCCTCATGGAGGAAGCCGAGGCCCTCAAGCCAAACCTTCTGGCCGCCAAAGAGGCCCACACCGCGGAGAAGAAAAAGGTCGAATCCCACATGGCTTCCCTTGACTCCCGCCGTGAGAATTTGACTGCCCGGCAGAAGGAGTTGGAAAGCGAGCGCTCGGGCTTCACTGAAGGCATTGAGGAGGACCTCCTTGACCACTACAACCGCCTCTTCAAGAGCAAGGGTGGCATGGCCCTCGTCACTGTCGAGCACGAGGTCTGCACCGGATGTCACATGAAGGTGAACACCCAGACCATCCTAGAGGTGAAGGCTGAGAAAGAGATTGTGGGATGTCCGCAGTGTGGGCGGATACTCTTCGAACCCCAGTAACCCTTCGTGGTAGGAGGCTTGGGATTTTGGCGCCGCGCGTTGTTCGCTTGCGCTCGCAGTAGTGAACTACAGCTTCGCTTGTCGGCCTAGCGCGCCATCCAAACTTCCAAGCCTCAAGAGATGACGATTCGGTCGAGGTTTAGTCACAATACAGATTCATTCTCTTCCGACTCTCGACTTTACGCATCGCCAAGTCTAAATTCCTCTTCCTGTGAGCTACCGCGTCTTTGCCCGTAAATACCGTCCGCAGCTCTTTGAGGAGGTCGTGGGGCAGGAGCACATCACCCGTACCCTGCAAAACGCTATCAAGGGGAACCGCTTGGCGCAGGCCTATCTCTTCGTCGGGCCCCGAGGTGTAGGAAAGACGTCCACCGCACGCATCCTTGCCAAGGCACTGAACTGCCAGTCCAGAGGGAACGGCCCGACAGACAATCCCTGCGGCACCTGCGATGCCTGCATCGAGATCGCGGAAGGACGCAGCCTAGATGTTCTGGAAATCGATGGCGCCAGCAACAACAGTGTCGAGAGCATCCGTACCCTGCGCGAAAATGCCGCCTACGCTCCGGCACGGGGTCCCTACAAGGTCTACCTGATCGATGAGGTGCACATGCTCACGACGGCGGCATTCAACGCCCTGCTCAAGACACTTGAGGAGCCGCCCGAGCATGTGAAGTTCCTCTTCGCCACGACCGAGGCGCAGAAAGTCCCCGCCACCATTCTGAGCCGCTGCCAGCGCTTCGATCTTCGGAGGCTCACGCCCGATCTGATCGCCGGCCACCTGCTCTACATCGCCGGGAAGGAAGAGATCGCGCTCGACCAGGGGGCGGCAGACGCGCTCGCCCGTGGTGCCGACGGTGCCCTGCGTGACGCCGAGTCGATGTTTGATCAGGTCATCGCCTTCTGCGGCACGACGATCGGTGCCGCAGATGTCCACAATGTCTTTGGTTTCACCCCACGGGAGACCGTGCTCGACCTCGGTCACGCCCTCATTGCCCGTGACACTCCGGCAGCACTTGCCCTGGTGAAGTCTCAGGCCGAAGCGGGCAAGGATCTTTCCCGACTACTGGGAGATCTGGTCGGATTACTCCGCGATGTTCTCATCTGCAAGGTCCATCCTCCGCAGTCGGAGACGGACGAATCCCTCCTCGGCGATGTCGTCAGCCAGGAGAAACTGCTAGTCCTGCTAGACCACTTTGGCGAAGCGGAAGGCCGCCTGCGCTGGGCCACCGACAAGAAGCTCCAACTCGATGTCGCGCTGATTAAGGCGGTGCATCTGCTTGAGGAAGCCAGCCTGAGCGATGTCCTTGATGCCCTGAGCGCCCTCCGCGGCGGCGCTCCGCTGCCTGAGCGTTCAGCTCCTCCGGTTCGTCCTCAGCCGTCCCCGCGACCCACGCAGAGCAGCCCCGTCGTGGCACCTGTGGCTGTTCCCGCTGTCATCCTCCGCGCAGAGCCTCTGGCTCCGGCGGTCGCCATGCCGGAACCCGCTCAATCGGCCGCAGAGCTAACCGAGGTGTCGGAGTCTGTTTCTGCAGTGGAGCCCGATCCCTATTCTGTTGCCGACTCCCCTACTTCCAAGGAGGATCCTTGGCAGACTGTGGCGATGGCCTTGGCCGCTGATTCCCCGCTAAAATTCGGGTGGGTGGAGGATGGCCGCCTCGTGGCGCGCTCAGGCGATACCATCACCGTGGAGTTCCCCCCCTCGCTTCAGCCCCAGAGTCAGACGCTCTTCTGGCCTCAGGCTGTTAAAAAGATAGAGGGAGAGCTCGCCGCGCTTCTCGGGGAGCGGATCATCTTTGATGCTCATTTCACCGGTATGGAGCCCCCCCCGCTTGAGCCGGAACCTCAGCGGGCACCGACACCTCCCTCGCCCAAGCCCGTGGCTCCGAAGACAGCTTCATCCGGCACTACCACCACTGCAGTCAAGACCGAGCCTGCGGCACAAGCACAGGCAATCAGCCCCGAAGAGCTGGAGGCATTTAAAAACGATCCCCTGATCAAAAAAGCATTGGAGGTTTTCCAAGCCGAGATCCTCGTTTCGCCTCCGGTAACCGGAGCCTGATAACCCGGGAACAATTTACTCCATCAGTCACTTTCCCTAACCACCACTTATGAATATTGCCAAGATGATGAGCGCCGCAGCCAACGCGCAGAAGAAAATGGCCCAGATCCAGGAAGACCTTTCCAAGCGCGAGGTCGAGGCTTCCTCAGGCGGAGGGAAAGTCACGGTGAGGGCCTCTGGTGCAGGCGATATCCTCTCCATCAAGATCGCGCCCGAAGTTGTGAGTGCCGATGACGTGGAACTCCTTGAGGACCTCGTCCTCAGCGCCGTCCGTCAGGCCACCGGTGATGCCAAGAAACTTGCCGCCGATGAGATGGGCAAACTGACCGCCGGACTCGGCATCCCGGGCCTGCCGTTCTAATTTCCATTCAGGAACTCAGCAATAAGCAGTATCCTTACCCTTCATCCTATTTGGCAGAGGCGTCCTGATCCGAGAGTTTGAGAACTCCAATAAGGAAGATCACCGCCGGGATCACAATTGCGAAGAGATGATAAAGTCTCGGATGATTTTCCCCGCGGACCAGAACCTCTCCAGCAACGCTCTCTCACTCAGACACCCCGGATGGAGCACCCCCCAAGTGCGGCGAGCCCTCAATTTACAGAAAGATTTCTACACTCCTCATCTGGCTCTCTGGCAGATGTTCAAAGGGTGTGGGTTTCCTACTTTAGCTTTTCGCCGTTCCCCATTAGTTTTTCGCGATCATGCATTCTTTCCGATATGTCGATGGCTCGCTGAAATGCGAGGGGGTTGATCTCGAGTCCGTGGCCTCCGAAGTGGGGACCCCTGCCTATGTCTACTCCGTGGAGACGATCCGGGGGAACTACCGCCGCCTCGATCAGGCCCTCGCGCCGCTCGGAGATCGGATGATCTGCTACGCGATGAAGGCGAACGGGAATCTCTCCGTATTGAATCTGCTGGCAAAGGAGGGGGCGGGATTTGACATTGTTTCCGGAGGAGAGCTCTTCAAGGTGATCAAGGCCGGTGGGCGAGCCGATCGCTGCACCTTTGCCGGGGTCGGAAAGACTGTAGCCGAGATCGACTACGCCCTTCGTCAGGGGATCTACAGCTTTAACGTTGAGTCGGAGGAGGAGCTTGAAATGATCAATGCCGTGGCCGCCAAGGCCGGGTTGATCGCACCGATCGCTATCCGAGTGAATCCCGATGTCGATGCGCCGACCCACAAGTACATCTCGACCGGAAAGAGCAAAAATAAGTTTGGGATCGGCCTGGATCGCGCCGCGGCCGTCTATGAGCGAGCCGCCGCGCTTCCCCATCTCAAGATCCGCGGTCTCCAGACCCACATCGGCTCGCAGATTCTGAAGGCCCCCCCCTTTGCCGAGGCAGTTCGCAAGTTGACTCCGCTTATTCATGAGCTCAATGCAAAGCACGGGCTGGAGTTCTTCAGCATCGGAGGAGGTGTCGGCATCGTCTATCGTGGAGCACTGCAGAGTGGTAACGTCGCCTGGTGGAAGGGGAGCGGCGAGGAGGAGGCCGAAAGACTGGCTCCTGAGACCTATGCCTCCGAGGTGATCGAACCGTTAAAGGCTCTCGGCCTGCGCATCCTTTTCGAGCCGGGGCGCTTCATCGTCGGTAATGCGGGGG
>CANIBV010000105.1 GCA_947466005.1 Spartobacteria bacterium | reverse complement strand
CCTGAGTGCGGCACCCTTCCCCTGGTTCACCTCGTGCTCGAAGACCCTCATCTTAGGCAGTTCCTGGGCCAGATTCCGTAGCACCTCGCCCGTTCCGTCGGAGGAGGCATCGTTGACCGTGATGAGTTCCGCGACATCGGGCTGATCGAGTACGCGGCGGATCACAGCTTCGACGGTCTTGGCCTCATTGTAGACCGGCATGATGACGGAGAGACAGGGGGGATTCATGGGAGGGGGAGATGAATGATGAATGATGAAGGGGGAAGTAAAAAGTGGGAAGGTTAAAGGTGGAAAGGTGGGGAACAGGAATAAGGAAACCTCGGAAATAACTTTCGTACATTACACTTTCCTACCTTCATACCTCTCCCTGAGCTTCTCAAACTCTGCCAAGGCCATCCCCACCACCTGATCCATGTTGTAGTAGCGGTAGGTGGCGAGGCGACCCACAAAGCTGACATTCGGAAGGTCTGCGCCCTTCTCGGCGTATTGCCTGTAAAGAGCCGCTGTCTCGGGCGTGGGGATGGGGTAGTAGGCTTCCTTGCCGGGGGCGTAGTCGTCGGGGTACTCACGGACGATGGTGGTACTGGGCGTCTCCTGGCCGGTGGCGTGCTTGATCTCGACGATGCGGGTGTATTCTTCGTCGTTGGGATAGTTCACCTGCATGGCGGGCTGCCAGTAGCCGGGCTTGCCAGCGATGAGCTCTCTCTCCTGGAGCTGTTCGGGGCCGAAGGATTGGTTCTCGAAGCGGAGGGATCGGTAGGGAAGCGGGCCGAAGCAGTAGTCGAAGTATTCGTCGATGGGGCCGGTGACGATGAGGTGGTCATGCTTCACCTTGCCGATGATGTCGCGGTAGTCGGTGTCGAGGATGAGGTCGACACCGGGGGATGCGGCAAGCATGCGCTCGAACATGCGGTGGTAGCCTTCTCTGGGTAGGGCCTGGAAGTCCTCGCGGAGGTAGCGGTCGTCGCGGTTGGTGCGGATGGGGATGCGGCCGCAGACGGAGGCGTCGAGGTCGCGGGGGTCCTTCTTCCACTGCTTGAGGGTGTAGTTCTTGAAGAACTTCTCGTAGAGCTCCCAGCCGACCTGGGAGACGATGACTTCCTCGGAGTTGGCGGGGTTCTCGATGGGGACGCGCTTGGAGGCGAGCCATGCCTCGAACTCTTCGCTGGTGCTGTCGCGGCCAAGGAACTGCTCGAAGGTGTTGAGATTGATGGGGAAGTCCAATAGCAGCCGTCGGAATAGCTGAGGATCCTGTAGTCGACGGGATGCCACTCGGTGAACTGGGAGAGATACTCGACGATGCGGGGGCATTGGTGCGGAAGTAGTGGGGGACGTACTTGTGAACCAGGACGCCGGCCGCGTCATACTCGTCCTGGGCATTGCCACCGATATGAGCCCGCTTCTCAACGATGGTGCAGCGGGCACCCAGCTGGCTGGAAAGCCGCTCAGCAAGGGTGAGGCCGGCGAAGCCGGCGCCGATGATTAAAAAATGCTTGGGCATTTTTTGTGAAAGGTGGGAAAGTGGAAAAGTGTGAAGGTCAAGCGTCTGGGGCGCAGAAGATGGAAGATGGCAGTTAGAAGATGGGATACGGACGATAGGAACCAATCCGCATGCGACCCTTTCCCTCAATCTTCAATATCCAATATCCTAAGCCGTGGGGGGGCTTCGGTATACCAGAGGAACTTACTTCAAAGGATCTATCAGATCAAAGAGTCTCATGACATCAGCCAGTGCTTCAGAAGCCTCGGCATCCGTCGGTGGTGGATCAAAATCACCTGGATAACGTTCCGCGAGATATTCATAGCTGAGAAATTCAGCCGTTTTACGAAACCGCTCGAAATCATTGCCGTGAACGCCAATACGAGTAATCAGGTAAGGAAGGTTGTGCGTCTTCTCGGGGTTTTCACCCAAATCAACCAACTTTCCTTTCAAGAGTTTCTCGGATGCCTGTTGCAGAAGCAGAACTGCATAGAGTGACTCTCCAGCGGCTAAGTCCTTCTTGGCTTTCTCCAGATCACGCCTTGCAAAGGCGTACCAATCAGCGGGGTTATCAGGTCGACCTCGCATAAATTCTACGGCCATTTCGGGCCAGATCCCAATAGATACCAAAGGGCTTTTTCAATCTTTCAAGAAGCAGATCCTTGGTCACAACAACTGCCTCAACCGGTAGGTTGAGCTTAAGCCTTGAAATCTTGCGTGCCATTTCAAGGCCCATATGTCTGTTGGGAACCGCAGTTGCTGATTTCACAACTAGTAAATCGACATCGGACTCCGCTGTGGGCGTGCCTCGGGCACAGGAACCATAAAGCCAAATTTCAGCAATCTCGGGATCTTGGGATACCTCCCGGATGCACCGCGTCAGTTCGGCTTCAGCACCAGGCTTGGGTGGTAGCTTGATGTCTTTTAGGTTCATTGCTGGTTGAATTAAGAGAGGGGGGATGCGCTGGGGGCGCAGGAGATGGGAACTGAGTTAAAGGTAAGAAAGTGAAATGTAGCAAGGTCAAGTGATGAACCAAGCCGCTAGCAAGCGAAGCAACGGCCGGGCAAGCCAACCTGAAACCTGAGACTTGAAGGCTGAAGGCTGAAATCCGAGGGGGCGGAAGATAGGAGATGGGAACTTAGCCGTAGGCGACCTTCCCACTTTCACACCTTTCCCAAGATTGTTTGTAATATTGGATATTGGGGATGTGAGAAGGGGTTGACGATGGTCACTCCCCTCCAGGTGAATCCGTGCTGGAGGTCTTCACTGAGCAGGAGGCGGCAGTGATGCTCCGCCGAAACGGCCAGGATGAGGGCATCCCAGATCTGCAGCTGATGATCGGCCACAAGATCGAAGGCGGACTGGAAGGCACTCCATGTGGAGTCGAGGATCTCAAAGGCATCAGCCCATCCAAGGATGGCCTCGCGGGCAGCCGAGGGGGTATTGCTGTTCTTGGCGATGAGGATACGGTGCAACTCTCCGAGGGTTTGTGCTGGCAGGCATGCCTTCCCCTCCGGAAGGCGCCCGATGAGTGATCTGGCGGACTCACAGCGCTCGTCATCTCCCAGTCCCTCTGCGTAGGCGAGGATATTGGTATCGAGGGCTATGCGCATGATCGGGGCAATGGAAACACCGCTATGCGTCGTATAGTTCGGATCGGGTCCAACTTCTGCTGCCGATGGGCCTTTGCTTGCAGAGGCGGCTCAGCAGGGTGTGCTTCGCCCCCGCGCGATCATGGATCCCTTTGGCAATCGGGATGATGGCGGCAACAGAGCGCCCTCTGGAAAGAACAGTGAATTCCTCCCCCTGGGCAACTTCACGCAAAACGGTAGAAAACTGCCTGTTTGCTTCTGCGGCGCTAATGGTTTTCATCGGGAAGAATTGCCTAGGTAGTGATAAGTACTACTTATTTGAGGAGAGTCAAGAGGGAAGGACGGGGAAATGCAAAATGATGAACCAAGCCGCTGGGAAGCGAAGCAACGGCCGTTGCTTCGCATCCGTTACGGCAGGTCTCAAATTTCGCGACTCCGTCGCCGCCACGCTGCCGCCCTTGGCCGATCGGATTCTCCGAGGTCATCTGGCTGATATGAACTGTTATGATGCCGGCCATTCAGGCAGCGGTTTTTCCTCTCCTAACCCAGGAAGCGGCGGATGAGGGGAAGGAAGGTCTTGGCGCGATGGTGCCACTTGGAGGCGCGCTCGAGGCGGGTCTCGAGGACTCTGCGGGTCGGGGGGGTGAGGTCGGCAAGCCGACTCTGGAGCTCGGCGATGCGGCTTGAGGAGTGCTCAAGGCGGGGCAGGAGTTGCTGGTTCAGGAACATGGCGACGAAGGGGCGGAGCTCGAGCTTGGCGCCGTAACGGGTGACGCGGTCGCCATCCTCTTTTTGTGGAAGGATGGCCTGCATCTCGACCAAGCGCCGGAGCCCTTGGCTGGCGGTGCCGGTGCTGATGTCGAGCCTCTCGACGATCTCTTCCATGGAGAGGGGCTCGGGTGAGGCAAAGAGGAGGCCGTAGATGGAGCCGAGGGAGGCGGGGTTCCCGAAGAGGTCGGCTAGGTCGGCAAAGACCTCCGCCATCTCCCGCTGGATCTTCAGAACGGAAACATCCTCCCCTCCCCGTATGGTTGACTCGAAGACCAACTTGCTCATAGGGAACAAGTAAGCCGCCTCAGGATGTTTTTCAATTCAAAATGAAATGAATTTATTACCCCAAGGGAGGGGAGATGGCGTCTGATTGCGGAGAATACGTGGCGTATTCGCCGCAGAATATGCGGTAAATATATTGAGGATGCGGAGAAGGAGCGCTTGAAAAATCTGGGGACCGGATGTCGCGACCCCTCACCAGATGACTTGGCATCCATACTCATGGTATGGTCCGTCTGGAGTCAGGATGGGCATTTTGTGAAAGAGGGAATCGGCTGCAATCATTCTGTCGAAGGGGTCCCGATGGATGGGGGGAAGTTTTCCCGACCTGTAGATGACGCCCCTTTCCAAATTCAAAATCGTGATGTCCTGAATGCGGGTCTGTTCTTCAATCCACACTTCCGGGATCCGAGGCAGAGGCAATTTTCCCGTGTTGTATTTCAGAACAATCTCCCATACGGAAGCGAGACTCAGAAATCTCTCTTTGTGCGGATCCTCAAGGGCGGCTTTTGGGCGGGGCCAAGGTGGACTTGGCAACTCTCTCTCGAAAGCCGAGATGATGGAGAGCTTCGCTTCGGGCGTTGAGACAGGTAGCGATGTCGCGCAGTCCTTCCCTCCAGGTCAGTTGCGCAAAGGCCATGTAGATCAACTGCTGTCGACACCCAAAATGCCGACCCTTGCTCTCCGCATCGTAGCGTTGGACCAACCGAAAAAGAGACTTGCGATCCACCAGTTCGAGGACTTGGGAAAGGACGTAGCGGCCAGTCTTCATGGCCACAGATCGTCACCAAACGACTCTCCAAGTTCAAATGCGTGGCATCCATTTTGAATCGCAAATCACTCATCTTGAAGTATCAACAAAAACCAACCACCCTCTCAACCGGACACTAGTGAGTTTTTATACAACTTTAGATGAAAATCGTTAAGTCTGAATCATTGATTTTGCGGTACCAGGCGACCACGCTCAATGCCGGTCAGATTCTAAAAAGACTCCAGCAATCATAAACTGGCCGCAAATCGAAACGGATCCGTAAGACTCACTATGCATTTTCACAAATACCCACATCCCTCAAACTTTGAGTT
>CANIBV010000104.1 GCA_947466005.1 Spartobacteria bacterium | reverse complement strand
GTTGTTGAGGGAGCTGGAATCAAACGCTACTGCTGATTTGAATTCAGGAGCTTGGAAACCGCAATTTCGTTGAGCGTCACTGGATTCTGCTGCAGGAGCTTGGCTAGGTAGGCTTTGCTGGTCGCCTGTGCCCGCTGGGATCGGAGTTCATTGGTGAGGGGGATTTTCACCTCATCCAAGGTGGCGGTGTAGGGCTCACGGACTTCCACAAGCCTGATCACATGCCATCCGTCATTCATGCGAATGGGATCCGACGTCCCCCCCTTGGAGAGAGATGTTGCGGCACTTCGGATTTCCGGTTGGATCTGGGCTTCGGCAAGGTAACCGAGATCTCCTCCCCTCTGGGAACTGGCGACATCGTCGCTAAGTGATTTTGCCACCGTGGGAAAATCCTCCACCTTGATGGCTTTCACTGCCGCATCCAGTTTTACCTGCGCTTTCTCTTCGCTGGATTTATCAACTCCTTTCGGGCAGGCAATGTAGATCTGCGCCAGATGGTATTGCTTGGGAATCTGAAGTGCGTTGTTTTTCTTCAGCGTGTCGTAAGCGGTCTGCAGGTCTGTCTGGGAGGGGAAATCCTGCGAAGGCGTCGCAATCGCCTGGAGATATGTCTGGGTGATTGCCTGCTGACGTATCCGTTCTAACTGCGCCATGACCTGCGGTTGCTGTTCCCACTTCTTGGAGAGGGCCTCCTTGTAGACAAGCTGTTGCACGATAAGTGTACGGACAAACTCATTGAGGGCGGCAGGATCCTTCGCAAGGAGGAGCTGTTCGCGAACAGGAAGTTTTTCAAGCATTGGCTTGATTTCATCCGCCTTAACCTCGCAGTCACCCACCTTGGCGATTATTGTTGCATCGGCAGCTAGGGAAAAAGGTGCCAGGCCAAGGAACACAAAGGCAATGCATGGTAAGTATTTGGTGATCATGGGGTGTTTTTCTTATGGATTGGGGTCATTCGGTGATGGCTGCTTTGGTCAGTTGGATTTCTTTGTTTCCGAGGGATTGTCGCTCCGTATGGTCTGGTCGGTAAGCTTGTTCTGATAGTCTTGGACCAATGTCTGGAACTTTACCTTGGTGATACCCACAAAAGGTTCCCTTGATGAAATTGCGGTCCCAAGACCGAACTGGGCGTAGCGGTCCAGAACCTCGTTACCCAACCGGTATATCTCTGCATTCTTCACCTGCTGATCAGCGATGCGCCGGTCAAGGATGATAATCTTTGATGCCAGATCGGCACGCTTGCTCTCCGTTCCCTTCGCATACTCGGCAAGCTTGGCATAGCCGAGCTTCCATTTTCCGAGCGACTCGGTGAGGTGGTTGACTTGGAGTTCCGAGGCGGCAAGTTTCGTCTGGAGGTCATCAATGGTCTCGGAGGCGGCCTTCTTCTCTGCAGAGGACTTCTTGACCTGCTCATCAAGCTGTCCCTGGAGCTCCTTGATCTTCTCCTCGGACTCGGTCTGGGCTGCCTGGGCCGTGGCTAGTTTGGCGTTGGCATCCCGGAGCTGGATCATCGTGTTGCGAATGGTCTCACGCATCTTCTGCTCGGCCGCATTGACCCCCTTTTTCTCCGACGCACCCGCCGAGGCCGCAATCATCAGAAAGATGCCAAACAGCATGTGGAGCCGGATCGTATGGTTCGTCGTCATGTCAGGATCTGGTTAAAATCTGGAGTTTATATCCAACTGGATGATGTCGGCCTTGTACTGCGGACCGGCAATCCCCGTGGCACTGAGCCAACGCATCCCGATGAAGACACTCTTGGAGAGAGCAAGGTTTCCACCAACAGAAAATCCCTTGAGGTTGGTGCCGCCGCCGCCAAAGTCGGAATCACAGAAGCCGTCGATCACGGCATCCGATTCCACATAGCGATACGCAACACCGAAATCCCAATCCCACCTCTTCTGAAGCGCCCCGGATCCGATCTTTGTCTGCACGATCCAGGCATTGTTTCCGCCGCCGTAACCCGTGCCGTTGGAGCCGGGATTGTTGATGTTCCCCTTGAGCTGGGAGGGCCCATTGTTTGCAATGTTCTCAGCATTCCATGCAAGGTTTTGATCCCACTCTCCGGAGAGGGAGACAACAAACGGCTCCCAATGCCTGTACTCGAGTCGCCCATTTGCCGAGAGGATCTGGAATGGCGTGGAAAGACCAAAATACTGGAATTGGTTGATCGTCCCGTAGTTGTTCTCCGGAACAGCGGGGATTTCGCGGAGGGCCATGTAGGTGTTACCCTTCTGGGCAAACGTCGGGCGACTGTCATCGGTGCTGAAGGGGGTATTTGGGTCATATGCCACCTGCGGAGCCGATACCTGACCCTGGACATTTTGAAAGTTGTAGTAGCCGACAGATCCCTTGTAGTGGAGATCCTTGGTGATTTTCCAATCGATTCCTGTCTGCGCCGCATAGAGGTACTTGTCGTAACTCGAAACCTTCGGTTGCTGCTGCGCGGGGAAATTCAGGTCGGTGTTGAAGACGGGGAAGATTCCGGCAGTGGCAAAGGGAGTCATCCCCTTGAAGATCTTGTATCTGGCCTGAGCGGCAATTCCGTCGAACGCGATATCGTTAGCCCACATGATCGTCGACGGGGTGTAGAAGGGATTGTCAAAGCGTCCGAATGTAATGGCCGCCATCCTGTCAGGATCCTCGCCAAGTTCGTACTTCAGGAATGCCCGGTCCAGCCAGATGGCATAGTTGCTGAAGTTTCCGCCAGCACCACCGAACTGACCGTTTTGGGAAGCTCCAAGCGTCTGGTTTTCAGAAACAGGGCTTCCGTTCTGACCGGTGCCCAGCCGAAACCCACCTGTGAAATTGTCCCCAAGATTGATGTCGGCACCGAAGCGGAAACGAATCCGCATCTGCTGCCTGTTCTGCGTGGTGTCATAGGTGGGATAACCGATCGGTGGAGACTGATTCCCGTTTGCCTGTGAAATATTGAAGGGTTGCCCCGTGTTGATCGCGTTGAAATTGAGCGTATCGAGCGGATTATCGGAATTTCCATCGGGAAAATAGATCCCCTGATACCTGAAGCGGAAATCCATGAAGGGTCGGAACTTCCTCACCCACTCGGGCACATTCGGCTGGGTCCATCCCTCGGACTGCGCGGCGGCCATCACATCGCGCTTGATCTCGTCGCGCATCTCCGCCTTCACGATCTCGGGCACGTAGGAGACACTGACCGCCTCATCTGAGGAGGGAGGCGCTGCAGCTTCCATCGCCATTTGCTGGGCGGTGGCCGCTTGGGTGGCCGCCTGCTGCGCAACTTGGGTTTGCTGGGATGCACGCTGGGCATCCTCCTTGGCCTGTCGGATCAGATCTCCGGCATCCTCCTTGGTCAGAATTCCGCGCTGAACGAGACGGTTGATCAGATTCAGGGTGACATTCTCGGAGGGGGCCACCGGAGGTGGCGCGGAAGCCGCCATCACTTCCGGGGATTGTTCCAGATTTGGCGGTGCATCCTCGGGGATCGAGGGAAGTTTTTTGGGAGCCGGAGTCTCCGCCACGATGGTGGGCTCGCCCTCTTTTTTCACCTCGGTTGATGGCGCGGAAGGAACATTGGTGTCGTATGAACCGCCGGGCAAAGACTTGGGTGTTCCTGCAGCAGATGATGATTCCCCGCTACTGGTCTGGTTGGTCGACGTGTCGGAAGCCGCCCCGCCTGAATTGGCAGGAATGGGCTCGGTCACTGTCATATTCGAGATGGAAGCAGATTCCGAAGGGGCTACCATGGCGGTCACTGGGGGAGCGGTATTATTGCTCGGTTCCACAGTGGGCGCAGGAACATCACCACTCTTGAAGAGATTTGACCAATCCCCGGAAGAAACCGGCGAAGTCTCAGGTGATGTCTGTGCTGGTTGCGCAGGCGGCACCGGTTGAACCGTGATGGGAGGAGCTGTCGAAACGGATGCGGCCGCATCAGCCATTGTGGAAAGATCCGTGCTCAAAGACGACGACGCAGGGCTCGGCGTCGTGTTTGTATCAAACAGCGAATCGGCCGCGACAACAGGCACGGAATCACAGCCCAGCAGGAGCAGTCCCGAGGCTATCGCCGCTTTGGTGAGAAGGTTCATTTTCTTGAGAAAAGGGATCAGTTGGGTCGCCTTGCGTTGAATTTCATCACGATCGGCATCGGCATGCCTTGAGGTGGTGGTTCACTCAGAACGACATTGGACAGCACCTCGTTCTTGATCGCTGCGTCCAGTTCGGGATCGCCGGTCGATTGGGCGAGGGAAACCTTGCTGATGCGGCCAGTGTTGTCAGCCCACACCCGCACTTGAACACTCATGACGGCGCTGCGTGTCTTCTTGTGTGTTCTGAGGGCATCCGCCACACGGGCCTGAACTTTGCCGGCATACCACCCGTATTTGCTTCCTCCACCTCCTCCCTTGCCCCCGAATCCGTTGCCCCCCATGCCTCCGCCGTTTCCAGCGGCAAGACCAGAGGCATCGTTTCCCTGAATGCTTGTGCTGATAGGGGCGGGCTCGGGGTCAGGCGCCTTATCGGGCTGCTTTTCCTCGCTCGGAGCTTCCTCTTTTTGAAATTTTGGTTCTTCAGGTTTTGGCGGCTCTTGCTTCGGCGGAGGTGGCGGCGGGGGAGGTGGTGGCAGCGAGATCATCTTGATCTCGTTTCTGGGTGAGGGAGCGCCACCATCGTCATCACTGTTTCTGAAGACAAAAAATGCCACAATCCCAAGCAGCAAGACGACTCCAGTGATCATCAGCGGCAATGGCCCCTTCTTCTTATTCTGATTATTGGAGAAACTGCCAGGCATACGATGAAATTTAAGAAGTGGATCCTATTACTGGCGCTTCTGCGTTGCCAGTCCCACCTTTTCCATGCCGACACGTCCGATCACATCGAGAACATCCATCACGCCCTGATACTGGGTGGCGCTGTCACCGCGCACAACGACTGGAGTGTCAGGATTGGCTGACTTCGCTTCGCCAAGCTTCTGCTCTAGTTCGGGCAGTGTGACAGGAAGGGTATTGAGAAAAATCGCCCCCTCGTTGTTCACGGTAACAGCCTGGGTCTTTGGCCCACCCATACTTGGCGCGGAGCTTCCCTTAGGCAGGTTGACTTTCACGCCCTGAATACCGGCGCTCGTCATGATGATGAAGATCAGCAAGAGCACGAGGTAGAGATCCACCATCGGCGTCACGTTGATATCAGCGATGGCTTCTCCTCCGGAGTCAGCTTGCATGGTGTGTCAGGGTGTCTGGTTAAGAG
>CANIBV010000103.1 GCA_947466005.1 Spartobacteria bacterium | reverse complement strand
TCTTTGCCCGCACGGCACTGGAGTTGCTCTGGTCTCCCAACCTCAGCCATGAGGCCCTGGACGAGATCATCACGACGGAGGGACTCGATCCCATGCCCGCCCATGGGGCCGAGGGGAAACCTACCATCTATTTCTGCCTGCATGCAGGGAACTTCGAGTGGCTGAGTCAGCTCACCTGCCGCCATCTAGGGACCTTTCCCGTCATCGCGCAGCACCTCAAAAATCCCCTTCTCGGCCCGCTCTTCGACGGATGGCGTTCGGCGCTCGGCCAGCAGATCATGCCCCAGAAGGGGGCCATGCTGCGGACGCTTCGCCACCTCAAGGAGGGGGGCAAGATGGGAATGCTCATCGATCTCAACCTCAAGCCGAGCGAGGGCCCTGTGGTGATCCGGTGTTTTGGTCGCCTCCTCACGCCGGTGACGCGGCTCCCTGCCGAGTTGGCGCTCCGCACTGGCGCCTCGCTTATTCCCGTCGAGTGCCTGCCACGCCCCGATGGTGGCTACATCGTGCGGTATTTGCCCGAGCTCCCGATCACCTCCGAATCGACCGTCGAGGAGATTGCCCAAGCCTGCTGGGACGCTCTGGAGCCTGAACTCAAGGCTCATCCCGAACTCTGGCTCTGGAGTTACAAACACTGGAGGTACAAACCACAGGATAAGGGTGCCGTGGAGGGTAAGGCGGACTACCCCTTTTATGCTGGAGAATATGAGCCGTATCAGGAACTTCTCTCCGCCCGTGGCCTAGCTCCGGCATGGAGCTCCGAGAAAAAGGGATGACAGGACCGTGGGAATGCTAGTAATGATCCCGCTATGAAAGCATTCCTGTACCTCGCCATCCTCGCCCTTCTTGCGCTGCCTCTGCTCCTTTCGGGATGCAACACCATGAAGGGGGTGGGTGAAGACATCACTGGAGCCGCTTCCTGGTCGCAAGAGAAGATGACGGGTGACGGCACGGCGAAGAAAGCCGACGCGGACTATGTCCAGAACCCTCCCCAGTTCCCCAAGAGCAACTAGATGACTTGATCTTTTGGCGAGGAGCGTTGTTGTCTGCCGGTCGTCCCCGACCAGGCATCTTAGGATCTAGCGATACCGAAGACTTCTCGGCTATGGCCTCGAATGACTAAGCTGCGTTCCCACGCACCTTTTGTCGCCATTCGCAGTATAGGCATACAGCTCAAGTCTCCGCCTAACTCTTCACCAAAATCTCTGCGTCATCCAGAGCTCTTGATCAGGGGATTGTGCGGCAAAAGGATGAAGCTTGAGACCTGAAACCTGAGGGCTATAGGTGACAAACTTCTCCCGTTTTTAATTTTTACTCAGGTTTCAAGTTTCAGCTTTCATTCCTCAATGGCTCACAGCCATTTATGCTTCGGGTAACGGCGTGACAACTCCGGTTTGATTTTCGGATAGGTCTCCTTCCAGAAGGAGTTGAGATCGCGGGTGACCTGGATCGGTCGGCGGTTCGGGGCAAGGATCTCGATAGTCACTTCGGCCTTCCCTCCCGCGAGCTTCGGCGCGGCTGTCACGCCGTAGAGATCCTGGATCAGGGCGCTCATGGTGACCTGGCCCGAGGGTTTGTAGATAAGACGGGCTTTGCGGCCTCCTGGGAGTTCATGTTTGTCCGGTGCCAGTCGCTCCAGCGCAGATCGCTGTGCTGGTGTGAGAAGGGACTGGAGGGCGGGAAGCGCCGGTCTGTCCTTGACCTCACGGTATCCGACGGCGCCTTGGCACCACTTCTCAAGAGCGGCAAGGCGCTCCGCCTCTCCAAAGGAGGGGAGTTCAAGTTCTGGGTGGAAGTGGGCCAGCCACATCACACGCTGCATCCACTCCTCCGTTTCCTCCTTCCAGGTCGGCAGCGGAAGATCTCCTTGCGCCAGCGCTGCTGCCAGAACCTTCGAGGCTTCTTCGCTCGGCGAGGCGTCGCGATGGACCGACTCCAGTACGAGGTCACGAAATATCTTCTCCGTCCGCTTCACTACGCGGTTGGTGGCCGTGTCGAAGAAGTAGTCGTTCTTGTCGGTGAAGTCCTCGGGGAAGAGATCCCGCAGCATCTGCTCGTCGATTGCCGTGGCCATGGAGAGTTGGACGCGGACATCGCCGCTTCCCTGTCCGATCTCGCTGATTTCCGCAGCTACCACGAGGCGGCTTTCCGCGGCAGCGCTCTCCTTGGCGAGGAGTCCCCTCCGGCCGTGCACGATGTCGCAGAGGTTGGTCCCCATCCCTCGTCGGCGGGCCACCTGATCGGCGAATCCCGCAAGGATGCACCGCGCCAGAGCCTCGTCCGGTGCCGCTGGTGCATCCACATCGAGTCCCTGCCCCTCGGCCAGTTTCAGGAACTGCTCGTAGACTTTTGCCGTCTGGCGTGCGGCATCACCATGGACGGCGAACTGCCGGCAGCGGTCAGCTCGGAAATCGTTTTTCTCAGCCCATCGGAAGGCTCGGGCCATCACTAGGAAATCGGAACCGCCGCCTCCAAAGAGATCCTGACGCTCTTCCTCCGTCTTCCGATCGGTACGCAGCAGCAGCGGGCGTGACTGGGTAAGCGCCGCCATCAGGGCTACGGCGCGCACGCAGCCGAATTCCTGCGCCGCCAGAAGCATGCGGGCGTAGCGGGGGTGGGTGGGGAAGGCGAGCATCCGTCTGCCGAGGGGGGTGATCGCCCCATCGTGATCGAGGGCACCGAGATCGCGCAGGAGTGTCTCGGCGCGGAGAAGAGCCGGTGTCTGGGGGGCATCGAGCCAGCGGATGTCCTCCATGGAGGTGAATCCCGCCGCCTTCAGGGTGAGCAGGACCTCACTCAGGTCGACGCGGTGGATCTCCGGAGCCTCACGGGGGATACGCCGCATGTGCTCACGTTCTGTCCAGAGGCGGAGGCAGACACCGGGGGATGTGCGCCCGGCGCGCCCGGCCCTCTGATCGGCGGAGGCCCTGCTGATTTTCTCGATCAGGAGGGTGTTGATCCCGCGGCGGGCATCGAAACTCGCGATGCGGGCCAGACCGCTGTCGATGACGCCGGTTACGCCATCGATCGTGAGCGATGTCTCGGCGACATTGGTGGCCACGATGACCTTGCGCCCTCCTTCTGAGGAGACGGCGGCATCCTGATCGGCAGGGGTGAGTTCCCCATGGAGGGGAAGGGCGGCGATGCTCGCAGGGAGGCGCACCCGGAGGGTGGAGATCGTGCGTGCGATCTCATAGGCGCCCGGCATGAAAACCAGAAGGTTTCCCGTGGTCTTGCGTAGCATCTCCTGGGCGGCATCCGCTGCCAGATCCCAGGGCTTCTCGTCACCTGGATCGCGGCTGAGATAGCCGATCTCCACCGGATGGGTGCGGCCACCCGAACGCAGCACGCTGCAGGGTTGGAGGTACTCGGCCAGGGCCGAGGTGTCGAGGGTGGCCGACATGACGATGATCTTCAGGTCGGGTCGACGCGTGGACTGGAGCGCGAGCGCTTGGGCGAGCGAGATGTCACTGTAGAGATGCCGCTCGTGGAACTCGTCGAAGAGAAGAGCGCTCACCCCGTGCAGATCGGGATCACCCAGCATCTGACGGACCAGGATTCCCTCGGTGACAAAGAGGAGCCGCGTGCTCGAACTCGAGGCATCATCGAGGCGGATCCTGTAGCCGACCTCGTCACCCACGCGGCCGTGGCGTTCGTGGGCGACGCGTGCCGCGAGCATCCTGGCGGCCAGGCGTCTGGGCTGCAGGATGACGGCCCGTCCCGAACCGAGAATCCCCGCATCGAGCAGCATCTGCGGGATCTGGGTCGATTTTCCAGAACCGGTGGGAGCCTCCACGACGAGGCGGTTCCCCACGCTCAACGCCGCGATGATTCCCTCTCGTAACTCCTCGATCGGCAGATCGGTCCGGCGGATGGATTCGCCACTCCGGTCAGAGGGATGGGTGTTCGGTTCTGGTAACATGCGGGTCACTGGTGTAGCCTGAAACCATGCTGACGGGCAGACATTTTGCCATCCTGGCGCTGACGACCCTCACATGTCAGGGGGTTCTGGTTGCCAGTCCCACGACCCTCTTGATGACGGAATCCCAGAGGAGAGATGCTCTTTTCCTCGACGCCCTAAGCGTTCCCTCTCCGGGTGAGGTTTTTGCTGCGCTGAACAAGGCATGCAGGCCCAATTGGGCCGCGCTGGTCACTCCTGCCACGGCGCCCGTGACGACTGCCCGCCCCCAACTCGCCCTTGCGGTGGGAGTCCTTGCTGCCAACGGATACATCGCCGTGGAGGCTCAGGACGGCCAGCAGGTGAAAAATGTCGGCCGCGAGATGATGGCCGAGGCCAAGGCCCTCGGAGTCAGTCAGAGCCTCCTTGCGCGCGGTAACAGCCTGATCGAATTTGCCGACAGTAGCTCTTGGGACGCCCTGGCGGACGAACTCGAGGCAACGGAGAACGAGGTAAAGATGACGATGGTGGAACAGAAGGACCGCCACTTGGTCACCCTCACCTCCGCCGCCGCTTGGATCAGGGGGCTGGAGGTTGCTTCTGGCGTTGTGCTTGCGAACAGCTCGCTGCAGGGGTCGCAGGTGCTGCGGCAGCCGGATCTGGCCCTGCAACTCGTCTCGCAACTCGGAAACCTTCCTTCCAGAATGAGCCGCGACCCCTTGGTCTCGAGGGTCAAAGAGGTGCTCGAATCCACAGCGGCATTGCTGCAGCAACAGTACCCTGCAAACGAAAAGGAAAGAGAGAGGATTCAAAAGCTTCACGACGATGCGGCCGCCCTCGTGAAGCTTATCCTGAGATCGACGACCGTGGCTCCCGTGTCCCCAGTGACAACAGCAGCGGTTGGGGCTTCCTCAGCATCTCCATCCTCCTCAGCCCCCTTAACGACAACTTCAACGACAACGAATGCCCCAGCCAAGCCCAAGACGGGAGGACTGAAACCATGAAGCCCCAGACCATTGGATCGCTCCTTGCCGCTGCGACGATCGCCTGCTCACTGGCAATTGCTGCATCGGAGGAAGCTGTCCCGGCTACCCTCGCTCCCACAGTCTCCCCATCAGAACATTCAGCGCAGTCTGAAGGGGCCCAGGGCCAGCCTTCTCATCGGATGGCTCCCATCCCCACCGAAGCCAGGCGCATGGCTTTGGAGGTGGCCGGAGCTTTTCAGAACGATGGCTTCAAGATCCGCGATGGGGAATGGGGCGGCTCACTCACCAGGGGAGTCCCTCTCTTCCTCCGTCTCACTCTTTTTGCCGGCGAGAGCTACTGGTTTGTGGC
>CANIBV010000102.1 GCA_947466005.1 Spartobacteria bacterium | reverse complement strand
TTGTGGGGAGTGGGGATGCCAAGGGTTTCGGCAAAGGGGACGGCGAGGGGGGGGGAGATGCCTCAGGCGTTTTTGGGGGTTGGGGTGATGCTTGTTGAGCCGTGGTGGATGGAGGGGATTGAGAAGATGGAGGTTGAGCAGGAGGACTGGGGGGTACAGGTTTTCCAGCGGTGGATGACGGTTGCTCTCCTGTCGTGTGGCGCTGGTTCTGAAGTTCAATGACTGGCTGCTCCACTCCCTGTTGGGTGGGCAGCGGCAGGGATCCCTCCGGGGGCAACTCACTTGCGGCCTTGGTGTTTTCATCGGATTGGAAAGGGGCCTGCACGGGGGCCTTGTCGGCAACTTCTTTCGCTTCAACATAGGGCCGTTCTTTCTTGTCCGGCGGAGTGATCTCGAGCGTGACTTCCGGTGGCGGGGGCTCCTGCTCTGCTGGCTTCTGGGTGAAGTGACGCGCAAAGAGAAAGGCGATCAGGAGGATCAGCGTTGCGTGGATGAGGCAAGAAAGCAGAAGGAAAAAAGGGAAGCGATTTTGCTTCCTCCGGGTTCCCGCTCTCTTGGTGGTCTGGAAGGCACTCATGCCAAAACGTGTTCCCGTGCCTTTTTGCGGACTGGTGATGGTGGTTTGACACTCTTTTTACGATCCGGCTTTTTCGGGATCAACAACTTGCCCGTCCGAGCCTGATGGAAGAGGTACTGCTGGATGTACCCTGCATAGGGTCCCAGCAGTTTCTCGCCGTAGCTTTCAAGCTGCTCCGGCGTGGCCTTTCCTGATCTGAAAGAACCCAGGATCCGTGCGATCCAGACATCGACGGGGACAGCTTCCAGTCTCTCGTAGGCAAAGAGCAGGATGCAGTTCGCCACCTTGCGTCCGATCCCGGGAAGTGCGCAGAGAGCCTTGCGTGCCTCCGGGGTGCTCATCGACACCAGGGACTCCGGGTCGAATTTCCCTTCCGCAATCAGTCCGGCCGTAGCGTGGAGGCTCTTCGCACGAAACCCCAATCCGCAGGAGCGAAGGTCGGCCTCGGTAGCTGCAGCCAGGGACGCAGGCTCCGGAAAAGAGGGAATGGGTGTGCCGGGAAGGTGTGTTCCAAAGGAGGAGCGGAGTGCCAGGCTCATCTGCCGGATGTGGGCGACCTGCTTCATCGGGGAGAGGATGAAGGTGGCGAGACATTCCCAATGCGGCTGCCTCATGATGCGGAGCCCCCGACAGGCCAAGGCTGAATCATGGGAGACTCGGTGTCCCAAGCAGGAGCTTCGGATCAACTCCAGATCATGATCGAGAGCGAAGTAGTGATGTAGCATGGTGGCAGCGCCACCACGGAAGTGGAGCAGGTTACCCTCCTGCCTCAGGCGAAAAGGGGTCTTCCCGATGCATCCAGTGTATGCTGTGCCTTCACCCGTGGTCTCAGGCGTCCAATGAAAGGTCTGGCCGCTCTCAAGGGTCATTCGAAGATCAAATTCCGGACACGTGATCACTCCTTCCTCAACCGATGGAGGGCGGCTCATCGTGCGAAGTAGCTGAGGTTCTCGAGTTCGATGGCGAGGTTCACATGATTGACTGCCACGGTCTCTGGTAGATGAAGGACAGTAGGAGAAAAATTCAGAATTGCGTGGATGCCAGCCTCGACAAGTTGGTCGGCGACCCGTTGGGCCGCCGCTCCGGGAACGCAGAGAATCGCCATGCGGATACCCCCTTTCGTGATCACGGGGAGCATGCGGCTCATTGTCTGGACGGGAATCTTTCCTGCGCGTGTCTTCGGAGGGCGTTGGTCAAAGGCCGCGACGATTTCAAAACCTTCCCGAGCGAATCCCTTGTAGCTCAGCAGTGCCTGCCCAAGATTCCCCGCGCCGACAAGAATGACAGCCTGAAGGCTGGCCCGCCTCAGGATCTCCTCAAGGCGGTTGCGCAGCAGGACGACCTCGTAGCCCGTGCCGCGCTTTCCCAATGGGCCGCAGGCTGCGAGATCCCTGCGCAGTTGGGCGGGCTGCACTCCCGCCACACTGGCAAGCGCCGCAGAGGAGACAATGCTCTCCCTGTTCGCCACCATGAGTCCCAGGCAACGCAGGTAGAGGGAGAGGCGGTAGACCGTCTTCTTTGGGATATCAGAGGGAGTGCCTGCCGCCATGCCCGCCACCCTCTTGGGAGTTCGCGCACTCTTTTCGGAACTGGGCCTGCTGGAACCGTTCCTTGGGCGGGAGGGGGAGGTCATGCCGGGAAAGGGTCGCTTTCGTGGATGGCCGGATCCCCGTACAGGGTGGAGGCACTAGCTGAGGTGATCGCTACGTCAAAAATCTGGCCGTGGAAGCGGCTCCCTCCCTCGAAAATCACAATCTTGTTGGTCCGCGTGCGACCGGAAAGCCTTGCGGGATCATTCCGGCTGGGCCCCTCGCAGAGGACCTCCTGACGGGTTCCAACACATGCCTCAAGGTGGAGGGAAGCGGAGGCATTCACCACCGAGAGGAGGTCCTGATTCCGATCCTCCTTCACCTCTTCCGGCAATTGGCCATCCATCTCCGCGGCGGGAGTATCGCCACGCTTCGAGTATCGGAAGATGAAGGCCCCGTCGAATTCCATCTCCGCGGCCAGATCGCGTGTCGCCTGGTAATCCTCCTCCGTCTCGCCGGGGAAGCCGACAATAATGTCCGTACTCACGGCGATTCCGGGACGGCTCGTGCGCAGATCAGCAACCAGTTTCCGGTAGGCATCCGCGGTGTAGGGGCGGTGCATCGCCTTGAGGATGCGGTCGGAGCCGGACTGCAGAGGCAGGTGGACATGCTCCATGAGCTTGGGAAGGCGTCCGAAGCATTCGACAAGATCCTTTCGGAATCCCATCGGGTGGGGGGAGGTGAAGCGGATGCGGTCCAGACCCTCCACCTCGTGGAGGGCCTCGAGGAGTTGCACGAAGGGGCTCTTCCCATCCACTTTGGGAAATTCATGACGCCCATAGAGATTCACGATCTGGCCGAGCAGCGTCACCTCGCGGATGCCGCGCCCCACGAGGGTGCGTGCCTCGGTGACGATCCCCTCGATCGGTCGGCCACGCTCGGGGCCGCGAGTCGTCGGCACGATGCAGAAGGTGCAGTGCATGTTGCATCCCTGCATGATCGAGATGAAGGATGTGGCTTCCTTCTTCTTTTCGGGAAGGTGATCGCGGATCGTGTTCTGTGATCCCTCCTCCGGGTAGACATCCACAATCGGGATGTGCGGCTGGATGGCGGATCCGAGATCGGCTGTATCCTCGAGGTGCAAGGCCTCCTCGCGCTTGCGGAGAGCCTCCTCCACGTAATCGGCGACGCGGTGAAATTTTTGGGTTCCGACCACGAGGTCGACGTGGGGTGAGTCTTTCTGAAGATTCTCTCCGAGTCGCTGAGCCATGCATCCCATGTAGCCGAGTACCAGCTTGGGCTTCTCGCGTCGGAGTTTTCGCAGCATGCCCATCTTGCCGATTGCTTTCTTCTCCGCCATCTCACGGACGCTGCAGGTATTGAGCAGGATCACATCGGCATCCCGTTCATGGCTGACCAACGTGTGACCACGATCCTGCAGATCGCGCGCCACCTGCTCGGAGTCGCGCTCGTTCATCTGGCATCCGTAAGTCTTGATAAAGACGCTGGGCATAATCCCCTACATTAACTCCGGGCAGGCGGGTGATTCCAGCTCGGGCTTGGCTAAAATCATCCTCCTAAAACTCTTCTAAGCTCGGGGGTGAGCGGCATCATAGGCGCGCTTCAGGCGCTCGGTCGTCACATGGGTATAGATCTGCGTGGTGGTCAGGCTGGCATGCCCCAGAAGTGACTGCACGCTGCGCAGGTCAGCCCCGTTGTCCAGCAGGTGCGTGGCAAAAGAGTGGCGCAGCTTGTGTGGACTCAGTGTGGCGGGGAGACCGGCCTCGCGGACATAGGTCTTGAGCAGGAGCCAGATGGAGCGATGACCGAGGCGCTTGCGGCTCTTGTTGAGGAAGAGGGGGCCAGCTTGTACATTCGCCTGATGGCGGTAGCGGGAGACTGCCTCCAACGCCAATCCGCCCACAGGCACGATCCGCTCACGGGAGCCCTTGCCCATCACCTTCACGATTTCCCCGATCGGATCAAGGTCCCGCACATCCAGTTCAGCCAATTCGGCAAGACGCAGGCCGGAAGAGTAAAAGAGTTCGAGGATCGCGGCATCTCGTGCCGCCATCCATTCGGGGGCCTGTTTGGATTTTCTCCTGGTCGCCGGCTGATCCATGAGTGCTGTCACCTGAGGCACGGTGAGAAACTGGGGAAGTTTCTTTTCCAGCTTCGGGAGGGAGACCAACTTCAGGACATTCGTGGGTATGATATTCCTGTCCGTGAGATAATTGTAGAAGCTGCGGAGCGCGGCAAAGGAGAGCCGAATCGTGGCGCGTGAGCGATCCCGCTTCATCAGCTCGAAGAGGTAGTCTCGAAAATCATCGGCCGTCGCCGCCTTCCACTCCAGAGAGGGACGGAAATTACGGAACTGCCCGAGGGCCTGCCTGTAGGAGCGAAGCGTCTGCGGGGAGTAGTTCTTGCCGTCGCCGAGGTGGTCGAGGAACTCCTTGCTCAAAGGGTCTGACTTGGATCCCATCTTCTCGTTCTCTGGAGTCCGCAGTGGGATCTCCCTCTTTTTTGATGATCGCGCGTTCATCGTTGGCAAAGAGTAGAGCCGAAGGATAGCTGCAGGCGATGGGGAATCGCATAAGGAGAATTATCATTCTTCCGATGTGGAATTCGCTGTAGCCCTGTACCCGGGAACAGGTAGGCATTAGTCTTCAGTCTGCTTTCCAGAACCGATACAGATCCATCATGTCCTCCACGTCGCTCACCATAGGTTTCCTTCGCCGCGGGTACTCGCCGACGGGTGGGGTCGAGGCCTATCTCAAGGGATTGGCCGTGGGCTTGCGTGAGGAGGGGCATCGAGTTGTGTTACTGGGAACCTCGGAATGGCCCGAGAGTGAATGGCCGGGTGGAGAGATCATCCGCTGCAAGGGAGCGAACCTCTCAGAGTATAGCGCCGAGGTTGCGAGGCAAAAGGCCTCTCCTGACAATCAGTTTGATTTGATCCTCTCGGTGGAGAAAGTACCGGGTTGTGATCTCTACCGGACTGACGAGGGGATTCATGCGGCATGGCTTGCGCAGCGGGGGCGCTACATCACGGCTTGGGCACGACTGTTTCAATGGATCAGTCCAAAGCACCGGGAGAAACTTCGTCTTGAAAAGCAACTCTTCAATCCATTCGGGACCCGCCGCGTCATTTCTCTTTC
>CANIBV010000101.1 GCA_947466005.1 Spartobacteria bacterium | reverse complement strand
GGATCTGTGAGACTTTCGCCAACCCCTCCGAGCGGGTCAGCATGTTGATGAGCGACGATTTCCCGACATTCGAGCGGCCAATGAGCGCGAATTCCGGCAGGGCCGATTCCGGGCATGAGGCCAGATCGGGAGAGCTCCCCTTAAAGGCCGCGGTGGTGATCTTCACAATTCCCTCCGTTGGTACTGTGCTGAAGACGGTTTCTTCACCCGGTTTCCGGCAGACGCCATGATCTCCACATAGACTTCAGCCCCGCCCGCCTTAGCGACGGACTCGACTGCCTGCGGGACCTCGGGCAGTGGGATTTCCGTGGCAGTTCCGCTGTCTGATCCGACCTTGCATGCGAAATCCCAGACATCGAACTCCGGAGGGAGTGTCTTCCTCCTCTCCCGCTTCACATACTTGGTGAGTTGGAGCTTGATCGCCTCCACGACCTTCGAGTCTTCCTTGCCTGGAACATGGAGTGGGAAAGTCTTTTTCATTCGCCTGACACCCTACCATGGACTGCCCTCCGGTCGGGATATATTTCCAATGGATCTAACCTCGGCATCCTTCCTTAGAGCATTTTTGCTGATTCCCTAGACAGTCTTTGCGGTGGCATGAGGCATTGGGCTGTGTCGCATCGCTCGGGCAGTAGTGCGTCAAACTACAGCCGCTTCGCTTGCTCCTTGGCCACTGCCCCATGGTATCCGCAAATCCTTTGTCTACATCTCAATCAAAAAAGCTCCAGGGCTCTTGCCTTGCCAATCCTGAAACCCTAACCCCTTGAAAATCAAGGGGGTGGAGGCGAGGGGAGTCGAACCCCTGTCCCCGAACCGCACTAGACGTCCGTCCACATGCTTGACCGCACTTGAGATTTAAGGGGTCGGCCACTGTGCGGCACGCTGCTTTCCCCCGATCGACCACGAAATCGATTCACCCCCCGGCGCGGTCTTTCCGCCTGAGGGCCAGCCTACTAGCGTCGCCTTCACACTTAGTAGGCGTCAGTGTGTCAGCGTCGCGGACTTTAGGCCGCGAGAGCTAGATCTTCGTAATCTGCGTTTAGTTTTTTTGACTCGATTTTTAACGAGGCCAACGAATCATCCTCGGCATGCAGAACGCGTAATGAGCTTCGAGTCGAAACCAGTACGCCCCCTAACAGGTTTTAATTTGGCGCAGGGAGAAGTAATTCGCAAGGGCGAATAAAGAAGAAGGATTAAGCCTGAAACCTGAGTGCGAGTTCTCGGTGAATCAATCGACGTGGCCATGGGTTACCCTGTTTTCAGGCGTCGGCATGACGTTGCCTCTTCAGGTATCAGCTTTCAGGTCTCAAGTTTCCTCTTGCCTCCTACTTCAGGAACCTGATCGTGAAAGGGTAGCGGTAGCTTTCCCCGTTGCTGGTCTTCACCGTGGCGATGATGATGCTGACAAGCCAGACAAGCAGGACAATGGGCAGAATGACGAAGCCGACCAGCACGAAGCAGAGGCCCCCTGCAATCAGACTATAGATCGTGTAGGAAATCTGGAAGTTGAGCACCTCCTTGCCCGTGGCGTCGATCTCAGGGCTGTCGGAGCGCTTCACAAGCCATATCACCAGAGGGACCACGATATGAGCGAGGGCGAAGCTGAGGATCAGCCCCGAGAGCCCTGAAAGATGAAGGCCGATGCACCAGGAGCGGGCCGATTCGTCGGATGAGGAAACGGGCTTAAGGGGAACAAGGGGAGGGGGCGTGTCCATGGGTCAAAGAGACATCCGTCCCAGCTGTTTCGCAAGCCGCAAGTTGACCCCTGCTCAGGAGGAGGGAGCAACCTTTCATCGCTCATCCTTTTTCCATGGTTGCCAAGGCGTCCTCCCTTCGGTTGACTTTTCCAACGCCAATTCCTGGCATTATTTTTCTATGAGCGAACGCAGAGTTGTCATCACCGGTCTCGGAGTCATCAGTCCTGTCGGATCTGATATCCCCACCTTCTGGAAGAATCTCACCGAGGGACGTTCGGGAGTTACCAAGTATGAGGCTTTTGACACCACTGGCTACGACTGCCTCATCGCTGGCGAGATCAAGGGCTTCGACCCCACGCCCTGGTTCAAGACCCCCAAGGACGCCCGCCGCTCCGACCGTTTCACTCAGTTTGCCATGGCCGGTGCGAAGCTCGCGCTGGAGGATTCCGGGATCGATCTGGCAAAGACCAATCTCGAGCGCTTCGGCGTCATCGTCGGGAGCGGAATCGGTGGACTGCAGACCATTGAGGCTGAGGTGCAGCGCCTTCACGAAAAGGGGCCGTCCAAGCTCTCTCCTTTCACCATTGCCATGATGATCAGCAACATGGCCAGCGGTTTGATTTCCATGGAATACGGCCTCAGCGGCCCGAATATGGCTATCGTTACCGCCTGCGCCACCTCGAACAACTCCATCGGCGAAGCCTGGCGCATCATTAAGTTCGGTGACGCCGACGCTTTCGTTGCCGGTGGCACCGAGGCCACCATCTCGCCCATCGGCGTGGCTGGATTTTCCTGCATGCGCGCTCTCAGCACACGCAATGACGAACCGGAGAAGGCCTCGCGTCCCTTTGACAAAGACCGCGATGGATTCGTCATGGGCGAGGGCGCCGGTGTCGTCATCCTGGAGGAGCTTGAGCATGCCAAGAAGCGCGGGGCCCACATCTATTGTGAACTCGTCGGCTACGGTGCCACGGCGGACGCCTACCACATGACTGCCCCGCGCCCCGAGGGCGAAGGCGCCAGCCGCTGCATGCAGATCGCCATGAAGCACGCCAAGGTTACCCCGGCCGAGATCGACTACGTGAACGCCCACGGCACCTCCACCCCGCTCGGCGACATCTGCGAGACCAAGGCGATCAAGGATGCCTTCGGCGCGGATGCCTACACGACCCCGGTCAGCTCCACCAAGTCGATGACTGGTCACCTCCTCGGTGCAGCCGGTGGAGTTGAGCTTGCGGCCTGTGTCCTTGCGATCCGCGACGGCATCATCCCCCCAACCATTAATCTAGATAATCCTGATCCCGAGTGTGACCTCGACTACGTCCCTCACACCGCGCGCGAGGCCAAGGTCAAGGTGGCACTCAGCAACTCCTTCGGATTCGGAGGTCATAACTCCACACTCGTCATCCGCGCCTACGAGGGCTAATCAGGCTCCCTCTAGGCTGTTGTAACAACTCCCATGAACAACCGTCACTCAGTCAAACTTCTCGTTGCGGCACTCGCCGTGGCCACCTCACTCATCCTCAACCCATCCCATCTCATGTCCCAATCCAACCCCTCCGATCATCTTGCCGTCGGTCAGGCATTCCTCAAAGAGAACGCCTCCAAGCCTGGCGTGCACACCACACCCAGTGGCCTCCAATACAAGGTCATCACCGAGGGGCATGGCAAGAGCCCCAAGGCGACCGATACTGTAAAGGTCAACTACCGTGGCACCACCATCGACGGCACCGAGTTCGACAGCTCCTACAAGCGGAACGAGCCCATCTCCTTCCCGTTGAATGGCGTCATCCCTGGCTGGACAGAGGGCGTTCAACTCATGAAAGAGGGCGGCAAGATCGAGCTCTTCATCCCATCTAACCTGGCCTACGGATCGCAGGGAGCAGGCGGGGTGATTGCACCGGATAGCACCCTCATATTCGACATCGAGCTGCTCAAGGTCCAGTAGGCTGATCTTTTTGAAGTTCTAGCGGGGCGTTGGCCAGCGGTCTCAGTACAAGACATACAGCTTCCCTTAGCGGCCTGAAGGTTATCCCTTAGCTCTCTGCGTTTAGCTTGTCCGGCCTTGCCTTCGTCTTTCTTACTGTCGCGTCTCTGAGGGAGACCATTCAGTCTTTCCTAACAGCCTAGAAATGATGCTTCCCACTATGACTTGGGCCAATCGGCAGCGATCCATTCGTGTCGATCTGCAGAAAATCCGCCGGATTGTGGAGTCTGCGTTGCCGATGTGTCTGGAAAAGCCCCGGAGTAAGGGAGTGACTCTTCCCGCCGAAGTGGAGATCACTCTGCTTGGTGAGGCTGCCATCGCGAAGGTGCACGGGGAGTTCATGGATGATCCGACATCCACCGATGTGATCACCTTCGAGCACGGGGAGATCCTGATCGGGGTGCCCGTCGCTGCGGCGAATGCCCGGAAATTTCGTCATCCTGTCGACCACGAGGTGGCCCTCTGTGCCATCCACGGACTGCTACACCTTCTGGGATTCGATGATCTGACGGAGCCTGAACGGGTGATCATGCACGCCCGTCAGGACGAGATTTTGGAGGCCGCACTTCGGTGTTTGTGATAAGGTGTCGCTTATGAGTCTGGCATCTGCACAGCCCGAAGGGATTCCCTTGGACAGGGACTACAGTCACATCGTGCGCTCTGCGGAGCTTTGCAATCCGTTCATGGATGCCTTGGGTGGGGTGACTCTGTCGGTGCGAGGACCCGTGGCCTCGTCAGTGCTTAACTGGAATGCCTTCCTGTTCAGCCCGCTCATCCGGCCGGCGCTCATGGAGGCTGTTGCGCTTGCTGCCGAGGGGGGGAGTTTTGAAATTACGGCTCTTGACTGCCGTCTCGATGCCGCCCTGCCGAAGCAGTCCCGATTGACCAGCAGGGATGGGGGAAAACGGCTCATCCAGGGGCTTTTAGCTCCCCGTGGTGACCGGGTGATCGAGCGTTACCGTTCGGCTGTCCTTGCAGGAGACTCCCCAGGTCATCTCGCCGTCATCCATGCGCTGAGGGCGTTTCTCTTTCATCTGCCGCCGCAAGTGGTGATTGCCTCCTACCTTCTGCAGGAGGGAATGGGCGCCGGTCTGGATGGGCGTGAGATCGGCCGCTTTCTCATCGGGGGGATCTGCGCATCCGAAGGAATCACTGCGCTCACTCCTCCTTCTGATGAAGTGAGGGTGTGCCCGCCACGTCTTTCATGAGTCAGCCAGGACTGCTGGACTCCACGGCAACAAGCCTCGCCGAGTCGCTTGACCTTCCGTGGCTCGTCGTCGTTCACAATGACCCTGTAAATCTGATGAGTTACGTCACCATGGTCTTTTGCCGTGTCTTTGGTTGGAATCGCGAACGCGCCAAAAAGCACATGATGGAAGTCCATCGCCTAGGGCGCTCCATTGTCTGGAGTGGAGGGCGCGAGCAGGCGGAGCACTACGTCCAGCAACTCCACACATTCCTGCTTCTCGCCACAATGGAGAAGTCCACCTGATCAGGGGTAACCGGAGTTGATGGAACGATGATCTTCGAGCTCTCGAACAAGGGAAATCCCTACTTCAGCAACATCCATCCGATGCTTGCCGGATTACTGCAGGCCATCGCAATGGATCCTTGG
>CANIBV010000100.1 GCA_947466005.1 Spartobacteria bacterium | reverse complement strand
CTCCACCGCAATACGAACCAGTCTCAACCTCTCAACTGGTCAAGTGGATCAGGGCGCCGAAGGATGCTCCCCTGCGGGTCGACTTCGCGGGTGGCTGGCGTAGCAGCTCGAGACCCTCTCTGGAGGTCAAGACAGACGGGACGATGCTGCACGGGTTAATGGCACTCTGGTGGAGTGGAAAACCGCACGACACCCCAGCCATGGCTGACCAGCATCGGGATTACGCCGCCATCGGAACGGCCAGCCACCTCGCCCGAGAGGGTGTTCTTTCAGGTGATGTCAACAAACTTGGCGAGGGTGTCTCCGCCTCTTACTCGGTACAACTCAGCGAAGGAATGTCTCCCCTCCCTGAGGCCAAGGGGTGTCTTGGGAGAAAATATTGCGGCGGCGGCTTCGGTGGCTACGCCCTCTACCTGTTCGGCAGGGAGGAGGATCGACGTGCGTTTCTAGCAGAGTCGGCAGATGCGCGCCCCATCGAACCCTACTCCCGCTGGGAGTAGAGCTAGGGAACAAGCCCAGCAGTCAGAACCTCAGTTGGCGTCCGGCCAGGATCTGTTTGGCTACACGCTGGATTCCCTGCTTGGAAAGATCACTCGTCGGATAGCGGATTCGAGAACGCAGAGACGGGTAAATGACATCTCTCCCCTGATCATCCTTCCCTGTCTTGCCAAGCCGTTTGACGAAGAGCCTCAC
Source organism: Spartobacteria bacterium (assembly GCA_947466005.1). Lineage (GTDB taxonomy): Bacteria > Verrucomicrobiota > Verrucomicrobiia > Chthoniobacterales > UBA6821 > UBA6821. The sequence goes on along the minus strand of CANIBV010000100.1, from coordinate 4,654 downwards.
TTTGACCTGTCCGCTCAGGGCCAAGAGCACACCGAAGGGTGCAGGGGAGTTATTTTGTCACCTTGGCGGTTTTGCACTCCAGCTCAAGGTTGGAAGCGACAGCGCGAAGCGCCAGATAGGTAACGATTCCCCCCGATAGGGAGAGAAGCAGATTCATGATGATGTGGGTCATGGGTGGTTGGACACATTGATTCCGTGGCTTGTTCAAAGTGTTTTAGCGTTACGCAAAACTGGTTTCCCGCGCGAGGGCTTCTTCGAGCATTTGGAGGTATTCGTCACGGGGGATTTCGCGCGCGCCGAATTGCGCGAGATGGGAGGTGTTCCACTGAGTGTCGAGGAGAGTGAAGCCCCCCGCCTTCAGGATCCTGACGAGGTGCCAGAGGGCAACCTTGGAGGCGTCGGTGACACGGTGGAACATCGATTCCCCGAAGAAGGCTCCGCCGATGGCCACTCCGTAGAGTCCGCCAGCCAGGAGGCCATCTTTCCAAATCTCCACCGAGTGAGCGTAGCCGTTCTTGAAGAGTGTCTTGTAACTGCTGGCAATCGCGTCGGAGATCCAAGTCTCCTCCCGGGCCGCGCATCCCTGAAGCACGCCGTCAAAATCACTGTCGATCCTGAGCTCCCATCCGACCCTTTCCATTCTTTTGATCGACCGTCTCAGGCCGTGCGGCACGTGAAACTCCCCCAAGGGGAGAATGCCCCTCGGGTCGGGAGAGTACCAACCTATCTTCCCGTCGGGCATCCCCATCGGGAACATGCCCGCGCAATAAGCCTCCAGGAGAAGTTGCGGCGGCAGCTTGTTTTTCATGACGGGGTTCCCCTGAACCCTTCAGCTTCATCTCTTGAAGTTCAACTCTTTCTAATCCTTCTCGTGTTGCCTTCTGATGAAGATCTTTTAGGTTCGGCAGATGAAACTGATCCCCTTTCTCGCGATTCTCGCCATTCTGCTCCTCCCATTACTGAGCCTCACCGGCTGCGCGACCGCCGAGCAGGATGCCGACGCCGTTGCTGATAATGTCGTGCAGGGGTTGAGTGGTCAGGGGACTCTCTCCAATGAAAAAGTGATGAAGGGTGACATGGGCGCCTTCGGAAACGATTTTCAATAAACCCCTTTATCCCAAGCGACAGCCGCCATGCCAACCCGTTCCAAGAAATCCGTGAAGATCAAGCCGTCCCTCAGGGCAAAGGCACCAGAAAAAACAACCAAGCCCAAAACGATTCCCAAAGCGGCTTCCAAGATCGTCATTCTCGATTTCGGATCCCAGTACACCCAGGTCATCGCTCGCCGCGTTCGCGAGTGCAGCGTCTTTTCCGAAATCCTGCCCCACACGACCAAGGCCTCAGAGATCGCCGCTGACGGCACGGTGAAGGGCATCATTCTCTCGGGTGGTCCGGCCAGCGTCTATGCGCCGAAAGCCCCCAAGGTCGATCCCGCGATCTACGAGCTTGGCGTTCCAGTCCTTGGTATCTGCTACGGCATGCAACTCCTCACCCGCGACCTCGGTGGATCCGTGGCCCGCTCCACTCACCGTGAGTATGGCAAGGGTGTGCTCACAACGACCTCCGCATCCCCGCTCTTCAAGGGGCTGCCCAAGAATCTCGATGTCTGGAACAGCCACGGCGACCGCATTGAGAAGCTTCCGAAGGGCTTCATTGCGATCGGCCGTACCGAGAACGCGCCTCACGCCGTCATCGCCGATGCCAAGCGCCGCATCTACGGCATGCAGTTCCATCCCGAGGTGCACCACACCCCGAAGGGCAAGGCGATCATTCAGAATTTCCTCCACGGCATCTGCGGTTGCAAGAGCGACTGGACCATGGGTTCCTTCATCGAGCGCATCTGCGCCCAGATTCGCAATCAGGTCGGTGAGGGACGTGTGATCCTCGGCCTCAGCGGTGGCGTCGATTCCTCAGTGGCCGCCGCCCTCATTCACAAGGCGATCGGCGACCAGTTGACCTGCATCTTCGTCGACAACGGCCTGCTGCGCTACGGCGAGCGCGACGCCGTCGATAAGCTCTTCGGCCGCAACTTCAAGATCCGCCTCAAGATCATCAACGGTGCAAGCCGGTTCCTTGGCAAACTCAAGGGGGTCACCGACCCGGAGAAGAAGCGCAAACTGATCGGCACGGAATTCATCCGCATCTTCGAGCAGGCAGCAATCGACCTTCAGAAGTCCGCGAAGGGATCAATCCATCCCTTCAAGTTCCTGGCTCAGGGAACGCTCTACCCCGACGTCATCGAGAGCGTCCCGATCGCCGGCAACCCAGCTTCCCTGATCAAGAGCCACCACAACGTCGGCGGTCTTCCTAAGGACATGAAGTTCGAGCTCGTGGAGCCGCTCCGCCAGCTTTTCAAGGACGAAGTGCGTGAGGTGGGTCGCGAACTGGGACTTCCTCAGGAAGTGGTGGACCGCCAGCCTTTTCCAGGTCCCGGACTTGCCGTCCGCATCATCGGGGCGATCACTCCCGGTCGTCTCCGCATCCTGCGAGATGCCGACCGCATCGTCATCGAGGAGATGAAGGCTTCGGGCTGGTACTTTAAAGTCTGGCAGTCCTTCGCCGTCCTCCTGCCCGTCCAGTCAGTCGGCGTCATGGGTGACGAGCGTACCTACGACTACACGATCGCCCTGCGCGTCGTGGAGAGCCAGGACGGAATGACCGCTGACTGGGTCCGCCTCCCCTACGATCTGCTTGGGAAGATCTCCAGCCGCATCATCAACGAGGTCAAGGGTGTGAACCGCTGCGTCCTCGATGTCTCAAGTAAGCCACCGGCCACCATCGAGTGGGAATAACCCCATCTATCCCATGAGCCATCGCCGCGCGATCTACCCAGGAAGCTTTGACCCGGTGACCAATGGTCACCTTGACCTGATCACGCGTTCGCTTGGCCTCTTTGACGAGGTCATCATCGGGGTCGCCGACAACGAGGCGAAGAATCCCCTCTTCACCACTGGGGAGAGGGTCGATCTGATCCGCCGGAGCGTCGGGGAACAGCCTGGCCTCTCCGTGGAGCCCCTCAATGGTCTCCTGGTTGATTTCTGCCGGCGCAGGGAAGCCTTCGTCGTCATCCGTGGACTGCGAGCCGTTTCGGACTTCGAGTTTGAGTTTCAGATGGCCCTGACCAATAAGCGGCTGGAGCCGAAGATCGAGACCCTCTTCCTGACTCCCCGGGAGGATTGCATCTTCCTGAGTTCAAGGATCGTGAAGGAAGTGGCCCGCCTCGAGGGAGACGTGACCCCCTTTGTTTCCGCACCCGTCCTCTCGGCTCTAAAAGGAAAATTTCCCAAAGAGTGATCTTCGGTTAGGTTTCCCCCATGAAAGTCCATCTTCGTCAGATTCCCTCGGGGAGCACCATCCACCTTGAAGGTGAGGAGGATTCCGCTCCTCTGGAACTGGAGCAGGCCGGAGCAGAACCCGTCGGCCCCCTCGAGTACTCTCTGGATGTAGGACTCTCTGACGGGGGGGTTTTTGCCACCGGCAACCTAGCCCAACGGGTGCGGATGACCTGTGTCGCCTGCCTGGAACCCTTTGAGAGTGACATCATCGTGGATCGGTTCGCCACCCAGATAGAACTTACAGGAAATGAATCAGTGGACTTGACCCCTGAGGTCAGGGAGGATATTCATCTCCTTCTGCCAGCGCATCCCCGATGCGATCAAGGCGGAGAAAAGACCTGCCCCGCCCAATTCCCCGCGGGCGCCCGCACCGCTCCAATGCAAACGGAGCGCGCGGCGCGTCCTGCGATCTGGGAAGCACTCGACCAACTCAACACACCACCATCCGATGGGAGTCCCAAAACGTAAAACTTCAAAGATGCGCCTCCGCACCCGCAAGGCTGCGAACCGCTGGCATGCACCCAAGCTCGGCAAATGCCCACAGTGCGGCGCCCCGCTTCACTCTCACACAGCCTGCCCTGCTTGCGGAACTTACCGTGGCCGTCAGGTTCTTGATGTCGAGGTAGCGTAGTCACGGCAACTGAAAGCCCGCCCACTTCCTCTCAGGAAGCCAAGCCTAACATCATGAGGATTGCCCTCGACGCCATGGGGGGCGATTACGCCCCGCAAAACACAGTGGCGGGAGCGGCGTTAGCGCTCCGTGAATACCCGAAGATCACCCGTCTCTTTCTGACGGGCGACGAGCAGGCAATCAAAGCCGAACTCTCCAAGATCGGCTGCACGGATCCCCGCATAGAAATCGTTCACACCACGCAGGTCGTGGAGATGAGCGATGCTGCCGTCGATTCCGTCCGACGCAAAAAGGATTCCTCCGTCGCCCGCGCCGTTGATCTGGTTAAGAAAGGCGACGCCGATGCCATTGTCAGTGCCGGACACACCGGAGCCGCCGTTGCGGCGACCACGATCAAACTACGCACCCTCGAGGGTATCGAGCGCCCAGGCATCGCCTCGTACCTCCCCACGGAGAAGAACGTCTGCGTGCTCATCGATGCGGGGGCCAATGTCGATGCCCGCCCGGTCCACCTCCTCCAGTACGCCATCATGGGATCCGTTCTCTCCAAGCACGTCCTTGGATATGACAACCCCGAGATCGGCCTCATGTCGATCGGCGGCGAGGATGCGAAGGGGAGTGAGTTCACCAAGGAGGTCTTCAAGCTCCTGAAAGCCTCCTCCCTGAATTTCCGCGGAAATATCGAGGG
>CANIBV010000099.1 GCA_947466005.1 Spartobacteria bacterium | reverse complement strand
TGGTCCGGAGTGACCCCCCAATATGGCGACCGGGTGAGCTTTCGCGCCATGCCCGCCCGCCCGGCATTCCCTCGTAACCCCGGCACCATGGATTACCGCGGGTGGCTGGAGCGTCACGGCATCTACACGCAGTTCCGCCTTGATCCCTCCCAGCCGGGATCCATCGTTTCCTCCGGTCACGGAAATCCCCTCATCGGTTTGGCGATCAAGGCTCGTCATCGGATGGAGGCGATCTTGGCGGTCGATTTGGGAGGCGCTCCCGAGGTCCTGAGTGCCATCAAGGGAATCACCCTAGGGGTGACGGAGGACTCTCCTGAGGGATTCACCGACGACTTCCGCTTCACCGGAACGATGCATCTCTTTTCTGTCTCGGGACTCCACGTGGGGATGCTGGCAGTGATCATTTGGTTTGTGCTCAAGGCGGCTCGTCTCCCCAGGGCATGGGCCGTGGCGCTCACCATTCCCTCTCTATTCTTCTATGTCGCTGTGACGGGACTCAAGGCCGGCAGCATCAGAAGCGCGACCATGGCCTCGGTCCTTCTGATCGGTTTAGCTCTTTTCCGGAGATCCCCGATGCTCAACACGCTTGCCGCCTCGGCATTTCTACAGTTGGCCTTCGACACGAACGTCCTCTTCTCCGCCGGATGGCAATTTTCCTATACAGTCGTCTTTGCCATTTTGATTGCGGCTCGACCTATTGAGCGATGGGTCAGTTCGTGGCATGCCCCCGATCCCTTCATTCCGCCGAAGCTACTGACCCGCCGGGAACACCTTGGATTTGATATGTGGAAGCACATTGCCGGCCTCGCCGCTGTCTCTGCTGCGGCATGGATAGGATCGCTGATTCCGACGATCGTCTACTTCCATCTGATCTCACTCTCGGCATTCGGGGCTAACCTTTTAGCCGTACCGCTTGCCTTTGTTGTCCTCTCTCTCGGGGCTCTCTCCCTGCTGAGCGGATCGTTATCACTCTGGATTGCCGGGGCATTCAATAATGCCAACTGGCTTGTTACCAAGTTGCTGCTCCTCGTTGTTCAGATGAGCGCGCTCCTGCCGGGCGGTCATTGGTTCATCGGTCCTCCGGGGAAGCCCTTTCCTGTTATGACGACCCTCGATGTGAGGGGCGCCTCCTGTGCGGTGATTCGTCACGGAAGTGAATTCGCCCTGGTGGATACGGGAAGAAAACGCGATGCCTCAGGGACGGTGCTTCCCTATTTGGAGTCGAGCGGGGCGAACTCCATCCGGGGGATCCTGATCACGAAGTCCGATGCGGCCCACCTTGGCGGTCTGGAACCGATGAAGCGTGCGTTGGAAATCCATAGGACGGGTGCCCCTCCGGGTGAAGGGCGTTCCCCTATGGCTAAGGCGGTCCTCCATTCCATGCACCCCCTGACACGCCTCCATGCGGGAGAGTCATGGCCGCTCGTCTCGGGAGTTGCGGGCGAGATCCTGGATCCGCAAGCGGATGTTATCGCGGACAGTTTGATTGTCCGCATCCAGCTTGGAGGGATTCGAGTCCTGATGCTGCCGCGTCTGGATCCCTACACGTTGGCTCGTCTCGCAATGATTCCGGATAATTCTCTGAAGGCCGAGGTAATCATCCTTCCCTTGGGTGGTTCGGAGTTGAGCGCCTCCCTTCAAGTCATCCGAAGGATCGCGCCCTGGTTGGTGATTTCCACGGTTGATGGACTCAACCGCAATGGTTTGCCAAGCAGTGAATGGAAGAATCTCTTAGCCGACGAGGGGGTCATTCTGATGCGTCAGGATGAGACGGGCGCAGTGCTACTGGAGGCCGATCCCCAATCCCCCAAGGCCATCCCTTTTTTACAACCCGACTATCCGGTTTCACTGGACGGACAGACCCCGGTCACGGGAGCGAATCCAAAAAAGCCGTTGGTTGAGGAACGATGGCTGCTCGCTCTTCGGCCGGTCGCTTCATCCAGGAGCGGACCATCATGGCGGTGCGAGGGTTGTTGGCGAAGCGCTCCCGATGGGTCTCGTAGAAGTTCCAGTAGAGGAGGTTGAAGGGACAGGCTCCGGGCCCGGTCTTGATGTCGGGACTGTAAGAGCATCCCTCGCAGTAGTTGCTCATCTTGTGAATGTACGCCCCACCCGCCGCGTACGGCTTGGTGGACATGAATCCGCCGTCCGCGTGCAGAGCCATGCCGAGTAGATTCGCAGCCATCACCCAGTCATGGGCGTCGACGTACATCTCGTTGAACCAACGCAGCGCCTCCTGGGGATTGACTCCTGCCAGGAGCAAGAAATTCCCCAGGATCATCAGTCTCTGGATGTGATGATTGAAGCCCCCCTTCAGGACTTCCCCCAAGGTCTGATGGAGACAGTTCAGATCCGTCCTGCCGTGGTAGAAGAAGGCGGGGAGGGCGCGCGCGGCTTCAAGGCCGTTGACCTTCTCGTAAGTCGGCATCTTCAGCCAGTAGACCCCGTTCACGAACTCCCGCCAGCCGATGATCTGCCGGATGAATCCCTCCACGGCATGCAGTGGCGCCTTGCCCTGTGAGTACGCCGACTCTGCGGCCTTCGCGCACTCCAACGGATCGAGAAGGCCCATGTTGAGCATCGGGGAAATGATCGAGTGGAACATGTCGGGCTCCCCCTGAATCATCAGGTCCTGCCAGGTGCCAAAATTCGGAAGTCGCTTCGCGATGAAATCCGCAAGCCATCTCAGCGACTCCTCACGAGTCACTGGGAGAGCGAAGTCGGCGGCTTTGCCCTGCGCATTCGGGAAAGCGCGCTCCAGATCCTCGGCAACCTGCCGAGTAATCGCATCTTGCTCCGGCCTCGGAAGCTCTCCAAAAACGGTTTCGGGGAGGGGCGAACCTGCCTTCTTCCAATCCCGCAGAGTGGCCCTGTTCTCCACGTCGTAGTTCCAGTCGCCACCGATTGGCTTGCCATCGCTCTCCATGAGCAACCCTGTCCGGCGGCGCATCTCGCGGTAAAAATTCTCCATCAGGAGGCGCTTCTTCCCATGCGCCAGTTCCGCAAAATCCTGCTCTGAGCAGAGGAACTGCCTGCTCGGAATAATCCGGAGGGGACAGTCCAAGCTCTTGGTCAGGGAGTTCAGGGCCAGACGCTCATCGTGGTTGTTGGGCTCGGTGACGAGAATCTCCGAGGGCTTCCGCTCGCGGCAGTGTCCGGCTAGTACGGAGCGCATGTCAGGCGCGTCAGGGAGCCTGTGATACTCCACCCTCCATCCCTCGGCCTCCCGCTCATCGGCGTAGTGTCTCATCGCTGAGAGGAGAAGCATCAGGCGATGCCGATGGTAGGGGAGCTTCCCAAAGATCTGACGGGACTCGATGAAGAGCAGGCTGTCTCGCTCCTTCTTTGCTGTAAGGAGTGCCGGGTTATTGAGGGAGAGTTGGTCAGCGAGGATCCAGACTGTCCGCACTCCTCCCTGACTCACGAGAAAGAGAGTTTACTAATACGTTCCTCGAAGAGGTCGTGCCGTACGGGATCGTAGTGGTGGCCGATGAATCCAGCAGCATCAGCGCTCTGCACGTTCTCAAGAAGATCGTCGATGTAGAGCGTTGTGGATGGATCAACTCCGAATTGCGTCCGGGCCAATTCAAAGATCCGAGGCTCGGGTTTCATCACTCCGGCCTTGTACGAATAGACGCCATCCTTGAAGAGTCCTGCAAAGAAATCGTATTCCTCGAAAATGTGGTCGTGATGGATACAGCCGATGTTGGAGAGGAGGTAGAGGGGAGTCTTCCCGTGGAGGGAGCGGGCCCAGTTGACCATCGGGGTGTTCACCTCGAAGATCCGGGTCCAGATATTCATGAAGTGGTCCTCGGGGCCATCATGCTCAAAGGCTGTGCGCACTTCACGGATGAAGTCCTCCCTGCTGATGAGGCCCGTCTCATGATCCACCCTCAGGGGGTGGAGATCCTCGACAAATGGTGCGACTTCCTTGCCTGTGTGGGCAAGAAGGGCGCGCTCGGCAATGAAGTAGTCAAAGGTGAGAAGGACATTCCCGATATCGAAGATGACGGCCTGTATTTTCATGGAAGAAATGAGGGGGGGGATAAATATGGAACTCAGGAAAGATTAAAAAAACAGAAATCAGAATAAAAAATGAAACAGCTTTGAGAGGCAGAGGAAATGTTGATGGAGACTCCTTCTGCGCCCCTCTTTTCCTGAGTTCCAAATAAAACCCTTCAGGTTTTATTCTTCCTTGCTGGCCTCTTCAAGGATCGCCAGCGCGGAATTTCTTGCGCCTTCCGGAGTTCCTGTCTTCCAAGCGTTGGCCTCCCAGTTTTGCCAGACTTGATAGCCGTGCGAGATGGCGTGCCGCACAGCCGTTCCGACCTCCTGGGGTGTGGTGGCCGAGCATCCACAGTCCGCCTCCGTGAGGAGCTCCGCGTTACCCTCCTCCTGACCTGGGACAACCTGGCTCATGATGAGGGGGGTTGCCGCCGCAAGGCATTCCTGGACAGTGGCACCCCCTGCCTTGGCCACGACAAGGTGGCTGGAGGCGACCCTTTCCGGAAGATCCTGCATCCACCCCTCGACCTTGATCGGGCGGGGGAGCAGGTTGGCGATTTTCTGCATCGACTTGCGGAGCTCCTCATCGCGGCCGCACGCGGCCGAGAGTTCTATCCCATCCACCATGCCGAGTTGCCGCAGGATCTCGCCCGCGTTCTTCTGGCCCGGGTTGACAAGGTAGAGCACCTTGGGCGGGCGGGATGCTTCAGGGCTGGTTCGCCGCCCCCGAAGTGTCTCGAAGATCGGAGGAACGGGAAATCCGCTGACGCGCAGCTTATCGCGGCTCACTCCGGCGTCCTCCATCACCTGCGCGGTGATCTCGTTGGGAACGAGAAAGAGATCCGAGTGCCCGCTGTACCAGAGTGAATTGATGGTGATCGAGTCAGTGACCACGGTGACTGTCCGATAGGGGCGCTTCGCCTTCCCGTGGAGGTGGTCGAGCAAGTGGTTATAGCCCGGATAAGTGGAGGCGATGACTGCAGGTTGCATCTCCTCGATGGTCTTCCGAAGGAGGCGGGCGGCGCGTTGGTAGATAGCAACCCGACCCGGTGCATTCTTGTCCCTGTCGAGGTACTTGTAGAAGGCCCCCCAGAGGCCAGGGAAATGATTGATGAAGAGAAAGTATCCCTTCTGCGCGATCGTATAGAGAGGGCCGTAAGCCTCGGCGAAGAGATCACGGATCTCGACCTCCCGGTCGGGATCCTGGACGCGAAGAGCGATGGCCAGATTGCGAGCCGCTGCATTATGCCCCTCTCCGAAGGCCGAGGAGAGGATCAGGATTGGTCTCTTCATAGGGTGTTCCGGGAGATTTTCTTTCAAAGCCACTTCTTCCGGCGGAAGAAAAAAAACATTCCGAGAGAGAGCAGCAGCGACACTGCCCAGAAGG
>CANIBV010000098.1 GCA_947466005.1 Spartobacteria bacterium | reverse complement strand
CGCTCCCCGATATCAGCGCCTCCGTCCGGTTCACAGGTGTCACCGAAGGGAAGACACAGCTTTGGATCCTTGGAGCCATCTCCCTCCCCCTCTTTGGTGTCATGTACGAAGCGGTTCCCCAGTTGCTGGGTAGAGACTGCTGGAATGCGACGCTTTCCGCACGCCATTACATCCTCACCATTGTGGGGCTCTGGATGCTGGTCGGCATCATGGTGCTCGGAGGACTTTTCACCGGGTTGGCACTCAGTGACCCCACGGTCTCCTTTCTCAATATCACCTCCTACTCGTACCCCTTCCACCTGATGGAATGCGCGGCACAACTGCTCCTTCTCGCTGCAACTGTGATCCTTGGAGCCAACATCACCCGCGCACTTGCGGCGGACTACCTTCTCAACAAAAAACACCGGTAACCAAGCATGCACCGCCTACCGACACTGCTTAGCGGCATCTTTCTGGTTTTCCTGACTTCTTGGTTGGGACTTGTCGCCTATCCGGTGACCCAACTGGGTCGCCTCACGCCCGTAGCCGATCCCGAGACGGGTGGGACACTTCCTGCCGTTTACGGAGGTCAGGCCCTTGCCGGTCAGCGGATCTACGCTATGGAGGGATGCATTTCATGTCACAGCCAGCAGGTTCGCCAGACCAGCGTCACTAGCTCCGACATCGAGCGAGGATGGGGAACACGGCCCTCTGTGGCGCGTGATTATCTGCGCGACAGCACAGCATTCCTTGGTTCCCGTCGTCTTGGTCAGGATCTCTCCAATGTCGGGGTACGTCTGCCGGACGCCAAGTGGCACTACGTTCATCTCTACCATCCTTCCGCCGTCTGCGAGGGATCGCTTATGCCCTCCTTCAGTAATCTCTTCATCGTCCGCAAGATCCAAGGCCAGCGCTCGGACGAGGCGCTGGACCTGACCGGCGCCGATGCTCCAAAGGCAGGATACGAGGTCGTGCCGACAGCAGAGGCAAAGAACCTCGTCGCCTATCTCCTCGCCCTGCGTCATGATTATCCGCTGCCGGAAGCTCCCGTGAAGAAAGGCGGCGCAGCTCAGGGAAAATAGCATAAGGAATCCATCAAGAGATCATTTGCCGTGAATCACGATCACCAGAACAATCAGCATCAGAAAGAGGGAGAAGCATCGGAAACGAGTCGTCCTCTGTCGCCATGGCTTGTCGGCGCCTTCATGCTGGCTCTCTGCTGGGGCGGCTTTTACCTCGCCTTCAACAGCGGCGGATTTCGTCAGGATGTTTACAACAGCGACGCAGTAAACTGGGCAGGCGGTGGAGTCCAAGCCGCAGCACCGGTTGACCCCAAGGTCATCGGCAAGCGTCTCTACACACAAAATTGCGTCGTCTGCCACCAGTCAACGGGCCTTGGAGTTGCAGGTCAGTTCCCCCCCCTTGCAGGCAGTGAATGGGTTCTCGGCGATGGGAAACATGCAGACAACCATCTCGTGATGCTGTTGTTGAACGGACTCCAAGGACCCTTCCAGGTCAAAGGTCAGGCTTACAACAACGCAATGGTGCAGTGGAAGCAACTCGCTGACGACCAGATCGCTGCCATCCTGACTTATATCCGCTCGGACTGGGGGAATAACGCCCCGCCGATCGATGCAGCCTTTGTCGCGAAGATCCGAACGGAGACTGCAGCCCAGAACGAACCATGGACTCAAGCTCAGCTACAGGCAATTCCCCCGGTGAAAGATTCCGCCCCTGCGGCAGTTCCTGCCGTCAAATAATGACCGCCATGACTTCAGTATTGAATAAAAAAAGCCCCCTTCCCGGATTCTTCACGGGGGGGCTCGGCCTCTTTCTGTTTCTAGTCGCTCTGTCGGGCAGTTTGATGGCCGAGGAGCGCGCCGGGAATATCTACGGCCTCCCGCCCTGCGTCACGACGACAGGCCTCCAGATCGACTTCATCATCAAGATCATCTTCTGGCTCACGGCCGTGGTCTTCATCCTCGTCCAAGGAACCTACACTTACTACCTCATTGCTTATCGTCGGCGTCCGGGAGTTCCGGCACATTACAGCCACGGGAACAACACCCTTGAGATCATCTGGACCACGTTGCCGACGATCATCTTCCTCGCGCTCGCCATTTACAGCAACCGCGTCTGGGAGGAGATCCATCATCCCGCCCCGGAGAACGCACTCACAATCGACGTCTCCAGCTACCAATTCGGCTGGGAAATGCGCTATCCCGGAGTCAGCGGGAAGTTGGCGCCGATGGACGTAAAAAAAATCTCACCAATAAACCGTTGGGGAACCGACGCCGAAGATCCTCGCACCGCTCAGGATGTGATCTCCACCGAGCTGGTGATCCCCGTCGGGCGCCCCGTCCATGTGTTGCTGCATGCACGAGACGTAATCCACTCCTTCTACGTTCCTGAATTCAGGCTCTATCAGGACTGCGTCCCCGGCCGCACGATCGGATGGGTCTGGTTCCAGGCGATCCGCACCGGGGACTTCCAACTCGCCTGCAACCAGCTCTGCGGGACCGGCCACTACAACATGAAGGCCCCAATCCGTGTTGTTTCCGAGGAGGCATTCCAGGAATGGCTCGTTCCCCGGCAGCAGAAGAACGCAGGAATCATACCAACTGCTCCTTCTGCTCCAGCCGCCGCACCTAGTCCCGCAAAAGCGGCATCCTTGACCCCAAAATCGGCCGGCGATATTCTCTAAAGACATGAGCGCATCACTTACCCACGACAGCCAGGCGTCTGTGGAGGTCCACGGCGAAAATCATCACGGTGATCACGGGCACGGTAAGCACGGGCACGGTAAGCACGGGATCATGCATTACCTCTGGAACACCGATCACAAGATGATCGCCCTCCAGTTCCTCTGGTCGGCCACCTTGTTCCTTGTCTTGGGTGGCGCCATGGCGATCGCGATGCGCTGGCAACTTGCCTTCCCCGGTCATCCGGTCCCAATCATCGGGCATCTGCTTCCCCACGGCATCGTGAACGACGACGGGGCGATCATTCCGAGCGGCTACAACGTGCTGGTCACCATGCACGGAACAATTCTCGTCTTCTTCGTCGCGATGCCGCTTCTCATCGGGGTTTTCGGCAATTTCCTCATTCCTCTCAAGATCGGGGCGGGAGATATGGCCTTCCCGGCTCTGAACGAATTGAGCTACTGGCTCTTTGCTCTTTCCGGCATGGTCATGATGGCTTCTTTCTGGGTGCCGGGAGGTGCCCCCGGAACGGGATGGACGGCCTATGCGCCGCTCAGCAGCTTTGCCCCCTACAACCAGACCCCGATGGGGCAGACGTTCTGGTGTACGGCACTCTTTATCAATGGCCTCTCCTCGATCACCGGTGCCGTGAACTACATCACGACCGTGATCACCATGCGCGCTCCCGGCATGACGATGTTCCGGATGCCGCTGCCAGTCTGGGCAATTTTTCTCACGGCCATCCTCCTAATCCTTGCAATTCCGGTCCTGTCGGCCGCTGCAGCGCTCATCATATTCGACCTCAACTTCGGCACCACCTTCTTCAAGCCGTCTGGTTACGGGCAGCCGCTTCTCTGGCAGCATCTCTTCTGGTTCTTCGGTCATCCCGAGGTCTACATCCTGATTCTTCCTGCCATGGGTCTTACTTCCGAAATTCTCTCGGTCTTTTCCCGCAAGCCGGTCTTCGGATACAAGGCAATGGTCTGGGCCATGATCTCCATCGGGTTCCTCGGTTTCATCGTCTGGGGTCACCACATGTACGTCAGCGGCATGAACCTAACACTCAGCGCGGCCTTCTCCGTCTCGACGATGGTCATTGCGGTTCCGAGCGCGATCAAAACCTTCAACTGGATGGGTACTATCTGGCGCGGATCAATCCACTATACTGTGCCGATGGCTTTTTCAGTTTCGTTCGTGTCCATGTTCGTCATCGGCGGCCTCAGCGGCATCTTCATGGCCTCCACGCCGGTGGATCTCTTCGTCCACCACACCTACTTCATCGTCGCCCACTTCCACTACGTTCTCTTCGGGGGCAGCATGTTCGCGATCTTTGCAGCCGTCTACTTCTGGTTCCCGAAGATGTCCGGACGGATGTTCAACAATACCTTGGGCTGGATCCATTTCTGGATGACCTTGGTCTTCTTTAACCTGACCTTCTTCCCGATGCACAACCTCGGCCTCGGAGGCATGATGCGCCGCATCGCCGACCCCACCGTCTACGACTGCCTGCGTCAACTGCAACCGCTGAATGTTGTCTGCACTATTGGGGCCATGGGCCTCGGTTTGGCCACGATTCCCTTCATTGTGAACATTGTCTGGAGCATGTTCAACGGGCCGAAGGCTCCTGCGAATCCTTGGAACTCCACCACCCTTGAGTGGACGGTCTCTCATCCAATCCCGCATGGGAATTTCGCGGTGATTCCAACGGTGTATCATGGTCCTTACGAGTACAGTGTGCCCGGACTGGAGAAAGATTACCTGCCACAGAACGAGAAGGCCCCAGCTCACATCACGCTCGAGGCTCATTAGGCCGCCGTGGGCCGACCGATCGTGATGCGCGGAGAATTCACCTGCGACGACTCTGGAGTTCGAGTCATTACTGCCCCGGTGCCATGGGTTCACCGGATTGCTTGGATTGTCGCGACAGCAACATTCCTGCTGATTGTCGTCGGGGGATTGGTGACCTCCAAGGGGGTGGGAATGTCCGTTCCCGATTGGCCGACCACTTACGGCTACAATATGTTTCTTTTTCCCTACTCCAAGTGGGTGGGTGGGATCTTCTGGGAGCATTCGCACCGGCTCATCGCATCTGGGGTAGGGCTGCTCACACTCATCCTCGCCGGGGCTACCTTCCTGAAGGATCGACGTGGCTGGGTACGTTGGCTTGCTGTGATGGCAGTCCTTGCCGTGACGATACAGGGAGTGCTCGGAGGTCTCCGCGTGACGCTCTACAAAGATCAGATCGGCATCTTTCACACCGCGCTAGCTCAGAGCTTCTTTGGTCTTCTTTTGATTTTCATCGCGATCACTGGAAGGGGATTTCTTCGTGGCACTTGGTTTGCGGATCGAACCGCAGCGTCGCTTCGTTGGCTGGTGCTGGCTGGACTCGCACTGACATATTTTCAGATCGCGGTCGCCGCAACGATTCGCCACCAGCACGCGTCACTTGCGATCTGTGACTTCCCCGCAGCTTATGGTCAGCTCATTCCAGCAACTGACCCAACCACCTTAAAAGTTATTAATGCCCAGCGTCAGGTGGATAAAATAGCGCCTGTCACAGCGGGGCAGATCTACCTTCAGCTTGTTCATCGCGCAGGAGCCGTTGTCCTCTTACTGATCGTAATCGCCACAGCAATTCTCTCAATCAAGAAGACGCCACTTGGTCACTGGCTACGCGCATGGAGCTTGGTGTGGGTGGGGGCAATCCTCCTGCAGATTCTCCTCGGCGCCATCACAATCTGCTCGAACAAGGCAGCCGATATAGCAACCTCCTACATGG
>CANIBV010000097.1 GCA_947466005.1 Spartobacteria bacterium | reverse complement strand
GCAGGCATTTCACCGGTCAACTCCGCATTGATTCCGATCTTCACCGAAGGCTTGCTCGGTTGGCAGGAGGTCAGGAGGACTCCGCCAGCCAAAAGCGTGGAAAGGAATAGGCGGGAGGGTAATTGCATGGGTGTTGATTAACGCTCCATCACTCCAGCTGCAAACCTATTCACAGGGCAGCACTTACCCCTTAACGAGGGACCCTAGGGTTTAAGACCAGTTGCGAGAATCGTCTGAAAGTTCGGAGCCTGCTGTTCTCTGGCGACGACGCTTACCTCGAGATCTTGGAAGCCCGACCTCTCAAGCATGGCGTGAAGTTCCACGCCGGAGAAGCCAAGCCAGACATGGGCGTAGAGTTCCTTCGCCTGCTCATGGGTGTGGCTGGCGAGATCGAGGACTAGGAGACGTCCTCCCTGCTTGAGAATGCGGTAGGCGCTCTCGACGGCGCGTTGTGGTCGGGCCGCATGGTGGAGGGCCTGACTGAAAAGCACCACATCAACTGACCCCGAGTCGATCGGCGGTTCTTCAATATCTCCAAGGCGATACTCCAGATTCGTGTAGCCGTTTTCCTTAGCGATACGCGCTCCGTATTCGACCATCTTGGGGGAGTTATCGATCGCGATGACCTGCTTCGCCGTCCGGGCAAGGAGTTGGGAGAGCGTCCCCTCACCGGCTCCCATGTCGGCGATGACGAGGGGCGGCATCAGGCGCAGCAGCCCATGGGCAAGGGCCTGCCAGGAGCGCCCTGGCACGTAGGTACGACCGAACTTGCCCGCCAGTTTGTCGAAGTAGTCGGCGGCGCGGTCGCGGCGCTTATTGAGCACCAGTTGAAGGGCCTGTCGGTCACGCATCCCCTCGGCGAGTTCGGACACTGCGGCAGAGACGGCTTCATGGAGTGGCGCTATTGCGGTGGGAACGGCTGCGTAATAGATATTCTTTCCCACGCGGCGATCGAGAACGAGGCCCTGACGGCGCAGCATTCCTAGGCTAGCAGAAATCCTCGACTGGCCCATGCCGAGAGCTTCCTGCAACTCAGCCACGGTCAGCTCCTCCTCAATGAGCAGCGCCAGAAGTCGCAGACGCGTCGGCTCGGAGAGAGCGCGGAGGGATTGGAGAATTGACGCCACACCCATTTACATATATGGATATGTTCATAAGTAAAGCCGCGAGCACTCTCTCGGCTTGCTTGGCATTCAAAAACCCAACCCCACGATCCCATGTCACGCAGCTACATCTTTTCCTCCGAATCCGTCGGCGAAGGCCATCCCGACAAAGTTTGCGACACCATTTCAGATGCCATCCTGGACGCCTGCCTCGCGCAGGACCCGATGAGCCGCGTCGCCTGCGAGACCTACGCCAAGAGCAACATCGTGGTGGTCGGCGGCGAGATCACGACCAAGGCCAAACTCGATTACAACGAGATCATCCGCAAGGCGATCCGCGGGATCGGCTATGTGAACGACGATGACATCTTCCACGCCGACCGCGTCTTCATCAATAATATCGTCACCGCCCAGAGCCCCGACATCGCACAGGGCGTTGATGCCAAGAAGGCCGACGGCAAAAAAACCGCCGAGCAGGGCGCCGGCGACCAGGGCCTGATGTTCGGTTACGCCTGCAACGAGACGCCCGAGCTCATGCCTGCGCCAATCATGTACGCCCACCGCCTCGGCCGCGAACTGACCCGCCTCCGCAAGAACGGATCCGCCAAGTGGCTCCGTCCCGACGCGAAGAGCCAAGTCTCCGTCGAGTATGTGGACGGCAAGCCGACCCGCGTCGTCAATGTCGTCATTTCCACCCAGCACGCCGAGGGTGTGAAGAACGAGGTCATCCGCAAATTCATCCTTGAGAAGGTCATCCGCAAGGTGATCCCGGCCAAGATGCTCACCAAAAAGACCGAGTTTCTGATCAACCCGACCGGACGTTTCGTCATCGGCGGGCCTCAGGGCGACACCGGTCTCACCGGGCGCAAGATCATCGTCGACACGTACGGCGGCATGGGCCGTCACGGCGGCGGCGCTTTCTCGGGCAAGGATCCGACCAAGGTCGACCGCTCGGCAGCCTACATGGGCCGCTATGTGGCGAAGAATGTCGTGGCCGCTGGGCTCGCCGCACGCTGCGAGGTCCAGTTCGCCTACGCGATCGGCCACCCCGATCCCGTCTCCATCCACATCGACACCTTCGGCACCGCCACGGTTCCCGAAGAGGCCATCGAGGTTGCGGTGAAGAAGACCTTCGGCTTCAAGCCTTCCGAGATCATCACCCAGCTCAAGCTCCGCCGCCCGATCTACCTGAAGACCACCAACTATGGTCACTTCGGCAAGAACGACCCGGACATCACCTGGGAGAAGACCGACAAGGCCACCGCCCTCAAGAAGGCAGCCCTCGCCGCAGCCAAACTCTAATAAACCAAAATCCTACCTCCTCACTACCAACTCCCATTTCATGACAAACACCACCGATTACAAAGTAGCCGACATCACTCTCGCCGAGTGGGGCCGCAAGGAAATCTCCATCGCCGAGCAGGAAATGCCTGGCCTCATGTCCATCCGCTCCAAGTACGCGAAGGAGAAGCCCCTCAAGGGAGTCCGCATCACCGGATCCCTCCACATGACCATCCAGACTGCTGTCCTAATCGAGACTCTTACCGAACTCGGTGCCGATGTCCGCTGGGCCAGCTGCAACATCTTCTCGACCCAGGATCAGGCAGCAGCGGCGATTGCCGTGACCAGCGTGCCCGTCTTCGCCTGGAAGGGCGAGAGTCTTGAGGAATATTGGTGGTGCACCTACAAGGCCATCTCATTCGATGGAGCCAAAGGCCCTCAGATGGTCGTCGATGACGGCGGTGACGTGACACTCCTGCTTCACAAAGGCTACGAGCTCGAGGATGGTGACGACTGGGTCAATACCCCCTCTGGCAATCACGAGGAGCAGGTCATCAAGGACCTCCTCAAGCAGGTCTACAAAGAGAACCCGACCCGCTGGCACGACATGGTCAAGGAATGGCGCGGCGTCTCCGAGGAGACCACCACCGGCGTCCACCGTCTCTACAAGCTCCACGAGAAGGGGAAGCTGCTCGTTCCTGCCTTCAACGTGAACGACTCCGTCACCAAGTCGAAGTTCGACAACCTCTACGGCTGCCGCCACTCGCTCGTCGACGGACTGAACCGCGCCATCGACGTCATGATCTCCGGCAAGGTCGCCGTCATCTGCGGCTACGGCGATGTCGGCAAGGGCAGCGCCCAGTCCCTCCGCGGACAGGGAGCCCGCGTCATCATCACTGAGATCGACCCGATCAACGCACTCCAGGCGGCAATGGAAGGCTACGAGGTCACCACGCTTGAGGATACCCTCGGCCGTGCCGACATCTACGTTACCACCACAGGCAATGTCGGCGTCATCAGCTTCGAGCACATGAAGCGCATGAAGGACCAGGCGATCATCTGCAACATCGGTCACTTCGACAACGAGATCGAGGTCGACAAGCTCCAGGCGGACAAGACCGTCAAACACACCAACATCAAGCCCCAGGTCGACAAGTACACCTTCCCTGGCGGCAACGAGATCTTCCTCCTCGCCGAGGGACGTCTCGTGAACCTCGGCTGCGCCACCGGTCACCCGAGTTTTGTCATGAGCGCTAGCTTCAGCAACCAGACCCTGGCCCAGCTTGAGCTCTGGAAGAACCGCGAGACCTACAAGCCCGGCGTCTATGTCCTGCCCAAGATCCTCGACGAGGAAGTAGCCCGCCTCCATCTCGACAAGATCGGCGTGAAGCTCACCCAACTCACCAAGGATCAGGCCGAGTACCTCGACGTTCCTCTTGCTGGCCCCTACAAAGCCGCTCACTACCGCTACTAAGAGCCTTTGGTTCTTAGTAGAGTGAAAGTGAAAAGTTTAAGGCAAAAGGTTTCAAAAAGAGAGCCCCGGTCAGAAATGGTCGGGGCTCTTTTTGTTGATGGAAAAAACTCAAATCCCTGCAGAGAGTAAGAGAGAAGCCCTTGATTCGTACTAACAATAGTGATAACAGAAATCCATGCCCTTATCTCTTAAAGTCCGAAAGATTGGGAACTCCCTTGGCGTTGTTCTGCCCAAGGAGGCCCTCTCCCATCTCCATGTGGAGGAGGGTGACACCCTGACCCTGACCGAGGCGCAGGATGGGGTCCGCCTGACCGCCGCGGATCCCTCCTTCACCGAAACCATGGAGGTCTTCGAGTCTCTGAGCCGCCGTTACCGTAACGCCCTCCGGGAACTGGCCAAATAACCCGCCGCTCATGGAGCCGCGCTGGATCAACCGCGAGGTCTGCCTCGCTGTTCACGACATGCTTCTCTCCCAGTACGGGGGATGCGCCGGCCTGCGCGACTCCGGACTACTCGATTCAGCGCTGGCCAGCCCCCTCCAGATGAAGGCCTACGGATCTCCGCCCCTGCCGGAACTTGCTGCTTCCTACGCGGCCGGCATCATCCGGAATCACCCCTTCCTCGACGGAAACAAACGGACCGGCTTTTTGATGGGATCCGGTTTCCTGGAACTCAACGGGATGGATTTTTTCGCCTCTGAGGCGGATGCCGTCATCAAGACGCTTGCCCTCGCCGCTGGGGAACTGAGCGAAGAGGCCTATGCGGAATGGCTATCGAGAAATAGTCGTGCTAGGTCGAAAGACTGAAGGCTGTTAGCCGACAGATCCGAAACTTCAAAAGCCCCGGTCACCGCAAAGGTGGCCGGGGCTTTTTTGTGGATTGTGAAGATTTCAGTCAGGGGCTAGGCCTTGAGAGCCGCCCGATGAAAAGATTCTTCCCCCTCCTACTAGTCGCACTTTTTTTGGAATTGGCGGCTATCTTGGCGGTATACGAACAGGCTTCAGTGCGGTCAAAAGCGCCGACATTGCTTCCCTAATTTGGATCACGGGCATTCATCAGTTTTTGGAGAAAGGTAAATATGATCAGGCCAAAAGAATTTGTTTTGATGCGGCGAATATGCATTTTTACGTTCTCCAACAAATGGAAGAACATCCATGGTTTTACTTGGCAATGGTTCCAGGATGGCAGTTTTCAGGACAAGCCAAGCAGCTTGATGATATTTCACTGACGCGTTCCAAGGCCTTTTACCTTCCGCAGGCTTCAAAAATGGAACCAACTTCCCAGACCTACTTGGAACACATCAAGGAAGTCCCGCTGCCTGCCAGGTCCTGCTCCAAGTCAGCTTCAACCAACTGCGCCACTCCTACTCCGACTCCCTAACTGGGTTTCGTTTCGGTAAAGGCTTGAAAGTTTGGATGCACCGCCAGGCCTGCAAGCGAAGCTGTATAAATTATACTGCGAGTGCAGCAGAACGACGCGGGGCACAAAAATCCCAAGCCCCAAGACTGCGATTATTTAATCGCAGTCCAAACGCGATGCACATCATCGTGTTCTTCCAACGCCTGAAGAAACTCTCCAGCCTCGGCACGCTGTTCGTCGGTCAGTGAAGGGAAGGTCTTGGCGACATAGCCGATCTCGCTGGTGACGATTTTCCAGCCATTCTCCTTGAGCCAGTTGGTGACGGACGCTGTCGCGGTGCGGT
>CANIBV010000096.1 GCA_947466005.1 Spartobacteria bacterium | reverse complement strand
TACACTCTTTGCTCTTCCTTACCACTGATCAAGAGCAAGCGCTTGATCTTCGCAATCATCACTCTGCTGATCTTTGTTGGTTTCGTCACCCACTTCGTCGACAAGAGAATTGAGCGCAAGGTGTTCGGGACAGCACCGAATATCCACTCCGGACCCTGGGGCGATCTGCAGACTTGGGATGTCCGTATCGAACAGCCGATGGAGTATGTGGGGTTCGAAAAAACCTCCTCCGAAGGGCCGGTCTGGAACTTTGGAACACTCTCCCCTGTTGCTGTGGAACGTCTTCTGCTCGACTCCGGCTGTACGGCTGAACAATCGCAGCAATTACTGAAGTGTCAGGTGCAGGGAGGGAATGGATCGGCGATGTACAGGCCGGAGGAGGCGTTTCTCCTGTCACTCTCACCGGAGGTCCGCTCCAAGTTGTACCTTGCCCTTGCGCAAAATGCTGCAAACCGCTTTCAGGCAAACCCCTACCCCATCCCGGGTGGAGATATGGCCTCGTTTTTTGCCAGGCTTCACGATTCCAACAAGACTGCATTTGCGACCATGAAGAAGTTGCTCTACACCCGCAACGGGTACACCTACTTCAGCGATCCGGAGAGGGTGCTGAAGGATTTGCCTATGGCAGAAGACCGCTTGGATTACCTTCAGAGCCTGACGAGCCAGAGTGCTGTCATGATGCGTCTGCTGATTCGTCCCAATTCCGATATAGACAAGCCGTTGAACTATTGGGCCCTCTCCATGCCCGGTGTTCTGATGAAGGATTTGATACCCCTGTTCGAATCCCAGAGGCGACTTCCGGAGGGAGGGGGCATCAGTATTCTTTATCTGCTTCCAAAACTTGCCCGGGAGAAACTCTTTTCCACACCGCTTCCTCCTGCGTCAGGGGATGGCAAACTCCCTGATTGTCACTGGACGGCGCTGAATTACTTCAACGCCACGCCTGATCCCCGGATGGCCGATAATGAGTATGCCTCCCGATTCATCACGGAGCACTATTACGAAATTGCGAAGCCCGGAATCGGAGGGGATCTTATTCTCCTTCTCAATGCTCAGGGTGGCGTCATTCACTCGGCCGTCTATATCGCCGATGATGTTGTTTTCACGAAGAACGGGATCAGCTATTCCCAACCTTGGATCCTCATGCATGAGATGGATCTGGTTGGAAGCTACTCGGCCCTTGAGCCAGTGAAGGTCACCTACTTTCGCCGTCGGGGCATCTAGTCCCGATGTGCGGGCGCTTTCCCGAGGGAAGTTTTCCTAGCGCAGATGATTCCAAAAGACCAGTGCAGCTACAGCTACCGAGACGATGGCGGCGATGAGAACACCTCCAGCGGCCACATCCTTTGCTTTCCCGATCCGCTCCCGTTTCTCAAGGGAGACTTCATCAGCCAGAAATTCCAAGGCCGAGTTCAGCGCCTCAGCCACCCAGACCATACCGATGCAGAGAAGGATCGCCACCCATTCCCATCGTCTCAGGTGAAGGGCTATCCCTGCGGTCAGCACGGCGATCGTCGCGAGAGCGTGTAACTGCGGATGGGGTTGCGTCAGGATCATCAACCATAACCCCCTGAAAGCATACCCAAAGCTCCTGATGCGTGCCGCTAGGTAGTTAGTGATCATGGGGAGAATAAGTTCGCGGGTGCGGGGTAAACCTTACGCCATCTTCTCCTCTTCCACTGCGGGAAGTGAAGCTGATAGCTTCTCCCACTCCTCCAACACTGAGGAGAGGCGTTCCTGCACTATCGCCAGTTCCCTGTTGAGGCCGAACGCCCTGCCGCCATTCAGATTTCCTGGGGTCTCAAGCTCGGCCACCAGTTCCCGTTGACGGCTTTCGAGTTGCGCGATCTCCTCTTCGGCGGATCTGAGCCGAGCCTGAGATTCACGCGCCAGTTTGTTGGCAGCCTTGCGCAGTTCAGCTTCGGCGCGGCGTTGCTCCTTGATCTCGCGCATCCCCATCTTCACACGCGGGCTCTCTTCCGCGGGAGCTTCCGCCTCGGGACGGTAGTTTCCGGGGGCGATGAGGGCGGCACGTTCGGATTGGGAGCCTGATTTCTCGAGGTAGTATTGGTAATCTCCCGAGTAGGGAGTCAGCTTGCCCGCGCTGATGTGCAGGACGCTGGAAGCAAGCGCTCGGATGAAGTGGACGTCGTGGCTTACGAAGAGGAGTGTTCCCTCATACTGCCTCAGTGCCCCGATCAGGGCGTCGATGCTCGGCATGTCAAGGTGAGTGGTCGGTTCGTCGAGGAGAAGGAGGTTCGGCGGATTGAGCAGCAGCTTCACGAGGGCAAGGCGACTCTTCTCACCACCGCTCAGAACGCCGACCGGCTTGAAGACATCATCTCCACGAAAGAGGAAGGAGCCGAGAATCGTCCGGACCGTCTGCTCGGGAACGGGGGTATGGGTCTCCATAGCCTCGGCGAGCACGGTCCGCTTCACATCGAGCATTTCCGTGCGATGCTGGGCGAAGTAGCCGATCGAGAGGTTGTGACCAGGGGTGACCGTTCCGGCATCCAGAGGCAGCATCCCTGCAAGGACCTTCAGTAGGGTCGACTTTCCAGCTCCATTGGGTCCCACGAGGACGGTTCGCTGACCCCGCTCCACTTCCTGATCCAGGTTTGCGTACACGACATGAGACCCGTAGGCCTGCTTCACTCCCTCCAGGGTGATAACCCGCTGACCGCTTCGTTTGGGCTGCGGAAAAGAGAAGGAGACGGTGGCCTCGTCCCGCTCGGGAGCCTCGATCCGCTCCATGCGGGCCAGTTGCTTGATGCGATCCTGAGCCTGGGAGGCCTTGCTCGCCTTTGCCCGGAAGCGGTCGATGAAGCGCTGCAGTTCGGCGATTTCACGTTGCTGGTTCTTGTACGCAGCCAACTGCTGTTCCTCGCGCGCGGCCTTGAGCGTCAGGTAGTCGTCATAGTTGCCCCGGTAGCGGTTGAGCTTGCGGTTTCGGATCTCCAGAATTCCGACGCAGATTGCATTCAGGAACTCCCGATCGTGGGAGATGGCCAGGATGGCGCCCTGATACTTGGAGAGGTAGTTCTGGAACCAACCCAGCGACTCGAGATCGAGGTGATTGGTGGGCTCGTCGAGCATCAGGATGTCCGGATCCATAACGAGCAGGCGTGCCAGGTGAGCGCGCATGATCCAGCCGCCGCTGAGTGTGCGGGCCGGCTTGCCGACATCATTCTCCCGGAAGGCAAGCCCAGCCAGGATGCGCTTGGCTTTGACCTCGAGTGAGTGGCCGTCCAGTTCCGCAAACCGGGCCATCGCCTCGTGGTGGATTGGATCCTCGTCGGTGTGCTCCCTGGCGAGACGGCGGACCTCCTCCATTTCGGAGGAGATGTTGGTGGCCAGTTCCAGGACTGTCTCGTCACCCGAAGGGGCGCTCTCTTGGGGGAGGAAGCCGATCGTGATATTTCGTTCGAGAGCCACGGTTCCGGAGTCGGGCGAAGCTTCCTTGAGGATGAGGGAGAAGAGGGTCGATTTGCCGGCTCCATTGGCGCCAATGAGGCCCACACGATCACCGCGGTTGATTTGGAGGCAGGCATCCTCGAAGAGGGAGCGTCCACCGTAGGATTTGGAGAGGCCGGAAGCAGTCAGCATGATAAGCGAAGTGGGGCGAAAAGATGCCCTCAGAAGCACCGAATAAAAAGAACAATTCGATTAATCATAACACATCGCCTTTGAATAATCGACTCGGTATAAGAATCGGGTGTCACTTATTCAGATCATTGCAATCCTTACGGCGGCCTTTGTGGCTGGAATGATCAATGCCGTGGCAGGCGGGGGGACTCTGATCACCTTCCCCCTCCTGATCCTCTTTGGTGTCCCCCCAGTTGTCGCGAATGCCACCAGCACGCTGGCTCTGGTGATGGGAACATCAGGCAGCCTCTACGGTTTCCGGGCCCGCATTCAGGAGGTCCGACCATGGTTTAAGACCTTCATTCCCGTGAGTCTTCTGGGGGGATGGATTGGGAGTTACCTTCTCACAAGGGGAAGCGAGCAAAGTTTTGCGAGACTTGTCCCCTTTCTGGTGCTTTTCGCGACCCTGCTTTTCATGCTGCAGGGGGTGATGAGACGTCGTGTCGCTCACCACGCCGTTGTCGAGATGAGCGGTCCCACCGGGAGGATGCCTTTTCTTTGGGCCGTGATCTTCCAGTTCTTTGTCTCTGTCTACGGTGGTTACTTTGGTGCCGGGATCGGAATCCTCATGCTGGCCTCACTCGGATTCCTCGGATTCGCGGATATCCACCGGATGAACACGCTTAAAAACGTCCTCGGGTCGTTGATCAATCTCGTCGCGGCGGTCTGGTTCACTGCCTGCGGTCTGATCGACTGGCCCATCATGGGGGTGATGACGGTGGGGGCGGTTGCCGGTTACTTCGTCGGCGCAACATACTCCCAGAGACTCTCGCAGGAACGCGTGCGCCATCTGATCACAGCCATCGGCCTGATCATCACCGTCGTGATGTTCTGGAAGCTCCGCTGAGGAACGGTTCCTAGTCAGCGCTTCCTTGTTGTGAGGAGTGAGGGTGGTGGTGTCGGAGAAGCTTCGCGATCAAGTGATTTCCAAGCTTGAGGGCGTAAAAGACGAAGGTGATGACGACAAAGAAGACCAGGGTCATCTCCTCACTTCCACGATTCACTGCTTCCTTGAGTGACTGATCCAGAAGATTCTCCGGCGCGGAGAGGATGTTCCAACTGTTCAGTCGGTCGAAGCGTCCCAGGTACATGGCAAAGGCACTGAGTCCTAGGATGATCAGTTCGATTGGCAAGATGAGCCATCCCGCATGGTGCCGTTTCAATTTTCTCCCCCAAAGCATCAGGGAGAGGGTGAAACTCTGCATCCCGATCAGGAAATAGAAGAAGAACTCCAGCAGAAGGAGGCTCATGGCCCAGATGGGGAGTGGGGGAGTCACCCGGACCTTGGAAACAAAGTGGATAACATCCGTGAGGACATACGGGGCGTTTGGTAGAAAGAGCACCATCACGCCGAGAAGGAGCCACCAGAGCAGTGGGTGGATGCGGTTATTATGGCGGAAAATCAGGAGGGAAAGACCCAATGGAATGAGCGCCAGGAAGAGATCCCACCCGAGGTGAAAGTTGGGACGGATGATCCCGATCGCCTGCTCCATCGTCTGTTCAAGGAGGGGGGAGGGTATTGGTGGGGTTGCGGTGGCGATCATGAAGCTAGGGTGTGAGTTTAGGGAAACTATAGATTGAGCTCAGCAACAAACTGCTTCGGCTTGTTCTCGTAGAAATCTTTGCCTGCAGAAATCGCCTTCCTGCGGAGTTGTGGGAGGTGAGAATTAATGGCTGCTTTCAGAAGACCGGAGGGTGATGTCTTCGGGCCCTTCTTTAGCCAGTGTTCAAGCATGGCGAGATCCCGTTCACTCCCCGCGCTCTCACCAATGGCACCGGTGCCCGTGATCAGGGCCCGTGCTTGGTCGGGCCAGTGACGGGAGGTCATCCTGAGCTGATACCAGAGCTGCTTCACCAGTTTCCGCCACGCGTGAAACTGCTCCTGGTCCCCCGTCGTTGCACAGAGCTCAAGGGTGCTCCTGCCTCTCCGGTAGGTGCGCCGGATTCTCCTTTGGAGATCTTTGCCGCTAAGTTCATCCAAGTTCCATTCGGGAATGCTTTTCTGGATCCTTTTGAGGAGTCTGATGACATGGGGGATCTGTCGCGTGTCATTGGAGCG
>CANIBV010000095.1 GCA_947466005.1 Spartobacteria bacterium | reverse complement strand
GTGCCTTGAACGGTGACGCTACGAATGCTTCACAAGCCTCTACAAAGGTAACGGACTTGGATTCTTGTTCCCTGTGATCCATCCATAGCTTCACGGCTTGGAAAATCACTTCTGGTGGTCTGTTGCCAAGAATTTCAAAGGCACGAACCGCAAACTGGGACTGTGTAGAAGGAAGAATGCGGTGTATTGAACCGCTTCGGTAACTTTTCCGTATAGGTGCTGCGAATTGCTCCGCTTCATCCCTTGATCGAAAAAAGAGCCGCCTCCGTTTACACGTCTCCGAGAGGATTGGTGGAATATTGATACTCCAGCCCTTTGGAGTTCTCTTGGGACGAAGTTTTATGGGTTTCATCGGTGCCTTTTGGTGCCCTTAAAACCCGAAAAGCCGAGAATTCCGAAAATTTCACACTGCTGAGCAAATCAAGATTTCAAACCAAGCTAAAAGGCTGAATCCCTCGCCCGTTCTTGCCATGGTTTGGAAATCCGGTATTTTCCAGTTCGTCAGTTTGCGACGCCGCTTTAGCTCAGTTGGTAGAGCATCTCATTCGTAATGAGAGGGTCGCCGGTTCGAATCCGGCAAGCGGCTCCATCAACTCTGAAAGAGTTTGATGGAGTGCCGGAGTCGAACCAAGGTTCGATCACCATGCCGCGATTAGCAGCAAATCTTTTTGGCGAAAGCCATACTGTAGCACCCCGCGAAAGCGGGGACATCCGGCAAGCAGTAGAGGTCATGTATTGTTTTGACTAGAATTCGCGAAGCCATGATCCAGAGCCCCACCGCAGGGAGGGATAATCCGGTAAGCGGCTCCATCAAGTAGAACTTGGTTTCGATACCAGGATGCGAGGTTTGGCGAGTTGTTTGAGAATACTCACGGCGAGATCCTGACTGACCCCGGGTGTCTCGGCCAAGACTTCGACCGAGGCCTTCTTGATCCGGGCGATGCTCCCGAACTTTGCAAGGAGCGCCGTTTTGCGTGCGACGCTGACTCCGGGGATGTCATCCAGAGCACTCTCTGTGATACGTCGGCGTAGGAGCAGTTCGTTGTAGCCGTTTGCAACCCGATGGGCCTCGTCACGGATACGCTGGAGTAGGCGGAGGGCGCCGGAGTCCTTGTCAAGGCGGAGAGGGTTGGACTCGCCGGGGCGATAGATCTCCTCAAACTCCTTGGCCAGTCCGATGATAGGTTGTCCGTGGAGTCCGAGTGCCTGGAGTTCGCGGCAGGCCATTCCAAGCTGTCCCTTGCCGCCGTCGACAATAATGAGGTCGGGCAGTGGACTTCCCTCCTCGTTGTCCTTTCCGGATCTTGCATGACGTTCCAGTGCCTCAGCCGGATCCTCCTGCGAATCGGCAAGCTCAGGTGCGGCCTTGGCTGCCTCCAGCAGCAGGCGCTTGTAACGGCGCCTGATGACTTCGGCCATGCTGGCGAAATCGTTCTGTCCCTTGGTGGAGGTGATCCTGTAGCGGCGGTAGCTTTCGCGTTCAGGAACGCCGTCGCGGAAGCGCACCATGGAAGCGACGATGTGGTTATCGGAGATGTTGGAGATGTCGAAGCACTCCATGGTGCGCGGAGGACGCGCCAGACCTAGGGCGCTTCGCAGTTCGATCACATCCCCTTTCGGGTCGATGCTGTTGGGGAGTGATTTGCGAGTAAATCGGCGCATCGGCTTGCTCGTCTCGCGCAGGTCATTGAGGAGGTTGCGGAGGGATGCGGCTTTCTCGAAGTCGAGCTTCTCTGCGGACTTTTCCATTTCGGCTTCCAGAGCCGCCATCATCACCTTCGACTTCCCCTCCAGGACCTCGCAGGCCTGTTCGACCCGATCGCGATAGTCTTCGCGGGAAATGCGTGCCACGCAGGGGGCAGAGCAGTTCTTGATGATGTGGTCGAGGCAGTGCTTGAAGTCCCTCTCGGTGGGTTCCGAGGGGCGGCAGGAGCGCAGGCCGAACTGCTTGCGGATGGCCAGTAGGGAGGAGCGGAGGGCGTTGGCATTGGCAAACGGTCCGAAATAGCGGGCTCCATCCTCCCTGCGGAGTCGGCTCAGCTCAAAGCGGGGGATCTCATCGTTCATCTGCACCCGCACGAGTAGGAAGCGCTTGTCGTCGCGGAAGCTGACGTTGTACTTGGGCCGCCACTCCTTGATGAGCTTCCCCTCAAAGAGGACGGCTTCGGCGTCGCTCCTGACCTCGTGCCACTCGTAGTCGGCTGCGCTGTCAATCAGGGCCCGGGTCTTGATATCAGCCTTGGTGCGCCCTGAAGGGGTGAAGTAGTTGGAGAGGCGCCGCCTGAGATCGATCGCCTTGCCGACATAGATGATCTTCGAGAACCGATCCCTGATCACATAGACGCCAGGGCGATGCGGCACATCGCGAAGCTTCTTCTGAAGCTCTTGTGCCTTCGGGTTCGTGGAATTGGCAGCTGTTCCTGACACGGAACTCAACTTAGCACGGAACTCGGGGCGCGGGTAATAGGGAATCAGGGATAGTTTATGGGGGATTCGATCCGGCCGAATGTGTTCAAGGAGTTTCCGATCTGCGAAATGATGGATCTTCAGTCCCTGTTTTCGATTGCCTATTCCCCATCCCTTCATAGTCACCCAACCTTGACCTGACGGGGTGCTTCCGATTTTCTTGGTGTTTCTCTGACCGATATGATTTCCATCACCATTCCGATCTACAACGAGCATGGAGCCATCGAGGCTCTCTTTACCAAGATCAAGGAAGTGATGGATCGTCTAGGCCGTCGTTATGAGGTGATCTTTGTTAACGATGGGAGCACGGATGGTAGTGCTGCTATGCTTGACGGACTGGCGGCGCAGAACCCCGAAGCCAAGGTGGTTCATTTTCGCAGGAATTTCGGCCAGACCGCTGCCATGATGGCGGGCTTTGACCATGCCTCGGGAGATGTGATCATCCCGATGGACGGCGACTACCAGAACGATCCGGAGGATATCCCCAAGATGCTGGACAAGCTCGAGGAGGGATATGATGTCTGCTCAGGCTGGAGGCGAGATCGCCAGGACAGTGCCCTGCAGCGGAACTTTCCCAGCATGCTGGCGAACAAGTTGATCTCCTGGATCTCAGGGGTGAAACTCCATGATTTTGGTTGTTCGCTCAAAGCTTACCGGGCCGAGGTGGTCAAGGATGTGCGTCTCTATGGGGAGATGCACCGCTTTCTTCCGATCTATGCGAAGTGGCATGGTGCGCGTATCACCGAGATCCCAGTGAATCATTTCGCTCGGACAACCGGCAGTTCTAAGTATGGGCTCGAGCGTGTTCTGAAGGTCATCCTCGATCTGGTAACAGTCAAGTTCCTCGATAAGTACATGATGAAGCCGATGTATCTCTTCGGCCTCTGGGGCTTTTTGTTTTTTGTTGCATCGGTCGTATTCACTGTCTGGGCTCTGGTCATGAGGACGCGCGGGTATTACTTCACGGGGACGCCGCTGCCGATGATGGCGGTGATTTCCTTCATGACTGGAGTCATCTGCGTGTTGATGGGTCTGCTTGCCGAGATGATCACGCGCACGTTCCATGAGAGTCAGAACAAGTCGATCTACCTGGTGAAGAAAACCAGGAACTTTCCCCTCAGCTGATGTGTGGGATTGCGGGCTTCATTGCTCCGCGAGGAGCGGGGGATCGGGGCCTTCTTGAGAGAATGACCCGTGCGCTGGCCCATCGTGGCCCGGACGCCGAGGGGTATTTTATCGCTCCGGACCGGGGCATCCACCTCGGTCATCGGCGACTTTCCATCGTCGATCTCTCTGGCGGGGTCCAGCCGATGAGCACCACGGATGGGAACTTGACCATCGTCTTCAACGGCGAGATCTACAATCACACGGAGCTGCGCACCGAGTTGCAAGCCAAGGGGCACGGCTTTCAGACGGATCATTCCGACACGGAGGTGCTGCTGCTCGGCTACAGGGAGTGGGGCGAGGAATTGTTGCAGCGGCTGAACGGAATGTTTGCCTTCGCCATCTATGACAAGTTGGCCGAAACCCTGTTTCTTGCCCGTGATCGTGTTGGCAAAAAGCCGCTCTATTGGTTCCAGGCCGGAGGCATCTTCGGCTTTGCCTCCGAGCTCACGGCCCTCCTCCACCATCCGGCATCTCCCAGAAATGAGTCCTCTCTGGCGCTCAAAAAATACTTCGCTTACGGCTACATTCCCGCTCCCTATTCGGTGATTGAGGGGATACAGAAACTTCCTGGGGGCTGGTGCGGAACGCTGGACCTGCGAAGCGGTGCCTGGAGCACAAGGAAATGGTGGGAGTTCCAACTGGAGCCTTCAACGTTGGAACCAACGCCCGCACAGTGTGCGGCGTGGGGAGAGCAGTTGCTCGAGATTCTCGATCGCGCCGTTCAGCGCCGTCTCATGGCTGATGTGCCATTGGGTGTTTTCCTTAGCGGGGGGATCGATTCTTCAGCCGTGGCGGCCCTCGCCGCGCGCCACCTGCCGGCGGGGCGACTGCGCACATTCAGTGTCGGCTTCACGGATTCCAGCTTCGATGAGCTTCCCTACGCCCGAGAGGCAGCCGCATTCATCGGGTGTGCCCATGATGCCGAGATTCTGGATCTAGAGCGTGCGAGGGAGTTGATTCCTGGCCTTCTTTCACGGCTGGATGAGCCGATGGGGGATGGGTCGATTCTTCCTACCTGGTTGCTCTGCGGCTTCACCCGCAGGCATGTCACGGTGGCCCTCGGGGGTGACGGTGGGGATGAGCTCTTCGCCGGGTACGATCCCTTCAAGGCGCTGAAGGCAGCCTGCCTCTACGACCGCTGGGTTCCGCGCGCCATTCATCCAGCCATCCGGTTGCTTGCATCGCGCCTCCCGGTGTCGCACGCCAACATCAGTATTGACTTCAAGATCAAGCGGACGCTTCGGGGTCTCTCTTATGGTGAGGAACTCAGGGTTCCTGTCTGGATGGGGCCGCTTGAGCCGATGGAAATCGACGCCTACTTCGGGGATCACACGCCGCAGGAGGAGCTCTACAGTGAGGCGATCGCCGCCTGGGAATCGGCGGGTGCGCACGCGGATCCCGTCGATCGGACACTCCAGTTCTTCACTCGTCTCTACCTGCAGGATGACATCATGGCCAAGGTCGACCGGGCGAGCATGTTGCACGGCCTCGAGGCGCGCTCCCCCTTTCTCGATCTGGAAGTAGTGGACTTCGCCCGCAAGCTTCCTCACTCGGTGAAGCTGAGGGGAGGGACTACCAAGTGGATTCTGAAAAAGGCCCTGGAGCCTGTGCTTCCGGAGTCGATTCTTTATCGGAAGAAGAAAGGCTTCGGCACTCCCCTTGGCCAGTGGATCCGCAATGGAGCCCTCCTCCCGGAGATACCCGAGGGCAGGGCGGGAGTCGCTGTCGGAAAGGCGATCCGATCTCACCGTGCGGGTCGCACCGATGAGAGGCTCTTCCTTTGGAGCCAGCATGTGCTCTCTTCTTGGAGGGAGGGGAGGGAGACGCGTTACTCCGCGTCATGAGAATCCTGATCCTCAACTACGAGCATCCTCCCATTGGCGGAGGAGGGGGAAGGCTTGCAGCTAAAGTGGGATCGGGACTCGTCCGCCGTGGGCATCACGTGAGGGTGCTGACCGCCGGAATGAATCATCTTCCCAAGGAGTCCGTGGAACAGGGTATGGAGGTGCGGCGGCTAAGGGCCTTTCGCCGCCGTGAAGACACCTGCAGCGTCCCAGAAATGGCGGCCTGGGTGGCCGTGGCAATCCCTGCGGTGCTCAGCGAGATCAGGCGGTGGAAGCCGGATATTCTCCACGTCCATTTTGCCGTGCCAACCGGAGCCGTTGCGTGGGTGGCCAGCAAGGTCACTGGGGTTCCTTATGTGCTGACCG
>CANIBV010000094.1 GCA_947466005.1 Spartobacteria bacterium | reverse complement strand
GCAATAGGACATTGCCAACAGAGGCGGAGTAATCACTAGGAAGGTGCAACGTTCTCCGATTAAAAAAATGTTGGAGTGTTAGAAGGTTACAAGGTGCAGAATCGGCCACGCGCATTGAAGCCTCCAGGCGGTTCTGTGATGCGAATTTCTCAAATATTGCCAAATCGACTCCCGGGACCGGGCTTTAGGGATCCACATTATAACGCTCTAACTTTTTAACCCCCTCGTCATCTGGACATCAAATTCCTAATGCAAAATTTGGGATAACAAGAGATCAGGCAACCTTCGGAATAGCTTTGCTCGAAGTGGAAAGCCTCGTCCAAAGAGGCAGAAGATTCTTTTCTTAGTGCACGCGCAGGGCGTTCACACTGGAGAGGATGCCCGAGATCATTGAATAGGCGACCACGCCGACAAAAATTGCCACGATCAGGATCACGGCCGGTTGAATGAGAGTGGTGAGGACCTGAATCCTGGATGAAAGCTCACGGTCATAGCGTTTGGCGGCACGGGTCAGCGATCCGGAGAGGTCGCCGGTCTGTTCACCCACCCCTAGGATATCAAGCAAGACGGGCGGAAAGAAGCCGGTCTTGCGGAGCGATGAGGCCAAGGAGCCTCCCTCCTTGACCATGGCAGTGACATCCTGAAGGAGTCCCTGCAGGTAGATATTGCCGGTGGCTCCCCGCAGCAATTCCATCGCAGCGAGCATTGTCACGCCGTTGGATACCAAGGTCGATAGGTTCTGGGTCAACTCGGCATGAAAACGAGCCCGCAGCACTGGTCCGACGACAGGAAGGTCAAGCTGAGTACGATGCCACCAGGCGGTCCCTCTCGGAGTAGCCACGCAAAGACGGACCCCCGTCACCAGTGCGCCGACAAAGGCAAGGATGGCCCACCACCAGTGGGCGCAGAACAGGCTTACGGAAATCAGGCTTTGAGTGATCAGCGGAAGCTTCTGGCCGGACTTACCCAGCAGCACCGAGAGTTGCGGTACCAGGAAGGTAAGGAAAATAAACATCAGCAGGATGGCTGAGCTGAAAACGATCGCTGGATAAACCAGCGCGGAGGTTACCTTTTTACCGAGTTCCCCGACCATCTCAAGATGCGCGCACTGGCGCTTGAGGATCTTGGGTAGAGCTCCTGCCGCTTCTCCAGCCGCCACAAGATTGCAGTAGAGGGGGTCAAAGGATTTGCCGCAGCTCCGCAGGGCCATAGAGAAACCGACCCCCTCCCGAACCTGCTGGCGCAAACGGGTCGCCACGACCTTCACTGGAGAGCGTTCCTGTCGCTCTTCGATGATCTTGAGGGCCCCTTCAAGTTGTAGCCCCGCGTCAAGGAGTTCGGCCAGTTCCTCGGTGAAGAAGAGAAGTTGCTGCTGGGTTAACTTTGGAAGAGGGGCGGTATTCGGAGTGAATGCGGGCCAACCCGCATTTTTTTTACCACCGACAGGATCACTCTTGTCTTCGATCGTGGAGACCGCGCTTGGCTGGAGACCTCTCTCACGAAGCTTCCGGTAGGCATCGGCTTCGGAAAGGGCCTCCAACTTGCCGCCCTCCTGCCGACCGGAGTTGTCCATGGCGCGGTAGGAATAAGATGGCATGATCGGGAATCAAGAGGTCGGACTACCCATCGATCCCCAGCTGGGGACAAAGTGTCAAAAGGAATTTCAACCTAAACGTCATAAATCCCTTGGCCATCCACGACAATGAAGTTAGGAGGAGTGTCCATGTGGCCGACTTTCAGATTTCAAATCCTTGACTTGGTGGTCTTGGTAACGAGTCTGGCCCTGCTCGTTCCTGCCGCCCGGGCCGGATCCGAAGAGGGGGAGAGTCACGACTTCCTCCTTCCTCAAACGATCACACTTCAGCCCAAGGAAACAATTGGTCCACTGGCGTCCTGGGCGTCCGCAGGACCCTCTGTTCACGCGGAGAGTGATTCCATCCAGTTTCCGGTTCCCTCGCTTGCCGCCCAGGATCAGATCGGATGCTTTGCCCTGACAACGGTCTTTGATGATCTTGGGGATGGTGGGCCAGTCCTGGAGTGGATTTCCAAAGGGGGCGACCGCACCCTCCTGAGCGCTGGTCTCGGGGATAACGGTGTGGCCTTGGGGCTCAATGCACGCACTGTCGTGCTCCCTCAAGCGATGACACTCGACGGAGGGGTGGTGAGGGTTTCCTTTCCAGGAAGATTCTCACGATTGATTTCGACCACGCTTAGCCCAGCAAGGGAGCTTGGAGTCGCAGTGATCGGCTCCCACTCAAGGCCAGCGCTCATTCAGGGGAACGAGCATATCCTCTCCGAGGAGGAAGTATCGGGGTTGGACGAAAAACCCGTCGAGGGGGACCGCACGGATGGGAGGATCATTCATGCTGAGCTTGCGACCCTTCCTATTCGTATCGACCTGCCGGATTCTGGGGGGATAACGGAGTTTATTGTTCCCCTTGCAGACACTCCCCAAGGGAGCATGCTTCGCGCCGAGGTGGGGGGGCTTGACCCGGAATCATGGATAGAAGTCAGCATCAACGGGGAATCGCGCGGCGTGCTGGCCATCGCGCCATTTGAGTTGCAGGATCCCGGTGTCGTCTTTTCCCCGACCGGTCACCTTCTGGTGGCAGGATGGAGAAGCGCCTCCCTTTTTCTTCCCGCCCGTCTCTGGCATGTAGGGGAAAACTCTCTTGTGATGACACTGCACCGCTCGGGGGGTGACTTAGGAAAGGCCGTTCACCTCCGCAAGGTGAGGTGCGATTTACTCTTTGATTCTTCCTTGGGAGCCACGGAAGCCACCGCACTCCCTGCCGCTACTTCGCAACCCGCGGCCACCAACTCTAGAACAGCAACGGACACCCTCTCGACAGGTTCTCTTTATGGCAATCCCGCCCCGGCTTTGTTCCATGCAACGGCACCAGCCTCACTCTCTCCTTCACCCAGCCTTGCCATCCCAGCTGCCGAGAAAGGCCACAAGTAGGTGCCAATACCGCCACATTTCCTGCTGACTCTTGACCTGGAGAGCTTCTTGGTGGAGATCTTTGTCGATTGATTCATCTATCAGTCCACACTGTCACCTTACTTATCATGGATCCTGCCCCTCACATCTCCACCCGACATAGACGTCGCTCTCTGCTTGCCCGGGAGGCTGGATACACGCTTTTTGAAATCATGCTGGTGCTCGGCATCATCGCCGTGCTCGTGGGTTCAGCCATCTACATGCTCGCCGGCAATATCGATGTGGCCAAGGAACAGCGGGTCCAGAGCGATATCCAGGCCATCACGATGCAGTTGCGTACCTACGAGATGCTCAACTATCGCAAGCCCACAACGGAGCAGGGGTTGAAGGCACTTGTTCAGATGCCCTCCTCGGCACCCAAGCCACAGCACTGGAAAAAGCTGATGGAGAACATCCCGATTGATCCGTGGGGCAATGAATATGTCTATTATAATCCCGGCAAGACCAAGGCCGACGGATTCGACCTCTACTCGCTTGGACCAAAGGGAGCAGAGGGTGAAGGCAACATCGGTAAATAAGGTTTTTCCCGGTCCGGGAGGTTTCACACTGCTGGAGATCATTATCGCCCTGACGCTTGTGGCGATCCTTGTCTCCGCGTCGCTTCCCTACCTCTTCGATTCCTTCGCTGCATCGGCAGGCGACCGAGCCATGGAGTCGATCACCACCATGGCACAGGAGGCCCGTCGACAAGCCATCGAGAAGGGAGAATCCCGTCCTTTGAAAGTCAGCTCCGGCGGACTCGAGGGTGAGGCTTTACCTGCCGGATGGGCCCTTGAGATCAAGGGGTTCAACGATTCCAAATTTCATCCCCCTGCGCGGGATCAAGTGTGGGAGTTTAGTTCCGAAGGAGTCTGCCAACCCCTGTCGCTTCGCCTGATCAACGGTGAGCGGCAAATCATCACGACATTTGATGCGCTGACAGCCCAACCCGTTCACGATGAGGAATAAGCGATCCCAACGCTCCGGATTCACCCTCTTCGAGGTGCTCATCGCGCTGGCGGTGTTCATGCTCGCGGTCACGGGGCTTGCCGTGGCGCTTGATACTGCGCTCCAAGCGGCCCTTGAGGTGAGGCAGCGTTCATTCTGCCGCTCGGAACTGGAATCCCGCCTCGCCTACTGTCAGGCAAATCCGCCTCCACCAGGAGCTCCACGAATTCTGGAAGCCTCCCGGAACCACGGCGTCCGGGTGGAAGAATCGCTGGCTCCTTATGGTGCAAAAAACGGAAAGGGCATTGAGGTCACTGGACTCAAAAAGCTGACTATCACCACAAAATCTGGCACGCAAAGCGATCGGGCCGAGATCCTTCTCAATCTCCCATGAGAAGAGCTCGTAAACCTCCTGTCCTTGCAAGCTGTGGGGGATTCACCCTGCTGGAGGTGATCCTTTCCATGGGAATTCTCGCCCTTCTGGCGGCTTCGATTTATGCGATCGCGAGCTCCTCGATCGGAGCCTCGCGGACAGCGATGGAACAGCAGTTGACACTTCGCAGGCTGGATGCATTTCTCCGCGTCACACGGAGTGCGTTTCTCAATCTTCCCAGTCAGGGAACAGTTTCACTCGAGATGAGCCGAGGTAAGGGGGGAGAGCCCGAAGCACGACTGATTCTTGGAAAAGCACAGGGACTCTTCGGTATGCCAAGCCTCGGGGGAGGTTCCCTCGTTCTTGCCGCCAAACCCCGTCCTGATGGCACCAGAACGATCAGCATGATCAGAGTTCCCTCCAATCTTGGTGATAACGAACTTGAGAAAGTCCTCTCGTCTCCGGGCATCCCTCTTATTCCTAAGATCCGCAAGCCGCGGTGGTCCTTTTTTCAAGAGGGAGTCTGGAAAGAGGAATGGCCCAAGGGCAACCCTCGTCCCGCCCTGGTGCGCCTCCAACTCGAGATTGATGAAATCCCTGAGCCAGTCGAGGCCCTCTTTTTCGTCCCTCCAGTGGTCCCACCTCCCACGGCAACTCAACCGGAGCAATCCGTTCCGTCACCTTCCCCAAGCCCGAGGCCAAAACCGTGAAAAAGAGACCTGTATTGAGTTCAACGGATCGCCGCTCGGGAATGGCGCTTCCCATGGTGCTCTGGACGATCGCCCTGCTCACCAGCATCTCGCTGTTGCTGGCCGGAGTCATTCACGGGTGGATTCTTGAGGAGACGCGCTCCGGGAAACTCTTCCGGGCACGCCAGCAATCCCTCTCCGGAATTGCCGTTGCGATGAACCCTGCCGTCACTCCCGGAGACCCGCTGCTTCAGTCAAAATCCGAGGATGGAGAGGAGGGTTACAGCGTTGCGATCAAGGATGAGTCGGGCCTCATTAATCCCAACTACTTTCTTTCGCAAGTCCCTGATCGTCGCGATCAACTCAAGCGACTCTTTGCCACCTGGAGGCTGGACATCAACCAATCGGACGCTGCTGCCGATGGACTTTACGACTGGCAGAGCCCGAGCCCCTTCCGATCCCTCCACGGCGCGAAGCAACCTGAGTACGAGGCCGCCGGCTTCTCTGGGATGCCACCGGGCGCTCCCTTTGTCTCTCCCGAGGAGATGGAAATGGTCATCGGTTTCGCCCCGGTCATAAAGGCCAAGCCGGATTACCGGTCGTTTTTTACAACCTACTACAACGGCCCGATCAATGTTCTCAGGGCTCCGAAGGGTATCCTCACGGATCTACTCGGACTGACACCGGCCCAGGCCGATGCGTGGATGATCCTGCGTGCGGGCAAAGATGGCATCGAGGGCACGGAAGATGATATCAAACCTTCTGATATCAGTGCTGCAGCTGCGCTTATGGGTGTCAACGGCCCTCAACGGGCCTTTATTCTCGCGGCCTGCGGAGTGACGGGTAATGTCCGCCGAATCGAGAGCACAGGGTTCAGCTATGGGGTGAAGCGTCGCATCACGGTCATTTTCGGAGGAGGCTCAACAGAAAGTCCACAAGCTGGCGGCACTATGCTAGGCTGGTTAGAGCAATGAGTGCCGCGATGACACATAGATCCATGACCGAGGAGGTGACGCGCAAAAGCGCACCGGGTGATCGTGATCCGCGCATTCAGGGTAAAAGGAGAAGAGGAACGGTATTGGAGCGCGCGGGTGCCGTTGAGGGAACCTGGGAGCGGTGGTGGTTCCCCACGGGAAGCCTCGGGACCGAGCACCTTGAGGAGGACGCCCCGTTCCCGCTACAGTGCACTAGGGTGACGGCGATCCCGTCATCCGCGCTCTTTTCCTGGCCCCTCTGGAT
>CANIBV010000093.1 GCA_947466005.1 Spartobacteria bacterium | reverse complement strand
GGTCAGCACGACGCAGGAACTCTTTTTCCAAGTAATGGATCCCGGCACCTACCTGATCAGGGTCGGATACTCCACCAACCTTTTTGATCTCAGCTCTAGTTATGCAGTGCAGGATTACGGGATGGCGTGGTCCGTGGCCGGAGTACCGGAACCGGGTGCCATCATCCTCTTCCTGACCGGCGGGGTGGTCATCCTCTGTAGGCTTGGCCCGCGGGCCTTTTCCAGCTGGCGCAACGGAGCATGACCCGATACTAAAAAAACATGAAGATCTCTATTGGCAGCGACCACGCAGGATTTGAATACAAGCAGGCCTTGGTCGAAATGCTTCGTGCCCAGGATCACGAGGTGATCGATGTCGGCACCCACTCGGCCGATTCCACCGACTATCCGCTCTGGTGCATTCCCGCCGCCGAGAAGGTAGCCAGCGGTGAAGCCGAGAAGGGCATCGTAATCGGCGGTTCCGGCAACGGCGAGGCCATCGCCGCCAACAAGGTGAAGGGGATTCGTTGCGCTATTGCCTGGAGCGACGAGACGGCCCGTCTTGGCAGCCAGCACAACAACGCCAATGTCCTTTCGATCGGTGAGCGCATGGTCACCCTCGAGACCGCCAAGCGCCTCGTCGACATCTGGCTCTCCACCCCCTTTGAAGGAGGGCGCCATCTGCAGCGCATCGAGGAACTGGCTAAATACGAAGCCGGTCTGCCCATGCAGTAGGGGTTATTCCTCGACACTCGATCGACGGCACTTGCCGCACGGCAAGCGGTGCCGCCCCGTTGGGGCTACGACTGCGTCGCAGTCTGCCGCATCTCCTCCAGGAGACTTGGCTCTCTGCGTTTGCTTGCCCTGCCGTTGCTTCGCATCCGTTACGGTCGCGCGAGATTCCCTCCCTTGTTCATGCGTCACATAAAATCAAAACTGCCCTAATACTTCCGCGAGTGAGCTAAGTGCTCGTTCCAGTTCTCTCCATACCGCTTGGCTAATTCGGGGGCGTGCAGGATCAGCAGTACATTCTCCGCATTGCCTCTTTCAGCTGCCTTGGTGAAGTTAAAGCTGCCCGTGTGACTGTCTGTGCGTCAATCACCATGACTTTGTTGTGGGCGATCCTGTGGTCGGCATCAATGAAGACGGGAACTCCTTCGTTGGCGAGGAAGGTGGCTCCGGTATACCTTTCCGTCCGCTGGCTTTTATCCAAGATCACGCGGACGTCGACTCCTCTCTTTTTTGCATCCACCAGGGCCTTGGCGATGGGCGCCGAGGTGAAGCTGTAAGCTTGGACCAGCACTGTCTTTTTGGCTGCTTGGAGAGCTGAAACGACGGCATCGGTGCATCCGCCGTTGGGGCTGAAAAAGGCGCGCAGATCCTGAGGGCCTGATTGGGCAGGCAGTGACGTAGCTATCAAGAGGAGAGGAAGGATCGGAACGATCTTGAGGCCCCTGCAGCCGCTCCATCTCATGAGCAAAGCCATGCGCCATGACAGATCCGGTTGTTTTTTAGTCGGTGACAAAGGGATGGTCATGTCTTGAGTCTCCACAGCTAGCCGCCGATCGCCACCACCACTGCCGTTGTGTTATCCCGGCCCGATCGCTCGACTGCCTCCGTGACGAGGTGTTGTGCAGGGGATAATTCGCCCGTATTTTCCGAGAGAATCCCAAGGAGTTGCTCGTCATGGAATCCATCGGTGACTCCGTCGGAGCAGATCAGAAAACGGTCACCTGGAGAGCATCCGACGGCGCCAACCTGAGGGGTCACGAATTGGTGGCCGGCTCCCAGGGCCTTCTGAAGAAGGTGGCGGCGGGGGTGGTTCTTGGCCTCCCTCTCATTGATCTCCCCTTTGCGGTAGAGCCAGCCGACATGGGTGTCATCCTCTGTGAGCTGCTTGATCCCTCCTTCCGCAGGAAGGTAGTAGATGCGGCTGTCCCCGACATGCCCGAAGTGCATCCACCCAGGGGTGAACCAGCAGAGACTGAGGGTGGTCCCCATCCCCTCGCACTCCTCATAGCACGAGCCTAGGTAGAGGAGTGCCTTGTGAATCTCGGTAAAGAGCTCCTCAATCACATCCCCGAATCCTGCCGAAAGCCCTGAAGCCCGCTGCTTGAAAAGCGGGGGCATCATCTGGGTAATCTTCTCCACAGCGATCTTGCTCGCAAACTCACCGGCAGAAGCCCCACCCATGCCGTCACTCACCGCAAAAACGAAATCCGCCACATCGACGCTAGCCTCACCGATCTTTCCAAGGTACCTCACCTCACGAGCATCCACGGCCACCCCCAGAAACGCATCCTCATTGTTCTGAC
The DNA here is from genome assembly GCA_947466005.1 of Spartobacteria bacterium. GTDB lineage: Bacteria > Verrucomicrobiota > Verrucomicrobiia > Chthoniobacterales > UBA6821 > UBA6821. Next base: position 3,942 of record CANIBV010000093.1, on the reverse strand, counting down.
GAACGCGCCCTCGGTCGGTGTGGCCCGACCAGAGGAGCTGAGTGGAGGGCGCTTTACTCCTTTTGCTCATGCTTGGAGACGGACCGCTCGTCCAGAAGGGAGGCAAACTCAAAGTCGATCAGGCAAAAACGGCCGAGTTGCTGGCTGTAGGTGACATTGCGTATGTCGGGGTCATCGTGTCGGACACCGAAGCGCTCCAGCTCAGCAAAGAGCTCCTTGCGGCGCTCGTCATCCAGGTAGTCAACACGGGATCCGCAACTGGAAGTCGTGATGGTCAGGCTTTTCGGGTCAGCCGAAATCAACTGGGGAACGAAAGGGCAGTGCCTCGTGGCAAGATGCCTCAGCACCCTCGCCTCATTTTCGAAACGTTCCAGAGCATTGGGCCCGTGGAACTCCTTGGTCACCTTGCCGTCGAAGCTGACACGCACCGTGGCGCGGAGAGTGTCTTTGACGGTGATCATTGGGCTCTCCTTTCAGGCTACGAGAGCAGATCGGGCTGGGGATCCCCGGAGCGGTTGCGCGGCGTGGGGAGGCCGATCTTCTGGTAAGCCTTGGGCATGGCCACGCGCCCCTGCGGTGTCCGGGAGAGATAGCCATGCATGATGAGGTAGGGCTCGTGGACATCCTCGAGGGTACCCGCCTCTTCGCCGACGGCGACTGCGAGGGAGTTCAGCCCTACGGGGCCTCCCCCAAACTTGTGAATGATCGCCTCGATGATCCGCTGGTCCATCTCATCGAATCCATCCTCGTCGATGTCGAGCATCTCGAGCGCCCTGGACGCGGAGTCTTTGTTGATGACTCCCTCGGCACGCACCTGAGCAAAGTCACGGACCCAGCGCAGGAGATTATTTGCTATGCGGGGTGTCCCCCGTGAACGACGCGCGACCTCAAGGGCGCCCTCCTCATCGATCTCTACGCCAAGCAGTCCCCCGGTGCGCAGGACGATCTTTCGGAGCTCCTCGGACTCGTAGTAATCGAGCCGGCAGTTCATCCCGAACCGGGAACGAAGCGGTGAACTGATCATGCCGGCGCGTGTCGTGGCGCCGATCAGCGTGAAGCGAGCAAGATTCAGGCGCACGCTGCGGGCGTTCGGCCCCTGGTCGATCATGATGTCGACGCGGAAGTCCTCCATCGCCGGATAGAGATACTCCTCGATGGCAGGCTGGAGGCGGTGGATCTCGTCGATGAAGAGGACGCCACCACGCGGCATGGTGGTGAGGAGACCGGCCAGATCTCCCGCCCTCTCAATGGTGGGACCGCTGGTGGTGCGGACCTCGGCCTCCATGGCATTTCCGAGGATGTAAGCGAGCGTGGTCTTTCCCAGTCCCGGGGGGCCACTCAGGAGGATGTGCTGCAGAGGTTCGTCACGCTGGCGCGCTGCCTCGACCAGGAGCATCAGGCGCTCGATCGTCTTCGGTTGACCGCAGAACTCCTCGAACATTGGGGGGCGGAGCGACACGTCGAATGGCGTGTCCGGAGTCTCTGGATCAACGGAAAAATCTTCGGGGTTCATGGGAGATAATTAGGAGGCCAGGGCCTCTTCCAAGGCGGTCAACGCGGAGCCGATTCCCTTCGGGTCGCGGAGGAGGGAGGTGCCGACCAACGCCGCGTGAAACCGATCCCTCACCGTGGCGATGTTCGAGGCATCAAGGCCGCTCTCGGCAATGCGGATCACCCCTCGAGGCAGGCGATCCACCAACTCAAAGGTATCGAACCGGATGCTGAAGTCCTTCTCGGAAGAGCCGGTCGCGCCGACAAATCCCCCGGATCCCACGGGCGCCTTGAACCTGCGACTGTTGATTCCAACGATCAGGGCGCTCTTCGGGAGTGCCGCGACCTCCTCTTCGTCATGTACTTCGAAGAGCGCCTCCATGCCGAGTTCGAGGGTGAGCTCATGGAAGCCCTTGAGACGGTGGGCATCCAGGACGCTGGCCATGAGCAGGATCGCATCCGCCCCAAAGGCCCGCGCCTCGCGGATCTGGTATTCACTAACCATGAAATCCTTGCGCAGCACCGGCTTCGAAACGAGGGCCCGGATCCGCTGCAGGCTTTCCATGCTTCCGCCGAAGTGACGGCTGTTGGTGAGGATCGAGAGGGCGCGTACCACAGGGGTCTCCTCGTAGGCCTGGGGTGCCTCGGCAACATTTTCGCGGCGCATGGCACCCACGCTTGGCGAGCAGACCTTGATCTCCGCAATCAGGCCAAACTCTTGATTCAATGCTTCTACCAAGGACCGCACCGGCGGCGCATCGGCAATCATCCCGCGCAGATCCCCCTCGGAACGGAGTCGCTTGGCTGCAGCAACCTCCTCCTGCACATCCGCAACGATGCGATCGAGAACGGTGGGCGATGATTCGGCGGACATGAAGATCTCTGTTCTAACCCCGTCAGATCATTCCTCAAACCCGAAAAGAGGTCTAAAGCAGTTGTTTTCCCTTTTTAGAACTTATCCTGTAGTCCTTCTCTGTTATCCTTCCGCTTTGCCCAAAGCCTCCCTCACCCAAGCTGCGTACGGACCGAAGACGGCCTCCGGCTCAAGAAGGATGATTTCAGGTGCATCATAGGGATGCAGCTCCCGGAGACGCTCCATGCAGCGAGCCGATCTCTCCTGATCCGTCTTCATCAGAACAATCACCTCCGAGGCCTCCTCGATCTTCCCCTGCCAGCGGAAGAGTGAGATTGAACCCGGCAGCAGGGTGCCGCACGCGATCAATCGTTCCTCCAAAAGTTGCCTGACTGTCGCCGAAGCGGCCTCCTGATCGGCAAATGTTGTGATCAGCAGGCGGACGTCGGGTTTGTGCATGACGACAAAATCAGGGTGAATCGTATGACGAGCGAGAGCAAAAAACTCTTTTCTAAGGACCTTCCATCCAAGATCATCACCCTATGTCGATCCGTGAAAGCCAAAATCGGCAGCTAAAAACCCATGGAGCATGGGGAGTTCTTGTGCTGCTGGTGGCGGCGCTTGCCTATTACGGGATTTACTGGCGCTCCGGACTGATGCTGAGCGGTGAGGAGGGAGTGGCGGCCGTCATCGCCCAGCGCCTGAATGCCGGACAGCTTCCAATCGTCGATACGTTCCTAGGGTACAATGTCGGTTGGTTCTACCCCATCGCTTTCCTTTTCAAGCTGACGGGACCGAATTACCTGATCATGAGGGCCTACTTTTTCCTCATGGCCGGGATGGCCGGGATGGCCGCCTACACCACCGTGTGGCTTGTCTCGCGGAGGGCCCTTCTCTCATTCGTCGCCGGACTGCTGGTGATCCTGATGCCCGGCGTGATCGGCAGGAACTACATGGGCTTCCTCGGCGTGCTTGGAATGCTCGTCCTTCTGGGAACGTTCATCCTCCCCCCCCGACGAACGGCACTCCAGATCGTCTGGATGGTTGCGCTGGGTATCTCGATCTCACTTGCCTGGCTGATCCGTATCGATCTGGGTTTTTTTCAAACCGCCCTCTTTCTCCTCACCGCACTGCTGTTCATTCTGAAGCCGGAGCGTGAAACCCTGCGCAGGCTTGGCCTGGCGGCAACGGCCACCGCCCTCCTTTGTGCTTCCTTCATTGCCATTCATGGCCCCGTCTACCGGGATGCCGCCCAACGCGGGTTTGGCCGCCAACTGGCCGAGCAGTACTGGGTCTGGCCCTCGATGATCAGGGGTGGCGCCATCCAACTCCTGAACCAATGGACCAATCCCCGCAATCCTGTCCAGGCTTCCACTACTGCTCCGACAGCCGCTTCGACCCCCATTTCAAGTACATCATCCGCCACCCCTTCCACCACTCAGATGACGCAAGCCCCGAAGGAGATCCCGGCATCATCTGCCTCTTACAGCGAAACCAGCCTGAAGCGCCCCTCGGTTGCTGATATCCTGCACGCCACGAAACTCAAGGATCGAGCCTTTGCTCTTCTCATTTATCTTCCGTTACCCGTCTCCGCTCTG
>CANIBV010000092.1 GCA_947466005.1 Spartobacteria bacterium | reverse complement strand
GGGCGATGAAGTGACCCGGGAGGTTGACCCCGTAGACAGGGATTCCGGCCCGGGCCCCGACGAAAATATAGAGGAGCGTCAGCGTCAGCGGGAGCCCCTTGCGGTTCTCAATCACGCACGGCAGAACAGAGTTCTCGTGGTTGTAATAATCCTCGGCGTTCCCATCCATGCCGAGTTCGCCGTTCAGATAAGCAGTCAGGACAGAGACCTGATCCGTTGCTCCCTCACTCAAGCGATGCAGAACCTCCCTGCCCCACCCGTCAAGAACGGCACGGACCTCTTCCAGATTGATCCATGGCATGAGAGCCGATGCAATAAGCCACGAGGCCTCCTCAAGCGGGAACTCGGCACCTGATTTCAAGAGAGCCTCCAAATCGGCTGCCGACTTCTTGCCTGCGATGGTGTGGAGGACCTCCTGGGCGTGGGCGGCGACAATTGCCGAATCGGCGTTCACCAGATCGCGAAGATCCGGAAGGACGCTCTCCCCCTTGATGACCAACTGCTCCTTCACCAGCCCTACCGTCTCGGGATCATCGTCACGGAAGAGACGGGCAAGGGCATCGCACTGCGAGGACATGAGGAGAAGGATGAAACCTGAGGCCTGAAACCTGAAGCTTTAATTCACAGGGATCCATAACGGTGCGAATCAACGGCCGGGCTAGCCAAGGGGATGAAATAAAAGTCCCATGCACAAGGAGTCCATTGTGTTGCGGCCTTCCGCTTGACCCTTCACTTCCTGATCTTCGGAGTTCGGGTTAAGCCGCCTCGACATCGACTGCCGTTACCTCTCCTCCCTCAGTCGTGATTCTTAGCGTGGCAGGACGGCAGCAGACCGCACAGTCCTCGATCATCGCCACCGTACCATCCCCGGCAGTCTCGATTTGAATGGCGAACTCCTCACCACACTGAGGGCACTGGATCAGGATTTCCTCAAGCCACTCCATGGGAAAGAAAAAAGCTAAAAGCGAATTAAGGGCGAAGAGCCGATCCCCAACGATCTTAGTATCCCTCCGTCTCTCCTACTCCTTGATCTCGATGCGGCGGGCGTCGCTCCAGAGTGACTCCAGATCGTAGACGTCGCGTATTTCTGTATGGAAGATATGCACGATCACATTGCCGTAATCGATGATCACCCACTGACTGCCGGGATATCCATCCTCGGCAATCGGACGCTCCCCTGTGGCATCCCGCACTTTCCCGCGGATAGAACCGGCGATGGCCTTGAGCTGAGGCTCGGACGTTCCTGAAACGAGCAGGAAGAAATCTGTGAAGCTGGAGATCCCGCGCATGTCGAGGATCACGACATTCTCGGCCTTCTTGTCCAGCGCACCCTCTGCGCAGAGACGGACGAGCGCCTCCTCAGGGTCAATTGCTTCTGGTGCAACTTTCTTCTTAGTCGTTGCCATGGGACGGGGAAAGGTAGAGGTGACTGGTCATCACCGTATCGTATACCGTCGAGGGAACCATAAAGCGAATGGAAAGACCCCGAGACACCCGCTCCCTGATCTCGGTGGAGGAGAGATCGATGCGACGGCGCACTACGGGGAACTCCGGCCGTTCCCCCAAGGTAACGTTCCCGCGATCGAGGAGGGCAAAGTCGAGGAGGTTCCTGAGTTCCTCGATCTCGTGCCATTTGTGGAGATCGGCCAGATTGTCCGCGCCGATCAGATAGATGAAGCGGACCCCGGGGTGGTCACCCAGAAGTGAGCGGACCGTATCGATCGTGAAGGAGGGGCCTTCGCGACAAAGCTCCCGATCATCCACTGAGAAGCGTGGCTCATCCTTGATCGCCTCCAGAACCATGGAGAGTCGCTTCCCTGAGGATGCTCCCGGTGGAGATCCCGTCTTGAAGGGCGAGACTCCCGCAGGAATGAAGATGATCCGGTCCAAGTCGAGCTCCTCCATCGCAGCCTCAGCTAGAATCAGGTGACCGAAATGAATCGGATCGAAGCTTCCTCCGAAGAGACCCACCCGCTCCACATGCCCGGGGATTTTCTTGGTCGCCATGGATCTTCTCTACTCAGTCTAACAGCCTTCGGACTTCAGCCTTTCCGTCTAGTAAAGCAAGAAGGGCTGCCTCTCCGAGCGGAAGTGATTAAGGAAAGGCTGCCAGGAGGCCACGATCGCCTCGGGTCGCTTGGTGGCGAGATCGCGGCGGATCGAGTCGCTTCCATAGACCTTGTAGAAGAGGTTCATCATGCTGGCGGAGGCCCTGCTGAAGATGAGCCCGCGCGACTGCCTGTTGCTCTCGGCCAGCGTGTAAAGTGCGGCAGCGCAGAGATCGCCTCCCCCGTCGGGGTTGGCGTTGAAGATCACGCCCGGACCGGAGGGCGTGGAGATCGGATCGACCTTAATGCCCTGGCACTTGGCGCGCAGGTAGGAGGTCATCTGCGGCTTGATCCAGGAAGCTCCCAGGATCTGGAAGGCCCTCGGAGAGAAGAGCCCCAGATCGAGCCCTCCCGCACAACCGCCGACGATGCCGGTGATCACATAGTAGTTGGGGGACATGGCCAGCGGGATGTTCGGGGAGGTCGCAAACCAGCGCAGCCCCGTCATCGGCCAGGTCATGGAGCGGACCCATCCACGCATTTTCACGACTTGCAGGTTTGCCTTTGGCCCCATCCATCCCTTGGTGTTGGCCATGAGAGCCAGCTCCCCCATGGTCAGGCCGTGGACGTAGGGGACAGGAAACTGACCGACGAAGGAGATCCACTTCGGATCGATCCCCATGCCCTCCACGCGGTTGCCTCCGAGGGGATTCGGGCGGTCGAGCACCACAAACTCCTTCCCCTGTTCAGCGCATGCCTGGAGGCATTTGCCCATCGTGCTGATGTAGGTGTAGCTGCGGCAACCGATATCCTGCATGTCAAAGACAAGCACATCGATCCCCGCCAGCATCTGGGGGGTGGGCTTCCGCGTGTCGCCGTAGAGCGAATAGGCTGTCAGGCCCGTGAGCGGATCCCTGCGCGAGCGGATCTCCACACCGGCCTTCTCCGTCCCGTCGAGGCCGTGCTCCGGGGTGTAGAGGGCTACCAGATTGACATGCTTCTTGAGAATCAAACGGGTCTTCTCCCCAGCAGAGTTGACGCCTGTCTGGTTTGTCACAAGACCGACACGCTTTCCCCTGAGAAGATCGAAGTTGTTCTTCTGGAGGACATCAATGCCAAGCTCGACCGCCCGCGCAGGGATCATCATGCAGGCGGTGACAAGGAGGGCCGAGAGAAGAGAGTGTGGCGTCATAAGAATCGTTTCGTCAGTCGTGGAAAAGTCTGGTTACCTACAATGTATGAAAAGCACCTCCCCCGGTCAACTTCTGCTCCTTGGCGTCCCAGGACTCGAAGTCGATGCCGCCTACGCAGACTTCATCCGCAGGATTCAACCTGGAGGGTTCATCCTCTTCGGACGCAACATCCAGACCCCCTCACAACTCCGCAAGCTCACCGACCAACTCAGGGAACTCAGCGGGATCGAGCCAATCATCACGATTGATCAAGAGGGAGGGCGCGTCTCCCGCCTCAAGCTCCTTGGCAACGAGCCTCCCAACGCCCGCCAACTCCGCGACAAAGGTGATCTGGAGCTCATCGCCTGCCACGGCGAGCTGACAGGTCACTTGCTCCGCATCTTCGGATTCAACCTCGATCTCTGCCCTGTGCTGGATATCGCATTTGACGACGAGGCGGACAACTCGCTGCGCGGTCGCTGCTACGGCACCACCGCCGACCAGGTCATTGAGATGGCCGGGGCCTTCAATAGAGCGCTGCAGACCACCGGCGTCCTCTCCTGCGGCAAGCACTTCCCGGGCTACTCATCCGCCTCCAGCGATCCCCACCACGAGCTCTCCGCTCTGCCACGACCACTCGCAGAACTCGAAGCCCACGAGCTCAAGGTCTTCCGTCATTTCGCCTCCGGACCCAACGCCGTTGACAGCATGATGATGGGACACATCTCCTTCGCCGAGCTCGACCCATCGGGACTTCCGGCCTCCCTCGCGCCGGCCATCACGACCAAGCTCCTCCGGGAGGAGATGGGATTCCAGGGTCTCGTCATGACCGACGACCTCGACATGGGAGCGATCCTCAACCACTATGGCTTCGACGAGATGATCCGCCTGGGACTTGAGGCCGGCAACGACCTCCTCATGATCTGCCACCGCACGGAACTCGCCGAGCAGGCCGCCAAGGTCCTAGAGAAATGCCCCACTGACCAAATCGAGCGTGCCTTGGCCAATATCGCTGCATTCAAGGCCAAACTCCCTCCCCCTACCACCTTCAGCGAGGAGAGTTTCAAGGCCCTTGATGAGGCCGTCTGGGACCTCAGGGTGAACGTCCTCGGAGCCGAGAGAGCCGCAGCACGCAGCCCCGAAGATGGCAAGCGCTCCCCCGTGGAAGTCTACTGAGCCAGCGGAAAAAATCAGCCAGTGCCCCCCTTACTCGCAGTTTTGAAGAACTGGGATGTAACGTCGAGTCTGTTGCCCTTTCCGGCAGGACAACATTTAGCAGCTACTTCCTGAAAGTCTTTTCGCAGCATTAAACCCTGGCGCAGCCATCAAAGTAGTTACAACAGCCATCAGGACAAGCATGGTAAAAAGTGTTGGAGTAATCAGCCCAGCCTGAAGTCCTATATTCAAAAGAATAAGTTCCATAAGTCCGCGAGCATTCATCAGTGACCCAATAGTGAGAGCTTCGGAATGGGTCTTTCTACAAAAGCGAGCGGCTCCATAGCAGGCTCCGAGCTTTGCGGCTATCGCGGCCAAAACTAGGCACAGGCAAATCAGCCATAGTGCGGGAGAATTCAGTAGTGAAAAACGAGTATTCAGTCCTGAATAGGTGAAGAAGAACGGGAGCAGTAGCGCCGTTGTCAAAGGGCTAATACGCTCGGCGGTTTTCTCCGCCACACCTTTTGGCACAACAAGACCCAATATAAATGCTCCAAAGACCGAATACAGACCAATTAGGTCTGTAAACCAGGCGCAAAGGCCCAAAAGAAGCATCAATGTTCCAATAACCGCAGATTCATTTTTCTGATCTTTGAAGTAGTGGTGGAGAATCGGGCCAAGCAACTTGAAACAAAATAATGTATAGAGCAGGCCACCACCTAGGGTCGCTACAACTAGCATTGGGTTTCCGGAAATGCACCCCAACACCGTCGCAAGGAGCATCCAGGCAACAACGTCATCAAAGCTACCAGCAGCAAGAGCAATTGTTCCTGCCGCTGTGCCCTTCAAGCCATTCTCAAGAATAATCCTCGCAAGCATGGGGAATGCCGTAATTGACATAGCAGCACCTATAAAAAGTACGGCCATAGCCACTGAAACATGCGGAGTGAAGTACCCTCCCTTTTGCACAAGCCAAAAAGCTATGAAGCCTGCGAAGACAAAAGGCGTGATTATACCCGCTCCTGAGACTAGCGCGGCAGTTCTCAGATGCGTGCGAAACACATCTGTCCGAAATTCCAAGCCGACTACAAACATGTAGAGAGAGAGCCCAAGCTGAGCTACTGCGAAAAGGACCGGACGGGACGCTGTAGAGAATACGGTCTGAAAAAGATCTGGGGCGATAATACCAAAAAGCGATGGGCCTAGGAGAACCCCCGCGATCATCTCTCCAATCACAGGAGGCTGACCAATCCTTCGCATAACTGCACGGCAGACAGCACAGGCAGCCAATATAAAGGAAAGCTGTAGAAAAAACTGAGCGGCACTAGCTGTAGGGTTGTTCATCTTAAAAGGAGCAAAGGATCAGCATCCCAGAACTACTCATTGAGTGAGAGCCGCGGACTGCGCATGGCTAAGCCAGGGCGTTTTAGCACATGCGAGCACCGGAACCCGGGGAGGACTCGGGGCAGATCTCGCGCACGCGAGACTCTCACTGCGATCGCTCATCTACAATCCTCGGCGTTTTCCACCCCTTGGTTGGAATCGCACCCCGACTCACCACTTCGACAACAAGTGCGCCCTGATCCCCAAGCGCACGTAGTACGGGTTCGCCCTCCACGAGCGCCCTGTAAAGAGAATCCCTCGAGGCCCCTTCGCCCTCAAACAGAATTCGAACCTCCTCACCGCCATTGGTGGCTCGCACCCGGATCTGGAAACGCTCCCCAACGCGCGGCACAGCACGGACTGCGGCTGCAACTTTGTCAGCGACGAGACAAAAGCCGCCAACGCGCACCTGCAGCTCCTCCGACCTCCCCTCAAGCTCTAGGAGGGGTAGCGCAAGCCCACACAGGCATCCGGAATCAACACGCCGACCACGATCGCCCAGACGATACCGGATCAGTGGCTGCAAACGACGGTGCAAATGGGTGACGAAAATCTCCCCCTCATCCGCCGGCATTCCAGTGCCGGGGTCAATGATCTCAATGAACACATCGCGTGAAAGAATATGATACCGACCGGTTC
>CANIBV010000091.1 GCA_947466005.1 Spartobacteria bacterium | reverse complement strand
GGCATCAAGTGATTTTGCGTAATACGCGGCGGCTGTGGTGCCGACGATCTCTCCCGTGGTAATGAGTCCGGTGGAACGTCCTGCGAGAGTGGCCTCTTCAAGAAGGGAGGGGAGCTTGGCTCCGTATGGATCAGTGCAGAGGCTATCGCGATTCACATGTTTCCCTGCGGCGATGGAGGTGGAGGCTGAAGCGGCCTCGGGCACTGAAAAATCATTCGCCGGATTGCGGCAGAGAGCCGTGTTTGGGAATTCTTCGATCTGGAGTCTGGCATCGCCACCACCCCCGAAAAGGCGGGCAGCCGTGAGGGCCGAGGGGTTGATGTTGTCGGCAACGAACAGAATGACAGCAAAAGGCTTTCTGGCCGTTGTGTTCAGGAAGAGGGCGGCTCCCACGCCGAGGAATAGGATCAGGCAGACCAAGGCGATCATCCTGTTGCGGAGTTTCATTGTCATGATGCAGTCGCTTAATCAACAAGAGAGAAAGCCGAAAGAGAAGGCTAATTGATTTCCGATTCATTCCTTCCGGGGTTGTATTTCATTGATCCTTCGATGCTCCCGGACTAGAAAGATCTCTTTCTTGCCCTGTGGTGTAACGGTAACACAGTGCCCTTTGGAGGCATTATTCATGGTTCAAATCCATGCGGGGCAGCCACTCTTTTGTCAGGGGGCTCTGTGTATCCAAAAGAATAGGATCTATATTTCGATATCTGGCCTAAAAGTTGCTTGTAGTAAATGCGAGGCGGCTTTCCTCTAATGAGATGGCCGGAATGGAACTCAGCTTCGGGGTTGCGCAGCAACAGACGCTCTCTCCGCAGATGCAGCAGAGTTTGCAACTCCTGCAGACACCTGTCGCGGAGCTTCGTCAGATGGTCTCCGCGGAACTGGCCTCCAACCCCGTGCTTGAAGAGGAGCCTCCTGGGCTGGAAAGCCACGATTTGGAGGAGGTGCAGGGTGATCAGCCGGAAGGGGGGGAGGAGTCCCGCGAGCAGCCTAACGAGTATTCACTTCAGGACGAATGGCGTGATTATCTTCCGCAGTCTGCTTCGCCAGCCCCCTATTCCGCGGAGGATGAAGAGCGTCGCCGCTTTCTGTTCGATTCCCAAACCAGCCGTCAAACGCTGAGGGATTTTGTGATTGAGCAGGCAGCGGGATTTCCTCCCGATGAGCTCCGTCTTGTTGAGTTCATCGCCGGCAGTCTTGATGAGGATGGGTATCTCCGCGTTCCCCTGAGTGAACTGTCCTCTTCCGGCGGTGACTCCCTGTTGGCGCTTGAAAAGGCTTTGACAAAGGTCCGTGAATTCGAGCCTGCGGGGGTCGGGGCGGCCGACTTGGCTGATTGTCTCCTGCTACAGCTTTCACGCCGAGGGGAAGGCAATGGTCTCGCTGCACGGATCCTGCGCCATCACCTCCCGCAGTTGGCACGACACCGCTACGATGAGATTGCGAAAGATCTCGGGGTCCACGTATCCGACGTGGCCGCCGCATCCCGCCTGATTTCAACCTTGGAACCGAAGCCGGGAAGGCCTTTCGCAGAGGCCGATGAGCAGGGAGTCATTCCCGATCTTATCGTGATCAGGGGCGGTGGTGATCAAGAGGGGTTTGTGGTGCGTCTGAATGAGGAGGACCTGCCAAGACTGCGGATCAGCAGTGAATACAAGGATCTCTTGGCCGACCGCGGAGAGAATGAAGAACTGCTGCTGTATCTACGTGACAAGATCCGGGGGGCGCGTGTCTTTCTGCGCAGTCTGCAGCAGCGACAACAGACCCTTCTTGCGATCGGTAATCAGATCGTCTCCCGGCAGGAAGAGTTCTTTAAAAGGGGGGCCTCGGCCCTCAAGCCTCTGATCATGGCGCAGATTGCCGATGCCGTGGGGTTGCATGTCACAACGGTTAGTCGCGCTGTCTCGGGGAAATACATGGAGACTCCCCAGGGTCTCTTCGAGATGCGCTATTTTTTCACTCCCGGTTTCCAGAACTCCGACGGCACCGCCGTGAGCAACGAGATGGTCAAGGGGGCGATCCGGGAAATGATCGGCCGCGAATCCCAGCGATCTCCCCTGAGCGATCAGGAGATCGTCGTGGAGCTGGAGGAGAGGGGGCTGAAGGTAGCCCGCCGGACTATTGCAAAATACCGCGAGCAACTCGGTATTCTTCCGAGTCATCTTCGGAAAACCTGCTAGCATGATTTACCGATGAAGAGCCAGCCAACCGAGCAACAGATCCGCGATCTCCTTTCCAAAGTTCCTTACCCGGGGTTTAGCCGCGACATCATCTCATTCGGCGTTGTGCGTGGGATCACGATTGATTCCGAAATCAGCATCCAGTTGGTTGTTGCGACGAATGACACTGCTGTTGCAACCCAACTTCGGGAGCGTGTGCTTCAGGCCATGACTTCTCTTGGAAGTGATGTTCCGGTCAAGGTTCAGGTGGATGTTCAGGCGCCTGTGCAGAATGCTTCACAAGGCCCCGTGCCTATTCCCGGAGTCCGACAGATCATTGCCGTGGCAAGCGGCAAGGGGGGGGTGGGGAAATCAACCGTCTCGGTGAATCTGGCGGTGGCTCTAGCCGCGCAGGGGCTCAAGGTCGGTCTCTGCGACTGCGATCTCTATGGGCCGAGCGTGGCACTCATGTGCGGTGTCAGCGAACGCCCCTATGCCGATGAGGAGGGTAGGATCATCCCCCCGGAGCGCCATGGGATTAAAATCATGTCCATGGGTCTGCTCCTAGATGGCGATTCTCCCGCCTTGCTCCGTGGTCCCATGGTGACGCGCTACACGCAGCAGTTTCTCAGAAATGTCCTATGGGGTGATCTGGATGTTCTGCTGCTTGATCTGCCGCCCGGAACCGGGGATATCCAATTGACGATTGTGCAGACGATTCCTCTTGCCGGTGCAGTGATCGTGACGACACCTCAGGAGGTCGCGCTCATCGATGCCCGCAAAGCGGCCTCCATGTTCCAGAAAACCAACGTGCCCATCTTGGGGATTCTGGAAAATATGGCCTGCTTCATTGCCCCAGATGGGAGTATACATGAGATCTTCGGCAGTGGCGGTGGAGAGAAGGAAGCTGTCCGCCTCGGAGTCCCATTTCTTGGATCACTCCCGCTGGATCCAGCGATCCGCATCGCTTCCGACTCCGGCACTCCGTTGGTGGTATCTTCACCACAGTCACCCACCTCGGAGCATTTCACCAAGGTTGCCACGTCGCTGGCGTCGTTGGGTTAAGCTGCGGGAGTCCGCCGAGTGTAGAGCCAGACAAGATGGCCTGTTTAGGAAGTACTAACTAGTTTTTCAGGTTTTCGAGCATCCTAAAGGAATGTCGGGCCGATCCGAGGAGGGCGGTTTCGTCATTGAGGATCACATTGATCGGCATGGTCTCCAAGAGAGGCCTGAGGCGGCCTTTGTTGAGAAAGCTTTCCAAGAATAGTGGACGACGTAGCAGGCCGAGGATCTTCGGTGGGATGCCTCCTCCGAGGAATACTCCTCCAGTTGCCATGGTCTTGAGAGCAAAGTTGGAGGCCTCGGCACCCAGTGCCTGCACGAAGAGATCCATGGTCGAGCGGCAGAGAGGGCAGGAACTGTCCGATGAATGTCGATCGATAACGGCGGCCGCGTCTCCAGCGAGAATCTCGCGTGCGACCTCGGGTTTCTCGACGCCACGTCCCGTATCCCGAAGGAATCGATAAATGTTGGTAATCCCCATCCCTGAGACAACTCGCTCGAAGCTCACGCTTCCATACTCGCGCCGTAGAAAGGTCAGAAGGTCGTGCTGAAGTTCATCCGTCGGGGCGAAGCCAGCGTGGCCTCCCTCGCAGGCCCACGGTGTGTGGCGTGTCCCGTCCCAGAAAAGTCCGGCTTCACCAAGTCCCGTGCCCGGTGCGATGACGCACTGGTTCCCTGCATGTGATCCCGATCCGGCCTGGAGTACTGCAAAATCGCTCTGTCGCAGCGCAGCGATTCCGTAGGCGGTCGACTCGAGGTCGTTCAGAATGGCAACCCGAGGGATGCCAAGGAGTCTGGGAAGGGCATTGACCTCGATCTTCCAACCGAGGTTGCTTGGCTGCACGACTCCGTGGACATTCGGCCCCGGAACTCCGAAACAGGCTGCTTGCAGGGGAACCTCAAGAGTTGGGGATATCCCCTTCAGGAACAAGTGAACCATTTCCTCAAGGGAAGAATAATCCGCGCTGCGGAACTTCGCGAAATGAAGCCGTGTCATTTCCGGATCACCGCGAAAAACGGCGACCCGGAAATTTGTTCCGCCAAGATCTCCGGCGAGAATCAGGGCTGGGGAGTCAGGCATGACGACTCTTGAGAGCGCCTAGAGGCGGATGACCTTTGCCGTGGAAATGTTGGGATCCGACGTCACCTTGGTGAGCAGCGCCTCATCGGGAGCTGAATCAAGGTTGAGCAGGGTGAGTGCCTGGCCGCCGATCTCATTGCGGCTAAGTGACATGCCGGCGATATTCACCTTACTCGCTCCGAGGAGGGTGCCGAGGTGGCCGACGATGCCAGGGCGATCGCGGTTCTCCAGAAGGAGGACGGTGCCTGAGGGGACTCCCTCAACGAAGCGGCCGTTGACCGTGACGATGCGTGGCTTGGAACCGTAGAGGGTGCCGCCTACGGAAGCCGTGACGCCATCTTGCTCGATGGTGACCTCCAGGAGGTCAGTGAACTCGCCGGCCTCGCTCTGCTTTGTCTCGACAATCTCCAATCCGAGGCTGCGCAGGATCGCAGGGGCATTGACGGGATTGACTTCATCGCCGTGGATGTGTCGGAGGAATCCGGTGACCAGCGAGCGGGTGACTGCAGTGAGGTCTAGATCGACCATCCGTCCGCTGTAGCGGATGCTGAGTTTCTCTGCGCGCTTGGGGGCGATCTGGGCAAGGAAAAGGCCGAGCTTTTCACCAAGCTCGATCCAGGGCCCGAGTATGGAGAGGGTCTTCGCGTCGATATTCGGCATATTGACCGAGTTGCGTATCTCACCATGCAGAAGTGTTGCCCGGACAGCCTCGGCGATTTCGATGCCGACAAGTTCCTGTGCCTCGGCGGTCGATGCGCCTAGGTGAGGGGTGAGCACGAGATTATCGATGTTGCGGTGAGGCCACTCGGAGGGAGGAGGCTCGACCTCGAAGACGTCGAGGGCGGCACCTCCGATCTGGCCGCTCTTGAGTCCCTCGGAGAGGACATTTTCGTCGATGAGACCGCCGCGGGCGCAGTTGACGATGCGAACGCCTTTCTTGAGGAGCGGAAGCTGCTTGGCTCCGATCATGTGCTTGGTTTCCTCGGTGAGGGGCATGTGCACGGTGATGAAGTCGGCGCGGGGAAGGATGTCCTCAATCTTCTCGACCACCTCGACCTGGAGTGACCTGGCCTTGCTGGCGGAGATGTAGGGATCGTAGGCGAGAACCTTCATTCCAAAGGCGATGGCGCGGCGGGCGACCTCGGTGCCGATGCGGCCCATGCCGAGAATGGCGAGCGTCTTGTCGTAGAGTTCCACACCTTCGAACTTTTTCCGGTCCCATTTACCCGCCTTCATGCTGGCGCTGGCCTGGGGGATGTTGCGTGCGACGGAGAGCATCAGCGAGAAGGCGTGCTCGGCCGTGGAGATCGTGTTGCCGCCCGGGGCGTTCATGACGATGACGCCGTGCTTGGTGGCCGCCTCGACATCGACGTTGTCGATTCCGACACCGGCGCGTCCCACCACCTTGAGGTTCTTGGCTGCGGCAAAGACAGCGGGGGTCACCTTGGTCTGGCTGCGGACGACGAGGCCGTGGAACTCGGAGATGATCTTGATCAACTCCTCTTCCTTGAGGCCTGTATTTACCACCACTTCGACGACGCCGCCTTCGGCGAGCGCTTCAACTCCGCGGCTGGATACTGGGTCTGCGACAAGAACTTTCGGTATGGTGCTCATGATGAGAAGGGTGGTTTGTGTTTGGTTTCTAAGGCGTCGCGGTGAGGCATTGATTGGAGGTATTGCGATTGAGAACGGTAATAATTACTAGGAGTTGGCTATGTCCGCAAACTGGAAACAAAAAAAAGCGACGGAGCGGATTGCTTTCCTCATGGAGATCCAGTTTGTTGTTAATGCCTGACCTCCTCTGATTTTCAGGCGAATCATTCCATGGATCAACTTCACAGCGATGGGAGCCAGTCGTCACCCAATCCTGGATCGGGTGACGGGAAGCAGGAGGATTTTATCCCTTCCGATGAGTGGAAGGCTGGGCGACGCAGAAGGAGTCGTCGATCCGGAAGCCGGGAGGGCGGTGGCAATCGTGGGGGACGACCCAATTCGCATGGCAGAAGGAGAGGCAATCATACTGGAAAGATGACACCTAGGCAGCGTGCAGAACGGCTGATGATCGCGGCATGTTGTCTCCTTCTTCTTGCTTTGGCCGTTTTGGCCGGCTTCATGGCGGGCCAACAATC
>CANIBV010000090.1 GCA_947466005.1 Spartobacteria bacterium | reverse complement strand
CATCGACGCGGGGAATTTTTTGAAAACCTTTTTCAGCTCAGACCTGCCAGGACTCATCGCCGGTCAGCTTGGTAACTCGCTCATCAAGATGGTGGTCGATTTTTCAAAATACTTTGTCGATAGCATCAATTCGGTGGTGAAGGGCTTTGAGCAATTCTTCGGCGCGGCCATCGAAAGCGTGGTTGGCTTTTTCTCAAATAGCTTCAACCGCATCGTCAACGCCTTTGCCGCTGACTTCAAAAATGCGATGTCCGATCCTATCGGGTTCGTGACAGGGAAATTTGATTCCGCCCTTGCTGCCGTAAATAAAAACGGCGCGATGACTTTCAAGACATCGTTCGACGCAGCAGGTGGCAGCGTGCTGGACAAGATCAGCGCCGGGCTTGGCTCCACCAGCGACATGTATGGCGAGCGGCTCAAGACCGGCACCGCCGCGCTCACAGATGAGTTCAACAAAGTGGTCGGCAGCTTTGAAAAGAGTGACCGTGATATTTTCGGCGCAAAAGAATCCTCTGCCGCCGCTGCCGAGAAATTTAAAGAAGTCGAAGGCGTCGGCACAAAGCTCCGCGAAGATTTCGAGAAATCCGCCGAGGCCGCAAACAAGGCAGGAACCAGCACATCCGGCGCAGCAGCCGACGCAGAGGCAATTGCAGGCAGCTTCAATAAGTCCGCCGCTGCCAGCTCGAAAATAAAAGAGGACTTATCTCTTTCCGCCAAGCTTCTAAAAGACATTGGCGATGCCGAAACAAAAAACGCTGTAGACAAAGGCGGCCGGTTGCAAAATCAGGCACAGGAGCAAATACAGCGCGGTGATTTCTCTGGAGCACGCCGGACGGCCGACAAGATCGCGCAGAACGAAATGTTGACGAGCATTACCGGCACCGGTCCTAACCGAGACACTCGATCACTGTCCGACATCGGCAAACAATACGGCGTGAGCCAGCAACTGGGTGAGGAAGAAAGCGCATTCATCAAACGTCTAAAAGACGTGCGCGAAGGATACGCCACCGCCGACAGATTTGGCCAATCAAAGCCAATTCCCGGCGTCGATCGTCCGGGACAAGATGGAATGAGCCAAAAAGACAAAGAGGCTCCTTCTCAAAAATCCACCCTCGAGACGCTCGTGGAAAAAATAAAAGACCTCGTGGAAAAAATCGAACCCCGCCTTCCGGTCGCAGCCCTCACCGCTTAAAATATGTCGCTCACCCTCTACATCTCCAACCCGACCGCCCTCATTCCGCAAGCTGGACGCGCCGTGGATACCTTCCCGTCCGGACTTGTGCGCGTCACGCAGACCTACCTCGGCCGCACGGCAAATGCCGCAGCTCACCGCGCCACGCTCGCAGTCGGCAACAACATGCCAGGCGGCGACTCTTCGCCTTGCATCGATGGCCTCAAAATCTTCCCCGAGGTGCAGGAGCGCCGCCGCGAGGATGGATTCACCGAATACATAGTGAGCGCCTACGGGCGCGCGAATTCTACCGGAAAGACAACGAAGTCGATGGAGGTGCAGACGGTGCAGGTGCCCACCTTCTTCAACATTACGAACCTGCCCGCAGGCACAAACAACTCCACCACGCCGGTGCAGATGGCCGTAGTCGTGGCCACCGCGGCCGTGACGCAGAGCAAGGTGGTGCCAGCCTCGGCGTCTAATAGCGCAATCACGCTGCCGACGCCCGACCTCACCTACACAGTCATCTCGACAACTTTCAATTCAATAAAGGCGGGTCTGAAAGGATTATACCCAAACGGGAGCTTCACGCTCGGCAGTCTGACGGCAGCGATCTCTGTGACTGGTGAACTGAAGGCTCTGACGCGCACCGGCTACGGTTCTTTCGATGAGGTGTCGGCGACCATGGCAGGCACTCCATCGGTGATCAACTCGGCAACGATTACCGGCACAATATGACTCTCCCGGTCGATTTCGAGGCGCTTGCGCGCGGTGCCAAGCAAGCCAGCGGCGGCGGTTACCCTGTGCAAATCTCGGCGGCCGATCTGCAAAGAAATTTCGTCTTTGCCGCGCTCGATGCCGACCCTTCGATCATCGAGACCACATCAGGCGCAGGCGGCCACCCGCAGCGCAAGCTGAAAATCCCCGCCGTGCCTACCGGAGATTCTGCACTAAATCTCACTGCCCAAAGCGGAGGTCTTTCTTGGGTTCCGGGGATACCTGAGCTACCAACCTCCGGCACCCATGTCCTCGGCGCGGTCGATGGCACGCTGACTTGGATTGCAACAGAGGAATGCTAGCAGAAGTCTTAATATATAAGTTTGTAAGTCTTAAGAGCCACCAGTCACCGAACCACGCCAACTTAAAAATTAATTCTTAAAACTTAAAACTCTTTATGACCCTCGGGCGAACATCCGCAGGCAAGATCAAGATCAAGACCGACGGCACCGCAGGTCTTCGCGCTGTGGAGTGTGCGTGTTGCAATCCGCCTATTTTATGCAGCCTTTTCCCTGCTTGGAATTATCAAGCTTATTTTGATAACAATAATTCACTTCCAAATGAAATTTATATTGGTGGAAAAAGAAGTTTTACATCAACTCAAATTATATCTGTAGTTGCAAATGCGGAACCAATTCCAACTAAACTTTGGGGATCAGTAAATAATGGGACGCTATTAAGCAGAAATGGAACAAATTATGGAGATACTACAAATGGTGCCATTTTAGAGCAAGAAGGGAATACATATACTTGGGCTATTTACAAAAATGGAGTTAGATCAACAGCAGAAAGTTTAGTAGATGGAATAAATCGGCATGACAACTTTGCTACTTCATATAATGTAAGTATGGATTATTTCGAGCCATTACAGCCTGCTAATTACAATGTTTACAGAATATCTTGTGTAGAATGGTCTCCATTAGTATACGCTCCAGATGCTTTTGCTGGTTGTGTTGATACTTTTCCTTCATGGTTTGCAATCCCTCCATCTGAACCTTGGACTGGCGGGAATTTTATATCTCACACATATGCTCCAATAAATCCATATCTTTCTTTATTGGGATATGGTGGGGGAGTTCTTTATTCTTATTTTGATAGTCCAGATAGTAGTGAATGCGGCGGCACGCAACTCTATGGATTTTATACTGGGTATGCAACATTTCCATTATTAAAGAATAATTCAGATGCGGGGATTACTGGTGAATGGGGAATGGGTCTAGGTGATGTTGCTGCAATAGTGTCATGACCTGCCCACATGCCAAGCCAATCTCTGAGCGAGTCAACGCCTGCGGCCTCGGCTTGCACGGAGGTCGCCCCAGCGCAGGAGTCTGCGCTTATTGCATGTCGCGCGGTGAGAACACGCCCGAGCACGCCGCGAAAATAAAGGCCACGCCTCCTCCTAGCCTCCCACAACAAGCCGCCAGCCTCGGCAAAGCGCTCGTCAACTGGACCGCCTCGGGATTTCACGCCACCCCGCCGGACATCCTCGCCACCCGCGAAGCGACCTGCCGCGCCTGTCCCGAGTGGGACGCCACCGCGATGGGTGGCACCGGCCGCTGTGCCAAGTGCGGATGCTCGACCTGGGCGAAGCTCCGCATGGCAACCGAGCGATGCCCGCTCGGCAAGTGGGAACCCGTCCAAGCCGCTCCGTGAGCCACTCGGAGATTTGACAAGCCGCCGCGAGCAGCGGCATGAAACTTTTCATTGATCGGAAAAATCGGCGGTTTGTAAAGTCGGCGGCATCGAATGTCGCTCTCGACCGCTTGGTGCTCAAGCGACGCGATCTCGTCCCGCTAGAAGTCATCTTCGTCGAGAACGGCTCCGCTGTTGCCACGCCAAGCGGCACCAGCATCACCGCCGCGCTCAAGCGAAATTTCTCCGATGCCAATTTCCTCGCACTCGCCGAGTCCGGCACGCTGAACCTCAACACCGTGCCTCTCGAGGGCGCCTTTTCCGCCAACCCTGCCAGCGTCTCCGCGCTCCTCGAAATCCGCTGGTCAGTGCCAGGCGAAACCACCCGCACGGCAACTCTCGCGGTCGAAGTCCAGAATAGCGTCATCATCGGCACCGAAGGAACGCCAGAAGCGATCCCAGACGGGAAGGCTACGCAAGCCGAAGCAGAAGCAGGCACCGACAACGACAAGTGGATGACCCCGCTGCGCACCCATCAGGCCATCGCCGCATTGGCGACAAGCGGGAACTCCCAATCCACCTTCGTTAGCGCAACACCACCAACTCCGGTCGTCAACGGCACGATATGGATTGATTCAGCCACCTACCGCGCCCACGTGCTGCTCGAGGGCATCTGGGCCGAAATCGCTACCGCATAATTTTACAACCAACCCAATAAAAAACCATGATTGCATTCCCATCAAGCCCATCCGTAAACGACACCTACACCGCCTCTGGCAAGACTTGGAAATGGACCGGCGTAGTCTGGCAACTCCTGCCCCGCACGCTCACCAGCGCAGACATCACTGACTTCTCGACCGCCGCCGCAGCCGCCGCACCAGCTACCACCGATGCCAGCCTCCTCACCAGCGGCACATTGGCCGATGCTCGCCTCTCAAGCACAGTAACCACATCGCTCGGCAAGGCAAACACAGCTCTTCAAAGCGGCACGGCCATCAGCACGATTTCCGGCCTGCAAACCGCACTTGATGGCAAGCAATCTTCTGGTTCTTATGCCACGCTGGACGGCGGTGGCAAAGTGCCAGCCAGCCAGCTTCCGAGTTACGTCGATGACGTCATCGAAGCAACAAATTTTGCCGCGCTGCCTGCCACGGGTGAGACGGGAAAAATCTACGTCACCATCGATTCGAACAAAACCTATCGATGGAGTGGATCGGCCTACGTCGAGATCAGCGCCTCCCCCGGATCGACAGATTCTGTGACCGAGGGCAGCACGAATCTTTATTTTACAAACTCGCGCGCGTCCGCAGCCGCGCCAGTGCAGTCTGTAGCAGGAAAAACAGGCACGGTGACATTGGTAAAAGGCGATGTCGGCCTCGGGAACGTCGACAACACCAGTGATGCCAACAAGCCCGTAAGCACCTCGCAACAGACAGCGCTCGACGCTAAGCAAATAAAAACCGTTTATAGTGACACCGCGCCAAGCCACGCGGCTGGATTGGAATGGGTCGATACGACCTCAATGCGCTCTTATCGCTCATACAACAGCGTGTGGGTAGAAATCGACCGCGCTTAAACCATGGCACTGGTTTTTCCAACCAATCCGGCTGTCAATCAGACGCACACCGACGGCACACGCTCATGGAAATGGACGGGCGCCCGGTGGCAGTCCGTGCAGGCGACTCCACTGGCTCATGCGTCATCCCACGCAATTGGAGGCTCAGATGCGCTCGCGCCAGCAGATATCGGGGCGGCAACAACGGCGCAAGGAGCAAAGGCTGACTCAGCATTGCAATCTGGCGCAGCTATTTCGACAATCAGCGGCCTCCAGACGGCGCTCGACGGCAAGCAAGCCTCCGGCTCCTACGCACCCGCCAGCGGCATCTCGCCAACCGCGATCTCGGGCACGGCAGTCGTGACGAACGATCCACGCCTTTCCGACTCACGCACACCCACCTCTCATACCCACGCAGCCGGAGACATCACCTCCGGCACGCTGGCCGATGCGCGACTTTCCGCCAATGTCGTCCTCACGACGGATGCACGGCTCACGAATTCACGCACACCCACCTCGCACAAATCCACTCACTCGACAGGAGGCGCGGATGCGCTCACGCCTTCCGATATTGGTGCGGCTGCTTCAATCCACACTCACCCGCTCAGCCAGCTTGAACAAAGCTCTGCCACAAATGGGCAGGTTCCCGTATGGAATGCAACGACATCGGCATGGGTTCCGCAGACTCCAACGAGCGGCGTAACGGACTACAACGATCTCACAAACAAACCTACCTTAGGCACAGCAGCATCTACCGATGCAACTGCTTACGCTACAGCAGCCCAAGGGACTAAAGCGGATTCGGCTAGCCAACCGGGGCACACACACAGTTACAACGATCTCACAAACAAACCTACTTTAGGCACAGCAGCAGCTACCGATGCAACTGCTTACGCCACAGCAGCTCAAGGAACTAAAGCGGATTCGGCTCTGCAAGCCGCAGCGCTTACACCATATCGGACAAGCGCGGCACAAGATACCTTAGACGCAAATAAAGTAACCAACGGCGGCGGGGCGTCCACGATCTCTGTAATGACACAGGCGGCATACACCGCGCTGCCTGTAAAGGATAATAATACCATCTACATCCTCACATGATACTGAGCGAAGCCATCAATATCCGTAGGGGCACGACCGCTGTGACGGCTGTGTATCGCGGCTCAACGCTTGTGTGGCCTACGAATTGGACGCCAAGACAACTCTTCCCTGAAGTATGGTATGATGCCGCTGATGCAACAACAATCACCCTTAATGGGTCAAATGTTAGTCAATGGAATGACAAATCGGGAAAAAATCGGCACGCCAT
>CANIBV010000089.1 GCA_947466005.1 Spartobacteria bacterium | reverse complement strand
GGTCCAGCATCTCTTTCATCACCTTCATCCCTGTGAGTCTTATGCTTTGATGAATCCGTCCAAACCACTTTCACTTCTCTGTGTGGTGGAGGATCCTGCGATCAGTCCCAGCAGCCGGTTGAGGATCTATCAGCACTTGGAGGCTCTTCAAAACGAAGGCATTCAGGTTGAGGTGGTGCTTCAACCGAAGAACAGCACCGAGTGGAAGGCGTTGCTAAAAAAGGCCGGAGACTTTGATGCGGTGCTCTGGCAGAAAGTCCTGATGAGTCACTGGAACGCACTTCGCCTTCGGATGGCGAGCCGGCGCCTCCTGTTTGATCTCGACGACGCCGTCTGGATGGGCAAGAAAAATCATATTCCCTACCGCAGCGGGAAGCAGGCGCGACGGTTTTGGTTTCTCATTCGGTTGCTGGACGGGGCCATCTGCGGGAGTCCTGTCCTAGAGCAGAAGCTACTGAGTATCGTTCCTAAGCTGCCCACACGCATTGTTCCCACCAGCGTCCCAGAACGCCCGTTCAATTCATCAACCTCGGATGCCAGCTTACCTGTCGTGGTCTGGGTGGGGATGGGGCCGAATGTAGCTCAAGTGGAGGCGATCGAGGAGGAACTCATGAGAGCCTCTGCCGCCCACCCATTTCTCCTGCGGATCGTCAGCAATCGTCCGCCAAGCTTTCGGGTGTTTCAATCATGGGAGTTTACCGAATGGAGTGTGGAGTCGGAATACGCCGCCATCAACTCCTCTGATCTCGGGATCATGCCGCTGGTTGATGACGGATTCACCCGTGGTAAATGCGCCTACAAGGCCCTCCAGTACATGTCATGCGGGATTCCCGTGGTGGCCGGCGATGTCGGGGTCAACCGTGAGTGGATCCAGGACAGCGGAGCCGGCCTTGTCGTTGGTCCCGGAGGCTGGGCCGATGGGCTGATCGCTCTCCTTTCAGATTCCGAACGTTGCTCAGCCATGGGAAAGCGAGGCTGGGAGAAGGTTCAGAATGGCTTCACTCATGAGAAGGTTGGCCATCAGTTAGCCTCCTCGCTCCGCCAGTTGATCAGGGCTCGATAAAGAGGACTCCAGCACGACGCCGTGCATGCCTATCACAGGGCAGGTTGATCTTGGCCGGAGCTCCCCGCTCAAGCAGGGAGAGGGTGCGCTCCACCTCAGCAAATCCTGGCTCAAGAATACCACGCGTTTTGAGCCAGGTATGGATCACCCGCCGCTGCAGGGCAGGGTGAAGAGGGCGCAATATCTTCATGGAGAGTACCTCATGCACCGCAATGGGCAGGGCGAGACCCGAGAGGAAATTCTCTTCCTCGGCAAAGATCTGGGCGCTGCGCAACACTGATCCCCTGAAAGAGGGCCCGAAGAGTTCATCGATAAGTGGCAGGACTTTGATTCGAAGTTTATTGCGGGCGGCATCGGCGACGGCGTTGGTGGCATCCTCCCGGAAACAAATCTTCCGCTCCTTGAGGTAGGAAAGAAGGACGGTTTTTTGCACCCCGAGAAGAGGGCGGTAAAGATCAAGGGGGGTCCTGGCAATCGTGCGGCGTGAGACTGGCTTCATTCCTGAGAGCCCTGCGGCTCCTGAACCTCGCAGGAACTGAAAGAGACAGGTCTCGACCTGATCATCGGCATGGTGGGCCAGTACGAGTGAGCGGGTTCGGTGCTTCTTCGCTACGGAGGCTAGGAAACCATAGCGGGCCTCGCGGGCCGCCGTCTCGAGGGAGAGCTTTCGATTCCTTGATTCCCCACGCACATTGCCGCTTCCCAACTCAAACGGAAGTTCCAGACTGACAGCCAAGCGTTCTACAAAGAGTGCATCGACGCTGGATGCTCTCCCTCGCAGGCGGTGATTGAAGTGCGCAACGACGAGGTTCCTGTGCCCCGCATCGAGCAGAAGATGGAGCAGTGCCACCGAGTCAGCTCCTCCAGAAACCGCCACGATCAGCTTCTTACGCTTCCTAGGAATGGGAGCGGATGTTGAAAAATGAAGGATAGGGGATTTCACACGGAGCCGCGGAGATCAGAAGTTAAAATATGGAAATCAGAAAATCAGGAAGGGAAAGCAAAAGGGGTAGAGTTGCTGCTTATTTTGGAATCTCAGCCTCTTTTCCTGTCTTCCTGTTTTCCAAATTAATCCCTTCAGCCTACTTCTGCTGCCCCGAAGTATGGCTGAAGCGGTTCGGGAAGGATCAACGGGCCGCCCGGTTTGGTGTGGGTCTCAAGCAGCGCCACATAGAGACGAGGGAGAGCCGTGCCCGAACCATTGAGGGTGTGGCAGAACTGATTTTTCCCATCGGCGTTCTTGTAGCGAAGATTCATACGGCGGGCCTGATAGTCACCGAAGTGGGAGCAACTGGAGACCTCTAGGTAGGCTCCCTGTCCGGGCGCCCAGACTTCAAGGTCGTAGGTGCGCGACGAGGAGAAGCCGATGTCGCCCGTGCAGAGCTCCAGGACGCGGTAGGGAAGCTGGAGAAGTTGCAGCACTTTTTCCGCATCGGCGGTCAGGGATTCAAGTTCCGCCGCAGCCTGTTCGGGGGTGGTGATCTTCACGAGCTCCACCTTGTCGAACTGGTGCATCCGGATCATGCCTCGGGTTTCGCGCCCCGCGGAGCCTGCTTCGCGACGGAAGCAGGGTGTGCAGGCGGTGTATTTCAGCGGTAGTTCCGATTCCGAGAGGATCTCATCGCGGCGGAAGTTGGTCAGGGAGACTTCCGCCGTCGGCGTAAGGAAGGAAGCCCCCTCATCAAATCCATACATGTCATCCTCGAATTTCGGGAGCTGGCCTGTCCCCTCCATGCATTCGCGCCGTACCAGAACGGGAGGGGCGATCTCAGTGTAGCCATGAGAGAGGGTCTGGAGATCGAGGAGGAAGTTGATGAGGGCACGCTCGAGTCGGGCACCTGCTCCGGTGTAGAGGACATAACCGCTTCCACTGATCTTGGCGGCCCTCTCCAGATCAAAGAGGCCAAGGCGTTCCCCAATGGCGACGTGATCTTCGGGATTCATCGGGGCGGGTTCACCCCAGTGCTTGATGGCCACATTCCCCTCTGCATCACTTCCCTCGGGGAGACCGGGTGCAGGGAGATTCGGCACTTGAAGGAGTAGGTTTCTCTGCTCTGCATCCAGTTCCGTAGCAGTACGGCCCAGATCCTCCATCTCAGTGGCAAATCCCTTAACCTGAGTCTCGAGTTCACTTGAGTCGCCGCCCGACTTTTTCAGGTTGCCGATCTCTTTACTGAGTCGGTTGCGTTCGGCGCGGAGGTGCTGGACGCGCGTCTCGCTTTCGCGGCGTCTGGCATCACAAGCGAGGATCTGATCAATGATCTCCGAGTACTGTGAGGAACGGGTTGAAAGACGCGCCTTCACGGCGGCGGAATCTTCACGAATAAGGCGGATATCGAGCATGGAGAGCAGATTAGACCTGAAACTTGAAACCTGAAACGTGAAAAGTTCCGGGCTTAATCAAGGCACTAGGAGGCGGAGGGCAAGAGCGTGAGGTGTCAAGGCCCGCAGGGTGTCATTGCTTTTGAGAAGTAAGGTGCACTCTTTCGAGTGAACCCGGTGGATGAAGCTAACTAACGAGCTGTGGGGGGGTAATCGAGGCCCCACTACTCAGCTTCAATAGTTTTGATTTCGTAGATGTTGAAGTGACCGATTGCTCGAACAATGACTCTGGGAAGAAGCTGCTCGAGATTGAACGGGAAGAACGTATAGACCAATGGATAGTTGGGTTTTACATCGCGGCTGTTGGCATTGAACGCAATGAGACAATTGGAACCCGGAGGACATGGTGTTGGGTCGCCGGATTTATACGTGACCAATTGGACATTGCCCTTCTTGTAATAGAGAAGCTTTTGATGAACGCTAGCATTGTAGTAGAGAATGGTTGGCTTTTGGTAATTGTTATACAAATAACGCCAGGCGCCGATTTCAGTTGCAGCGGGTAATAGCAAGCTAAAGCAAGCAACCAGATTGATGGCCCACAAAATCTTGATGATCTTAGTTAAGTTAGCCCTGAAATAATCAGATCGCTTCACCAAATCATCCATCGCCACCATGATCACAACAGGCATGAAGCCGAGCATGGGTAAGAGGAACCGGACTTCTTTGTGTCCAATGGCAACATGACACAGAACAAAAAAACCAATGATGCTACTTAAAATATCCCAGGGATATTTGATGATGTAGTAGATGCTGGCCAGTACATAGATCGGCCCGAATGGCACATAGACAGAAACCGTTGCAAGGTACGCATACCAGGGAGAAACTCCCGCATCGCGGTTCATGATGCCGGTGGCTATATTCTGATAGTAGTAATTGTAGGTACTGAATACCAATTGTCCGTAAAAGTAATAATCCGCGACGATATTAAAAACCAAAATGGAAAAAAACATGCTGGCGCTTAACAGGAACCATTGCCCAAGTTTGTTGTTTTTGTAAGCTGCAAACAGAAGCCACAGCAGCAAGGCAAGTATGGCGAACCCAATCTGGAAACGGCATGAAAAAGACAGGCCTAATATCAGGCCGGCGATGACAATTCTGCTGATGCTGAGTGTTGAGAGTTGGGCGTAAAGCAATCCAACCGCCAACAAAAACAAATGACCGCAAATATTTTCTGAATTGAAGTGCGGGTTTGTGTAAAGAACCAACCAACTGAAGAGACTGAGGAAGAGGAAGTATCTGTGATATTCGGGTTTGACCCTCGCGAGAAATGCCTTGGTGAAGACCAAGATGGAATAAATCCCGAGTGCACCGCTCAAAAAATAAACGATATAATTTACAACAAACGGATTAACATGGCTGGTAAACAAGTTGGCAATCTTGTAAACCGCTACGACCGCCCACACCTGAATCGATGGGCGCATATGACTGGTAAACTCATAGCTACGCAAATCACTTTGGCTGAGGTGACCTAACTTCCAGGCAGCAAATTCGAAGATCTGAGAGTACTCGTCACCCGTGTTATGCCCAAAATTCGTGTAACTGGTGATCGCTGTGATGATCAGCGCAAGATACACATATGGAAGATAACTCTTTGTATTAACTGTGCTGTTCACTGTGTTTGAATTTCCCTGATTATTTATTGCAGCAATTCGCTTGATGGGAGTGTTCTCTGGTTGTTCTGAAAAGTCTTGTTATTGAGTCATCTCATTCGCGGATCCAAAGGCTGAACGGCGTGTGGGTCATTACTCTTGAGGCAATAAGCTAATCTAAGAGGGTGTACGGGTCACTAAAAACGACTGTACAAAAGGCTCTCACCGATTTGTAGCGGGTGGAGCAGGGTCTCGCTCCTCTACTGCATTGCCTTTTCGATGAGGCGTGTCGCCAGTGTCTGGGTTGCCTGATCGAGTGCCGCGAGGGCCTGTTTGAGTCGCGAGGTCTCCTTGGTGGCAAGTGCGGCGGTGACTTCCGTAGTCTGTTTGTGAATTTCCGCGATCTCGGCCTCGGGGAGTTCCGATCCGAGTTGGGTCAAGGCCGCCTCCACCGCCGGGAGCATCTCCTCCGCCTTGAGACGGGCTTCGGTGAAAATCCGCGCATCCATGTCCTCGAACGCATGCTCCAGCGATCCGGCTAGCATCGCCTCGACCGCCTCGTCCGAGACCTCGACGGCGCTCTTGATTTCCACAACCTGCTCTTTTCCTGATGTGGTGTCACGGGCGAGCACCTGAAGGATACCATCGGCATCGATGGAAAACTGAACCCCGACTCTGGCCGCCCCCTTGGGGGAGGGAGAGAATGGAATTTCAAAGGAACCCAGCACCCAGTTGTCCGCGGCGAGTTCACGCTCCCCCTGCAGGACGGTGATCTTCATGCCGCTCTGACCGGCCACGGCGTTGGTGAACATCTCACCTGCCTTGGCCGGGATGGTGGTGTTCCTCGGAATGATGACATTCATCAGGCCGCCAAAGGTCTCGATCCCGAGTGAGAGAGGGGTCACGTCCAGGAGGGCGACATTCCTGAGGTTCCCTTCCAAGATCGCTCCCTGCAGGATGGCACCAAGCGCCACGGCCTCATCCGGATGCTGGGTGAGGTTCGGCTGCTTGCCGAAGATCTCGGCGACAAGTTGCTGCACCAAGGGCATCCGGGTTGATCCCCCAACAAGGATCACCTCGTCGAGTTGAGTGGCGGAGAGACCTGCGTTTTCCAGCGCACGAAGGCAGTGGGCGCGGGTGCGGCGGATGATTGGGGCGCAGACGGTCTCGATCTCGGAGCGCGTGAGAGGAATTTCGATGCTTTTCCCCTCTTGGAGAAAGGGTAGGCGAACGACAATGGCCTCTTCCTCAGAAAGGGCCTCCTTCGCTGCACGTGCGGCCTCTCGGAGTCTTATGCCGATTTCGAGCGATGCCTCTTTGAGTTGAGCCTTGCTGGCAAGCAAACCCGCAATTGCCTCGTCGAGGTCATCCCCGCCAAGACGCGTGTCGCCATGAGTTGAAAGGACCTGAAAGACGCCGTTGTCGAGTTGGAGAATGGAGAGGTCGAAGGTGCCGCCGCCAAGGTCATAGACGGCAACCTTGGAG
>CANIBV010000088.1 GCA_947466005.1 Spartobacteria bacterium | reverse complement strand
GAAAAAAAAGGGGGGCGGTTGCCCCCCTGATTTTAAATTGTCGTCAAGTTGCCCCTACACGTCCTTCGGCTCAAGGAACCCCTCAAGCTGGCGGAGGCGGGTGGGATGGCGCATCTTGCGGAGAGCCTTTGCCTCGATCTGTCGGATACGCTCACGGGTAACCTTGAACTGCTTGCCGACTTCCTCGAGGGTGCGGGAGTAGCCGTCCACCAGTCCGAAGCGCTGCTCAAGCACCTGACGCTCGCGCTCGGTGAGGGACTCGAGCACATCCTTGATCTTCTCCTTAAGGAGGACGATGGCGGCCATGTCGGACGGATTCTCCGCCGACTTGTCCTCAATGAAGTCACCGAAGCTGGTGTCGTCACTGTCACCGACCGGGGCCTGAAGCGAAATGGGCTGCTGGGCCATCTTGAGCACTGCCTGGACGCGACCCACGGGAAGCTGGATCTCGTCGGCTATCTCCTCGGCGGATGGCTCGCGGCCGTACTCCTGGACGAGCTGCTTCTGGACGCGGATGAGCTTGTTGATCGTCTCGATCATGTGCACCGGAATACGGATGGTGCGGGCCTGATCCGCGATCGAACGGGTGATCGCCTGACGGATCCACCAGGTGGCGTACGTTGAGAACTTGTAACCCCGGCGGTACTCGAACTTCTCGACGGCCTTCATGAGGCCCATGTTGCCCTCCTGGATCAGATCAAGAAAGGAGAGGCCTCTGTTGGTGTATTTCTTGGCGATCGAAATGACGAGACGCAGGTTGGCCTCCACCATCTCGGTCTTGGCACGGAGGGCCAGACGGAAATGCCTCTTGAGTTCACGATGACGATCGTGGAACTGGTCGATCGACATCCAGTTCTTGCGGTGGGCATCCTCGATCTGGGCGGAAAGAGATCCGAGGTGGCGCTTGTGCTGCGCATCAGGATTCTTTTTGGCTGCGTGCTTCTGGTGCTCGGAGCGGAGGGACTGCAGGCCCTTAAGATGATCGTCGGCATGGGTGACGAAGTCCTCCACAATCTTGGATTTAAAGAAGAACTTGGGATAAATCTTGACGACCTCCTCGATCTGCTTGGCGAAGACAGCCTGGTCCTTGGGGACCGGAGACTTCTTCGCGGGGGCGATCTTCTTCACGTAGTGATCGGAGACGACGTCGGCCAGGCGCTGAAGCTGCTGGCTGAGTCGAGGAAGGAGCTTGAGATAGCGCTCGCGGCTCTCGATCTTCTTGTCCTGAATCACGCGGTCGAAGCGCTCACGGGAATCAAGCAACCGCTGGGCCATGTCGAGGTGGGCGTGGGCGATGAAGCCGAAGCGGTAAAGGACATCCTGCATCTCGATCTCGGCCTCTTCGATGCGCTTGGAGATCTCGACTTCCTGCTCGCGGGTAAGGAGGGGGACCTGACCCATCTGCTTGAGGTACATGCGGACAGGATCATCGAGGATGTCGAGGCGGCCATCGACCTTCTCCTCTTTTTCCTCTTTTTCATCCTTCTTGTCATCGTCATCGTCCTTTTTGACTTCCTTGACGCGGTCGACATCGGAAGCGTCGATGATGTCGATCTCGACGGCGCGAAGCTGGGAAAGGATGGAATCGATCGTCTCGGGATCATTCATCCCCTCAGGAAGATGCTCGTCGAGATCCTCAAAGGTGATGTAGCCCTGCTCCTTGGCAAGCTTGAGTAATTCGCGGATCTTCTCCTGGAGAAGTTTCTGGGCCTCGGCTGCATTAGCGGGGGCCTGTCCGGAAAGGGAGAGGGACAGGCCGCTTTTTTCCTTTTTGTCGGAGCCTGCAGGCTTCTTTGCTGCGGGAGCCTTCTCCTTCTTCGACTTCGACTCGACGAGCTTCGCTGTCTTGGGAGCCGGGATTGGAGTCGGAGCTGGTTTTGAGACCTTCGCAGAAGGCTTGGAAACCTTGGCATCAGGCTTTTTGGCTACTGGAGCGGCTTTTTTTGGGGCTGCCTTTGGAACTACCTTGGGTAATGGTTTTTGAGTAACCGGCTTTTTTGCCGGGGTCTGTGCTTTTTTGACCGGCGCCTGTTTTACAGGAGATTTCTTCGTAGGAAGGGGCTTTTTAACTCCTTTAACCTGAGGCTTTTTGACAGGAGCCTTCTTGGTTGCAGGGGTTGAATTGGCGGACTTTCCGGAAGATTTCCGGGATGGGGAAGGTTTGGAGATTTTTTTCAACGGAGAGCAGTGGGAAGCCTAAACTAAAATCAAGACGCGGGCGCGAAAAGATCGTTCAACTTTCCCTGAAGGTCAAGGATCTCTTTTTGGATCGCCATCATCTTCTCTGATGTGAGCCCCGGGGCCTTCAGTTGAAGCGCGACGGCGACCTGCTTCTTCTTCAACTCGATCATCTGGAGGTTGCGGATGGCATCCTGCACGGCAGCCAGAGGGGAAGCGGGCATCTTCTCCAGTTCCCACCCACTGACCAGGGACTGCAACTCCTCGGGAATCAGGGCGAGAACGGCAGAAGGGGATGGCTCACGGAGTGCCTCAAGAGGGGGGAGTAGCTCTTTGAGCAGCTCAAGCTCAGGATCTAACTCTCCGGGGGTGGGGTGGGTCCGGTTGGAGAGCCAGAGCCTTACTTCCGGTGATAGGAGAGCCAAGCGGCAGATGAGCTCTGTCGAGGCGGAGACTTTGAGCTCACGTCGGAGCGGTGATCCTGAAGAGGGGGCTCTCGAATCATCCTCGGGGAGGGTGACGGGATTCTTAGCCGCCGCTTCCTGAAGTGCACTTACTGAGAGACCCAATCGGGAGGCGACATGAGCGGTGGTTGTTTCCCTGAGAGCAGCCTCGGGGAGAAGCTCGAGGTAGCCACCCAGTTTCCGTGCCACGGCAGCCTTTTCACGGGGCCCGAACTGCCCCGCCGCTTCGGCGATGGCCCGCTCGATGGTGTGGTCGAAGAAGTCTCTGGCAGTTGATAATTTCTCACTGAAGGCCTCGACTCCCTGTCCCCGGATGAGCGAGTCCGGATCTTCACCGGACGGGAGACTGGCAACCCTGACCTCAATGCCGGCAGCGAGGAGTGAGGGGAGGGACTTCTCGACGGCATTCTGACCAGCCGTGTCGGAATCGAAGCAGAGGATGACCTGCTCGACAAAGCGCCGAAGGAGTCGTGCCTGTTCGGAGGTGAAGGCTGTACCCTGTGGGGCCACGACGTTCCTGACACCGTGTTCGAACGCCGAGATCAGATCGATCTGTCCCTCGAGAACGATGGCCGAACCGGCCTCAATCAGAGAGCGCTTACTCTTATCGAGGCCGAAAAGAACACGGCCCTTCGAGAAAATCGGGGTCTCCGGTGAGTTCACGTACTTAGCCTCTTTCTGTGAGTCATTCAGGATCCGCCCACTGAAGGCCACGACTTCGCCATAATCGTTGCGAATCGGGAACATCAGGCGGTCCCTAAAGCGGTCATACCCTCCCTGGCTCTCCCCATCGCGTACGGAGAGAAGCCCCCCCTGGACCAACTCATCCCGGGTGAAACCCTTCTCCATGGCCCAGTTGCGGAGCGTCTCCCAGCCTGCGGGCGCGTACCCGATCTGCCAGTCCACGGCGATCTCCTTGGTCAGTCCGCGGCGCTTCAGGTAGGCGCGGGCATGTTCCGCCTCGTGGGTTCGCAGAAGGTTCCGGTGGAACCTTGCGGAGACCTCCTTGTGAAGCTCCAGGAGCCTGCTGCGCTGGTCGCGTCGTGACTGCTCCTTGGGATCATTGTCCTCGACCAGAACAATGCCTGCGCGCTGGGCGAGCTTGCGGACGGCATTTGGAAAATCGATATGCTCGTAATCCATCACAAAGCGGAAGACTCCACCTCCCGCACCGCAGCCAAAGCAGTGAAAGGACTGCCGCGATGGATTCACATGGAAGGAGGGGCTCTTCTCCTTGTGGAAGGGGCAGATGGCCCGAAAGCTGGTGCCGGCGCGCTTGAGTGGGAAATAGCCACCGATGATCTCCACGATGTCGCTGGAGTCAGCGACCTTCTGGATACTCTCTTCGGCGATACGGGGCATGGCTGAAAAGTAAAAGGTAAATGGTAAAAGGTAAAAGGTTTTGGGCCATGCCTTACGCCATGATCATCCGGGCCGCAGAGGCAATAGCCATGACGATGGCCAGCCATTCAAAAAAGGCTTGTGAGACTTTCCCGAGAAGGAGTCGTCCACCTAGTAACCCCGCGACGATGGCTGGGAGCATTATCAGATTGATCACCAGTGAGGATATGGTGATCAGGCCGAGATTCCAGCTCAGCGGAACCTTTACCAAGTTGGTGACACAGAAGAACCAGGCGCAGGTTCCGACAAAGGCCATCTTGTCGAACCTCTTGGCCAAGAGGTAAAAGGTCATCGTGGGACCGCCCGCATTGGCCATCATCGTGGTCACGCCGGCCAGAAATCCCGATCCCGTCGCGAGAACCGGGTGATGCATGATTCCCGAGAGGATCCTCTTGTCGAATCGCTGCCAGAGGACGAGCGCCATCATCACGAGAATAAGCCAACCCAGGAAGTGAGCGAAGCGATCGTCGGGGATCCTGCTCATCAGCAACCATCCCACGATCAGACCCAGAAAAGTCGATGGGAGGAGTCTCCACAGCTCTCCCCACGAGACATGCCTGCGATAGGCGGAGATAGCCATGAAATCAGCCATGATGAGCATCGGGAGCAAGGCTCCGGTTGATTCCTTGGCAGGAAAGGCCTGAGCCATGAGAAGTACCGCGATGAGTCCGAATCCACCGAATCCCGCCTTGGTAAAACCGATGCAGAATGCGGAGACGGCCACTAGCAGCCACGCCTGTGGGGTCAGATGCAGGAGTGTCGGCACCTTGCTACTTTGCCGTTTCCAGAGCGTGTTCCAGAGAGTGAAGCTGTTGCTCGAGCAGTTGGGGCCTCATCTCGATTTCCGAGTCTATCTGGCGGACAAGAGCCTGCACGCTGGAGGTCACCTGATTTCCGGCGCTTGAGCGGAGAAGTCCCGCGAGGCGGCGGCTGCCGGGGACAACGAGATTGCTGTAGCAGAGCAGGGTCTTCCCGTCGTGCTCCTCCATACGTAGCGATCCTGAGCATGATTCGGAGTAGCGGGAGCGGAGGACTTTCCAGGAGATTTCATAGGAATTGGCGGAGTGTCTCTTCAGTTCATTCCGCGAAACATACACCTCGTCCGGCAGGAACAGGGGCATCTTCAGCGTATACTCTCCATCGTGGATCCAAGGTGCCATCCGTGAAATGATCCGTACGGAGAGGCAATTCGGAATGTACTTCGGATCCAGTTCGCAATCCCAAAAAATGGCCGCAACATCTGCAGGCGTCCCTTTCACGAGATGGTAGATCGTGAAGCGGGGCCATGGCGTGCCTGAGATCTCCTCCTCCATCTCCACCTGTTTGCCCGCGAGAAGCTGCGCATGCTGCTGCTGTGTCAACGCACTCCACATCGACTCCTCGGCGGAGAGCGATGCCGTTGCCCCGGCAAGGAGCAGCAGGAAACCAGCAAACGAACGGATCATGCGGCGATCCTATGCGTCACGGGAATTAGCGGTCAACCTTCAGCGCTTCCCTATCGCAGCGAACCGGGAGGGAGGCCCACTGCCTGCTCAACGGCCTGAAGCTGACCGGCAAGGAGTTGGGGGTTCTTTTGCTTCTCCGTTTCGACCTGGCGTACCAAGGACTTCACGCTATCGACGATGGTGGCCTGTGCCGGCCAACGCAGAAGGCCCGCGAAGTTACTCCGTGGCTTCACGAAGTTCTGATAGCTGAAGAGGGCCAAGTCACCGTGCGGTTCGATCCGGATCATGCCGTTGCATTCCTTGGAGTAACGCGACTCCAGCACCTTCCATGAAATCTCATAGACGTTCTGCGAAGGGCTCTTGATCGTGATCCGCGACACGTAGAGTTCCTCCGGGAGAAACAAGGGCATTCTGAGGATAAACTCTGCCTTGTGCACATCGTGCGAGGGGCGATCAAGGATGCGTGCAGATTTGCAGTTTGGGAGGTATTTCGTGTCCAGTTCGCTGTTCCAAAAGACGGCGGCCACGTCGGCGGAGCTACTCTTGACCAACTGATAGATCGTCAGTTTTGGCCAGGGATTGTCAGGGATCTCCTCCTCAAGAACGACCTGCTTTCCGGAACTCAGGACCATTTGCTGCTGTGGTGTCAGTCGTTCCCAAAGGGGGAGATCGGAGGCAAGCAGGGAGCCTGTTGCGGCGGGAAACAGGAACAAGCCCACGATCAAATGACACTTCATGACAAGATCCTCTGTTGTCATGAGCGATCAGTCAAACCAGAGGGTTCTGCAAACAAGGAGGCCATCGCTGTTTTCAGTGGATGGGAGCCTCCAGTGCCGTGGAAAGAGCTATCGCCTCCCTCTCCCCGGTTGTTTGGGATTCTGGCTTCCGGCAGGTTTTTTTACTTTGCTTGATCCCTTGGAAGGGGAGTTCTTTCCCTGAAGAGGGTGGAGCAGTGAGCGCCAACTGGAACAGGCAAAAGTTTCTCTCAGGACGGCGAGATCGCTTGCGGAGAGTCTCTTCAGTTCGGCGGCAGCTTTGCCTGCGCTGATGAAGTGACTCAGTGCGGAGAGGAAGAGGCCGGGCTGCTCCTCTTCGGCGAT
>CANIBV010000087.1 GCA_947466005.1 Spartobacteria bacterium | reverse complement strand
GCTTGACGCACCATGTCTGGAAAGATCTCGATTGGAGGACGATTGGTCTTGCAGCCACGTAGTCCCGCAATGGAAACCACCAGAAGGGTTACCATGGCCAGAAGAAGAATGAAGTAGCGGATCAGCGTCATGGCAATTACTCGGTTACTTAGAGGACTTCCCGGTTTTCTGAGCTTCCGCCTCCTCGTGAATGGCAATGAGATCGGTGGCACCAAGTGTATGAAGCAATTCGGTCACTGCAGCCATATTGAAACTCTTGTCGTGAGCTTCCACGGTAAGGAAAAATCCGCGGGAGGCGCATTTTGCGAAAAGCTCCCAAGCCAGCATCGGATGATTGAGACGCGGCATGCCACCTAGCAGAATCATACCTGTCACGGCTACGATAGCAGCAATCATGAGCGTGAGGGCCACCGTGATCGGGATGTACTGCGGCAGGGCAGAGAGATCGAGTGGCTTACCCCCCACCACGATCGGATAGATCAGGGTCGTGGGAATGAGCTGCATGGAGAGCGCAATGAGGATGGCTGAAAATCCTCCGCCCAGAACAAGGAAGCTCAGGATCGACTTCGGCAGGTGCATGGCCTCGGGGAGTCCGTGCACGGGATAGGGAGTGAAGCAGGCGTAGCGTGTGTAGCCGGCTGCAGTGAGACGGGTAACCGCGGCGAACAGCTCATCCGGCGTGTCGAAGCGTGAGCCGACCGCATAGAGAGGCTCTTCCTTAGATCCGCAGAAAGGCAGGTGATGGCCGTGGAACTGATGGAGGGTACTGCTCATGTTAACGTGCCTCCTGCGTTGAATGATCGGATGCTCCGTGAGGCTGGGTGCCCGGCAAGGCGGCCTTGAGTTCGCTCATGTTCACAATGGGCACGAAGCGGATGAAAAGCAGGAACAAGGTGAAGAAGATGCCGAGCGTGCCGGTCGCCGTGAGGATGTCGACGATCGTTGGATGGAACTCACCCCAGGATGAGGGAAGGAAATCGCGTGTGAGCGTTGTGGTCACGATGACGAAGCGCTCGAACCACATGCCGACGTTCGCCAGAATCGCCAGTACAAAGACAATCGGGAGGCAGGTGCGGATCCCCTTAAACCAGAAGAGTTGGGGCACGGTCAGATTAATCGAAATACAGGTCCAGTAGGCCCAACTGTATCCACCGGTGAGTCGCTCAAGGAAAGCACCCCGCTCGAAGGGATTGGCGCTGTACCATGCGGTGAACAGCTCGAAGACATACACGTAGGCCACGCAGGATCCCATCATGAGGAGCAGCTTGCCCACCTTCTCAAGGTGAGATGGAGTGATGAGGTCCTTGAGCTGCGGGTAGATCAGTCGAAGCGGAATCAGAAGCGTCAGCACGGCAGCGCTACCGCTGTAGACAGCACCCACCATGAAGTAGAACGGGAAGATGGTGGCATGCCAACCGGGGACGACCGAGGTCGCACAATCGGAGGCCACGATCGTGGTGACGGTGACGACGAGCACTGAGGTTAGGCCGGCAAGTAGCACATACATCATCTCGAAATGCCGCCATTGGCGAGCGGTTCCCAGCCAGCCGAGTGAGACGATGCCGTAGGCAAACTTTCTGATCTTGGTGGTGGCACGGTCGCGCAGCACTGCAAGGTCGGGAATCATTCCGGCGAACCAGAAGAGAGAGGAGACCGTCAGGTAGCTCGTCACCGCAAAGACATCCCAGAGGAGCGGGCTGGAGAAATTAGGCCACATGCCGTAGCTGTTGGGCACGGGGAAGAGGAACCAGACGAACCAGACGCGCCCGATATGAATCGCGGGATAGACGCCAGCACAGATAATGGCAAAAACCGTCATCGCCTCGGCAGACCGCGAGATGGAGATGCTCCATTTCTGCCGCGTCAGGAAGAGGAGAGCTGAAATCAACGATCCGGCGTGAGCCATCGATACCCAGAAGATGAAGTTGGTGATGTCCCACGCCCAGAAGACCGGGCTGTTCGATCCCCAGACACCGACACCTGTGGCGATCATGTAGAGGATGCAGGCACCACCCATCGCGGCAAAGGCTCCCGAGACCGAGATCGCGGCATACCACCAGAGGGGAGTCTTTCCCTCCACAATCGAGCAAACCGCATCAGTCACCCAAAGCGGGCCGCGGTTATTGAGCACCTGCGGCGGACGCGCGATGGCGCTTAGGTCGGGAGCGCCGGCCTCTGCAGCTGCAGCTACCCCTGGGGTTGTCGTGTTGGAAAGCGCGGACATTTTCGGGAACGGTTAAGAGCGCGGCGCGTGGCCCTCTTCGTGCCGGTTTGCCGCACCGACCATGTCAGCTCCTGGCATGGCCGGGTTCGGATTGCGGATCCTCGCCATATAGGTGACACGCGGGCGCGTGTTGAGGTAATTGAGCGATGCGTAGGTGCGTGGATTAGACTTCTGCTTGGAGACAGCACTCTCAGGATCGTTGATATTACCAAAGACGATCGACTCAGAAGGACAGGCCTGTTGGCAGGCGGTCTTGAACGCTGGGAGAGGGGTCTTGATTACATCGCTGGCACCAGCCTTCACGGAGCGTGCGATCTTTGCCTCCTCAATGCGCTGAATGCAGAAGGTGCACTTCTCCATGACGCCGCGCATGCGCACGGTGACATTCGGATTCTTTGACATCTTGAGACTGTCTGCCATCCCCTTGGGTGCAAGAGGGCCGTAGTAGAGCTCGTCGAGAGGACGCTCGTTATAGTCGAAATAATTGAAGCGGCGCACCTTCCAGGGGCAGTTGTTGGCGCAATACCGGGTGCCGATGCAGCGATTGTAAACCATCAAGTTAAGGCCCTCTTCGTTGTGGACCGTTGCATTAGCGGGACAGACCGGCTCGCACGGCGCGCTCTCGCACTGCTGGCACATGATCGCCATCGGGATCATCTCCACGTTCTCTTCTTTATGATCGGCACTGGCAAACCAGCGGTCGATTCGGATCCAGGCCATGTCGCGACCGCGACGAACCTGATCCTTGCCAACGACCGGAACGTTATTTTCCGACCGGCAGGCAACAAGGCAGGCATTGCAGCCGATGCAGGAGTTCAGATCGACGGAGAGTCCCCACTGTAGATCAGAAGTGAGCGGAGGATTCGGGTAGATGGAGACAGGCTTGGTGAGCTCACCATCCATCTCGGAGGCAAACTCAGGCTGCTTCTTGAAGGTATCGAGTGTCCCTTCACGGGCGATGTCGCGCCCTTCCATGTTCTGGTGCTCCTGCGTGCGGGCAAAGACGTACGCCGCCTGGGGCAGCGCCTGAACCTTGACCCCGGTGCAGTAAGCAAGATTCGAGGCATCACGGAGCGGATAAGCATCGAAGCCCACCTTATCCATCACGTGGGAGACTCCCTGACGGCCATAGCCAAGGGCGATACTAAGAGACTTGTCGGCGTGGCCGGTGGCAACTAGAGCAGCGGCTTCGATGGAACGATTTCCGGCGGTGATCTTCAACCAATCGCCATCCTCTACCCCAAGCATGCGGGCATCAGCAGGGCTGACAAGAGCGGCATTATCCCAGACGAGCTTCGTCACAAAATCGGGGGTCTCCTGCAGCCAAGAATTCCCAGCATAGCGGCCGTCATCAACGCTGGAGCTGCGGAGGAAAACGACCTCAAAGTCCCCCTCGTTCTTGGGTGCTGACTTGGCCGTATTGATGGCGTTCTGAGCCGCAGCCTGATTTAAGGAGGGGTTGGAGAGACTCCAGGCGGTGCCTGCGGCGAAGCCGTTGCGAAGGAAGGTGTTCCATGCTGCATCGGAGCCATCCTTGGTCACGCTGCCAAAGGTTGTGCGGACCTGAGAGGGGCCGTCGATTTTCTCGCCGGCGAGGGCCCCGAGGATCTCAAGGCTCGAGAGACCGTTCCAAAGAGGGAGGATCATCGGCTGGATCGGGCAGATCGTCCCATCGATCGAGCGGGCATCACCCCAGTGCTCCAGATAGTGGGATGCAGGGACATGCCAGTGGCAGACCTTACTCGTCTCATCGGCGAACATCGAGAGATGCAGTGTCTGGGTGACGCTTGCCAGGAGGTTCGGGAAATTAAGATCAGCGGGGGCCGTGTAGACCGGATTATTGCCGAGGATCAGGAGGGTCTGGACCGAGCCCGCCTTGATCGCATCGCAGAGATCGGTAAGCGAGGCGGTGGGCCTGGCTCCAGTTTGGCGGACGGTAACCGTGGCACCGAGATTGCCAAGGGCGGCATTGATGCCGATGACCAGCGCGCGAAGAGCCACTGGCTGCTGGGCTCCAACCAGGATGAGGCTCTTACCCTTGGCCGAGATCAGGTCTTCGGTGACTCCCTTGATCCAAGCAGGGTCGAAAGAGGCTCCGGTGAGCGGGTAAGCAGCGGCTGAAGCCTTGAGGCCGGCATCACCTGTCTTGGTGGCCACGGCGCTCGCAACAGCAGCGGCGAAGTCGCCATACTCGGAGGCACGAACGCGGAGGCGATGATCGGCCATTCCTCCGGTGAGGGAGAAACCGTTTTCCGCGACATAGAGGCGGTTCATCGTTCCCTTAGGATCGCGTCGCTTGGCGAAGCCGTTGGCATAACCGAAGCCGCTCTCTGAGGGGTTCACGAAATCGCTGCCTATGGAGAGAATGACATCCGCCTTCGTGAAATCACAAGCAGGGCGCGCGCCCGCCCCAAGCATCGCATCGAACGCCGCATCGGCCTCGCGGGATGAGATCGCTTCATCCTGCACCCAGAGGAGCTTGGGGAACTGCTGCGTCAGCGAGGCGCGCAGACGCTCGAGGGTCGGGGAGTTCTCCTTGCCGACCACGATGGCCAGCCCGTCGCCGCCATTGGCACCTGCGGCCGCGCGGATCTTGGCGATCAGGTTGTCGAGATCGCCGCGGCCCACCGTGCGGGAGTCATGGGTAATCTCCTTGGAGCGGTTCGGGTCGTAGAGATC
The DNA here is from genome assembly GCA_947466005.1 of Spartobacteria bacterium. Lineage (GTDB taxonomy): Bacteria > Verrucomicrobiota > Verrucomicrobiia > Chthoniobacterales > UBA6821 > UBA6821. The sequence continues at coordinate 1,763 of CANIBV010000087.1, read as the reverse complement.
AAGGATCGAGGCCTGGGCAAAGACGTCGGTCGAGCCGTTACTAATAGGATGCAGCGGATTTCCCTCGATCTTGGTTGGACGACCATCGGAGGTCGTGACGATGAGGGGCACGGCGCCGGCCGGAGTCGGCATGGAGCTGGCGTAGTAGAGGAACTTCCCGGGGATAGTCCACTCGGCGCTCTTGGCAAAAGGAACAAGGTGCGCCTCGGGGCGGCGGCAGCCAGTGAGCCCCACGCCTGTCAGCGCGGTGGCAGCACCCATCAGACGGACGAAATCACGGCGGGAGAGTCCAGAGACCTCCTCCTCGCTGAGCTGTCCAGAGCCGGGGGTGAACTCGCGGGCTAGATCCTCGGCAAAGGCCGCCGAGTTCTCACGCTCGCCTTTGGTTCTCCAGAGAGTCGGGTTTGCGTCACGCGCAGGGTGTTGGAAAATCTTTTTCAATGGTGGCATCCTCCGCAGCTTACAGGTGGGTTGACCTTCCACTCTTCCTTAAACTTCATCCCCATCTCACGCTGCTGAGCGGCAGAGTCAGGATGCCAGGACATGTTGTAGATCTCCGAGGGTGGGCGAAGGAAATTCTCAGGTGCGCGGTGGCAATCGAGGCACCACTTCATGCTGAGTGACTCAGCCTCGTAGACCACGCTCATCTCATTGACAGCTCCATGACAGCTGTAGCAGCTCACCCCACGGTTCACGTGGACAGCATGGTTAAAGTGAGCGTAGTCAGGCAGGCGATGGATCTGAACCCAGGGGATCGGCTGGCCGGTCTTCCAGCTTTCGCGGACAGGAGCAAGACGGGGGCTGTTTGGCAGGATCTTTCCCTCGCCGTGGCAATTAATGCAGGTCTGCGTGGTCGGCAGATTGGAGTGTCCGGCCACCTCAACAAAGCTGTGGCAGTAACGGCAATCCATTCCCAGCTGCTTCACGTGCAGCGCATGGGAGAAGGGGACCGGTTGGTCGGGCTGGTAGCCGACACGGGTATACTTTGGCGTGAAGTAATACCAGATCCCGAGCGTGATGGGTGCGCCCACAATCAGCCCGCAGACCAGCAGCTGGAGCGGGAGCCAATTGGCCCATCTGGGAAAGAAATTCGACATCGGGTGATAGTGAAACGCCCGGATGGAGGAATTCGCAGGCTCGAACAGAGTAGAAAGTCAGCCGCTGAAGGCAAGAAATTTGCCGAAAAATTCGGGACAAGAATTGAATATGGAACTCAGCCGTAACGGCTGCGAAGCAACGGCCGGGTTAGCAAACTCAGGAAATGAATGAATCAAATTGTCGAACGCCCTGAGTAAAGCTGCTGCTTTGGGGCAAGGCCTCTTGCAAAAGAACGCCTTCAAAAGACACAAGATGAATCTTAGGAGTTGCAGGTCTCTTCCTGAGTTCCATATTTTTCCCATGCCCCTATGATCGCGAAGCATTCAACGGCATCCCTATGAAAAACATGCTCCCGCTTCTACTTTCAGTTTTTTTATCGGCATTGCCTCTCCATGCGGCGCCTAAGCCCCAACTCGATCTGCCCAAGGCCGCGCTTACCCTCGGCACGAATTCCCTTTCCGCACAGATCGCAGCCGACGACCCCTCCCGTGAGCGCGGCCTCATGTCCCGCACCAATCTGGGAACCGACGAGGCGATGGTCTTTGTCTTCCCCTCACCCAGACCCGTCTCCTTCTGGATGAAGGATACCCCCACCCCACTCTCCATCGCCTACGTCGGCCCCTCGGGCAGGATTTTCGAGATCCACGACTTGAAACCCTTCGACG
>CANIBV010000086.1 GCA_947466005.1 Spartobacteria bacterium | reverse complement strand
TCGCCTTCAACCAGGCCAATGCCCTTAACATGCAGCTCAACCAGCGCCTCTGGGGAGTCCGTCTGGCCGAGGGTGGGGGATTTAGCATGAGTGGAATGGACAACATGCCCATGCTGGAAGGGCAGGGAGATGGTGCTGGCAAGGGAGTCCTCGACTCCAAGAAAGACATCCTCCGCCCCGGACTCAACAACCACTGGGGGATGTTCGTGGATGCCAACGGTATCTTCGCTAACGCCAACAGCGGCAACATGCTCCCCGGCTACAACGCCCAGAGCGGAGGTATCACAGCGGGACTCACCTACAAATGGAACGACTACTTCGCCAGTGGCATCTACTGCGGCTACCAGGGGACCTACTCCAAGATGGGAGCTAGTGGCAGCGGACTTGGAACCGGCAGCAGCCTCATCGACAACGCCGTCCGCTTCGGAGTCTTCGGTACCTACGGACACAAGGATGGCAAGGGACTCTACGCTAACGCCCTTGCCGGTGGAGCCTACCACAACTACCAGGCTACCCGCGTCATCCAGTACACCGGCATGAACCGGACGGCCAACAGCGCCCCCGGAGCCGGAGAGCTCGATACCATGCTGGCGACCGGCTACGACATCCAGAAGGGGAAGTTCACCTTCGGACCCACCGCCTCCCTCCAGTACACCTACCTCGGGGTCAACGCCCTGAATGAAACCGGAGCGCAGTCCCTCGACTTCAACTCGGGCGGGTGGAACAGCTCCAGCATGCTCTCGAGTATCGGCGCCCATGCCGCCTATAATTGGCAGGCTGGCAAGAACGTGGTCGTGGTGCCGCAGATCTCGCTCAACTGGCAGCATGAGTTCCTGCAGAACCCCTACAACATCACCGGCAACTTGGGAGGAACCAGTCCGACCTTCAGCAACACGAGTGCTACGGGGATCAGGGACTACCTCTACACGGGGGTCGGCTTCACCGTGGAGATTGGGAAGAGGTGGAACACAGCTTTCTTCTACAACGCCGCCGCCGGGAACAGTGATCTGGTCAGCCAGAACATCTTCTGGTCCGCCGGGGTGAAGTTCTGATGAATTTCACAGACTGACACCGAAGACCCATCCTCTTCCAGCAATGGAGGGGATGGGTCTTTTGTTGTCCTGAAATGACCCGCAGGGCATTTCTTATCATCTGTTTCCAGTGCGCTAGGTTCATGCCTCATCGGGGATATTACGCCCCCTGAATCAATCCAATGCTTGGATTTGCGGGCCTCGGGTCGCGCCCCAATTTGCCCTAAAACTGTCCCTATCGGTTTGTTGGCAGTTTTCTGCAGGGATCGGAGGGTAACCTTGATATCTGAAAATCTCTAAGTGCATGACAAGCAATGAAATAGATGTCTATTTGTGCTATTTGCCAGCACGTGTTTCTTCCAGAATCGCCGAAATTGTTCCTACAACTTCCCACAACCCGGTGATGTACGCGCCGAGGAATCTGGATCCACGATTCGGAGAACATACACTCCGAGGTTGCCCGGCCTGGGGCGGATTCAGGACCGGGACAGTCACACTCTATTGGGGGATCATTTCTCAATGAAGAAGTCACCCCTCCCAAAATCTTTTCAAAAGAAAATATATTTTCCGACATCGGATCAGAAATTGATTACCAGATAGTAAGTCCAACCGATAAAGATATGCTTAACCCTTGAAAAAACTCATACCCATCGTCGCCATCGCTCTTCTTTCCAGTTGTGTTGCTCCTCCACCGGTGCGCATTGCCAGCTCCATTCTCGGCAGAACCGTGTTAAAGAAGGCCAAGGATCAGTATCAGGAAGCACACCCAAAGGCCTCTCCGAGCCCCAGTGCGACTCCCAGCCCGACACCTGCGCCGCAAAGCTGAATGGCTCTCTGACCAGCTCATGAACACCCCGATCCGCGACATTTCCCTTCGCCCTTATCTCGGATCGTTTTTGGTGGCGATGCTTGCCCTCGGATCCCAACTCAAAGCTCAGACGCAATCCCCAGAGCAGACTCTTGCCGCGATGGACCAGTGTCGAGAGCAGGTGATCCGCCAACTCTCCTTCGGCGACAAGATGAAGATGAAAGCGGCCATGGGTGTCATCCAGAGCAATCCCCAGTTCATCGCGGCAAATGCCGCGGTGACGAATGCCCCGACGCTGGAAGACAAGATCCAGGCGAGAAAGGCCCTGGCGAAGGTGAAGCTTGATCTGATCGCCCAACAGGATCCTTCGCTGAAGCCGGTCGTGGAGAAGATCCGCACTGCCCAAGCCGCGGTGCTGAAGTAAGCCAATGGTCATGTGCCGGCTATCGTTTATTCTTTCTTCAGTTGTCACGCTGTTCCTGCTTGTTTCGGCCTCTGCGGAAATCCCTGGATAGGAGGGGATCCGTGCTCACATGTGTGAACAGATGAAGGGGAGTATTCGAGGGCGTCGCTTATGAGCGAGGTGCCACAGAATGGAGCCCGTCGGACTTCTTTCCTGCAGGGCCTCGGGGTCAGGGAAGCCATCGGTGTCAGCCTTGCCGGGATGGGGCCGACCCTGGCGATGAACCTGAACCCGCAGGAGCCCTCCCAGCATGTGGGGAGGTTGATTCCGCTGGTCTTCCTCCTCAGCACGGTGCTGGTCATCATGGTGGCTTGGTGCTTTGCCCGCCTCTCAAGGCTTCATCCCAATGCCGGCTCTGCCTTCGGATTTGTCTCGGCCGTGATGGGGCCAAGGGCCGGTCTTGTTGCCGGGTGGGCTCTGCTGGGAAGCTATCTCTGCTTCGGGATGGTGGGCATCTCCGGATTCGGTCTCTTCCGGGGCGATCTCGCCGCGAAGTTTCACCCTGCGCATCACCCCTCTGTCTTTTTCTTCACTCTGGTGGGGGCACTGCTTGTCGCGGTGCTCAGTGTCACGGTGGCGAGGCTTGCCGCCCTCGCCCTGATCACACTGGAGGGCGTTGCCGTGGCCGTGATGCTGGCGCTCTCGGCGGCCGTGATCTGGCAGGTCCTGCACGGGCACGGACCTCAGGGCGATCCGCCGATCAGGGACCTCTTCATTCCATCGTCCGGGATCAGTCCGTCGGCCATCACCCTCGCACTTTCCTTCGGATTCCTTTCGTTTGCCGGCTTTGAGATGGTGGCCACGATGGGTGAGGAGGTGAGGAGGCCGACCTTCACGATCCCAATGGTGCTGCTCGGCACGGTGATCGGGGGGGGGGTCGTCTACACGTTTGTGACGACGGCCGAGGTTCTCGGCTTCGGCACCGACCCCGTGGGCATGGCGCGCTTCGCTGCATCGCACTCCCTGCTCGGAGATCTCGGCTGCATGTATTTCGGTAGATGGTGCGGCGATCTGCTTGATATTCTGGCGACCTTTTCCGCGCTGGGATGCGGCCTGGCCTCAGTGATGGGAGCCTCCCGCGTGCTTTTCGCCATGCTGCGTGAGCTGGCTCCCTCGAGTCGTCTGGCGCGTCTCTCAGCAGGGGGATCCTCCCCGGTGCTAGCCTCGCTCTGTGTCATCGGGGTGGCCTTTGCCGGCTATGCCACCATGAGGTTGGTCTTTCATGCCAGCGGTTCCGTTCCCTTCTTCTGGGCCTCCACTCTCGGGGTACTCGGTCTGTTGGTCGCCTATCTCCTCGTGGTGCTGAGCGCCGGGCTCTCCCTTCTCCGGGATCCCTCAAAGGAGGGGCAATGGCAAGTCATGATCCCGGCGATCGCCGCGCTTTCCATAGGCTACACCCTGTGGGTGAATGTCTATCCCGCACAGCAAGGTGCCTACGGGGTGATCCCGTGGATAGTCCTCGGGTGGTGTCTATTGCCTGTCTTCCTGATGGGGGCGGGCATGATCCGACGTTGATTTTTGTCGTGGTGTCCAGGGCTCTTTTCTAGCCACACGGTCGGGGCATCTGTTAAACAAACTTCCTGTGAAGATCCCCAACCGCCGCATTCTAGTCCCGATGATCGCGGGGCTGACGTTTCTACCGCTTTCCGCCTGCAAGAAGGAGGCTGCTCCAGCAGCTGCGCGTCCGCCTGTTCCGGTGACGCTCGGTGTGGTGCTTCAGAAAGACATGCCCAACCACAAGGAGTGGATCGGGAACCTCCAGGGAACCGTCACCTCGCTGGTGAAACCGAATGTCGCCGGCAACATCATCCAGCGCTACTACACGGAGGGGAGCGTGGTGAAGCAGGGTGAGCCGCTCTTCCAGATCGATCCTGCTCCCTTCCAGGCATCGCTGGACAAGGCCAAGGCCGATCTGGCAACTGCGGTTGCCACCCAGACCAAGGTCCAGCAGGACTTCGTCCGAGCCCAGAACCTCCTCGCGGGGAAGGTGATCAGTGTTCAAGAGTTTCAAAACCAGCAGCAGAATTATCAGGCCACGGTGGGACAGGTTGCCGCGATGCAGGCGGCCGTTCAGTCCGCACAGGTGAATCTCGACTTCACCAAGGTGGTCTCTCCGATCGATGGCATGGCTGGGCTCGCCAACTACGAGGTTGGGTCGTATGTCAGCTCCCAGTCCCAAGAACCACTAACGACAGTCGTCGCGATTGATCCAATCAAAGTGGTCTTCCAAGTCGGTCAGGACGACTACCTGGGTATCATTTCCGACAGCTTGAGCAATCCCTCCAATGCTGCCCAGAACAAGGCCGAAGATCAGCGTGCAGGAATGCAGATGATCCTCTCGGACGGTACCATTTACCCGCAGAAGGGAACCTTCCGCGCAGCCAATAACCAGATTAGCACCCAGACAGGATCAATCACGGTGGAGGGAAACTTCCCTAATCCGGGGATGCTTCTGCGGCCCGGTCTTTTTGCCAGAGTGAAGGCCACTCTCGGGGTTCAGAGAAATGCTCTGGTCGTCCCGATCAATTCGGTGATCACCATTCAGAACATCCACCAACTCGCCATTGTAGGCCCTGACAACAAGGTCTCGATCAGAAATGTCAATGTGATCCTCTCGACACGCGATGAGGCCGTTGTGGCCTCCGGAGTCACAGCCGGAGAAAAGATTGTTGTCCAGGGGATCCAGAAGGTGGTCGATGGGTGCACCGTGATGCCTCTCCCTGCCACGACTCCCTCCGCGCCGGCTGCATCCACCCCCGCCGAGGGAACTGATGCCACAAGGAAAGTCATCCCAGCCACCGTCCCGACGAATCCTCAGTCCTCGGGTGCCGCTGCCACTAAGTCCTAGGCTGTTTCTGGTCATTTCTTAGGAGCTTCCCATGGCTAAATTTTTCATCAACCGGCCCATCGTTGCTATTGTCATCGCGATCATCACGGTGATCCTCGGTCTGGTTTGCCTGGCCGGTCTGCCTGTCTCCCAGTTCCCGAACATCGTTCCCCCGCAGATCCAGGTTCAGGCCTCCTACCCCGGAGCGGATGCCATGACGGTCCAGCAGGCGGTCGCCACGCCGATCGAGCAGCAGGTCAACGGCGTCGACAACATGCAGTACATGTACTCCCTGAACTCCAGCTCCGGGCAGTCGCAGCTCAATGTCATCTTCGCCAACAACACGGTCCCGACAACGGACCAGATCCTGACCCAGATGCGTCAGACCCAGGCGCAGTCGCAGCTCCCGTCACAGGTCACGAAGCAGGGGATCAATGTGGTGAAGACGGCACCCTCGCCGCTCATCTGCTTCTCCCTCTACACGGACGACGACCGCTATGACCCCGTCTTCCTGGCGAACTACGCCTACGTGAACATTGTCAACCCGCTCACCCGTCTCACCGGCATCGCCAGTGTCACGATCTTCGGTGCCGGCCAGTACGCGATGAGGATGTGGCTCGATCCAGCCAAGCTTGCGAATTTCAACATCACGACCCAGGAGGTCTACGATGCGGTGAATAACCAGAACACCGTCAACCCTGCCGGCCAGACCGGGGCAGAGCCGGTCCCTCCCGGCCAGCAGATGACCTTCACCGTGCGCGCCCCCGGCCGCTTGGTGACCGAGAAGGAGTTCGAGGAGATCATCATCCGTGCAGACCAGAACGGATCCGTTGTCCGGGTCAAGGATGTGGCCCGCGTCGAGCTCGGTGCCCAGACTTACAACATCCAGGGCCGCTTCAATGGTCACCCGGCCGCCGTGATCGCCGTCTACCAACTCCCCGGGAGCAATGCACTGACTGTTGCCGAGGATGCCCGCAAACTTATTGCCCAGTATGCCGCGACGTTCCCCGCCGGCCTCAAATACGAGATCGCCCTCGACACCACTCAGGCCGTCACGGCGAGCATGCACGACATTGAGAAGACACTCGTCGAGGCGATGATCCTTGTCCTCATTGTTGTCTTCCTCTTCCTGCAGAACTGGCGAGCCACGCTGATCCCTGCGATCGCCGTTCCGGTTTCCCTGATCGGAACCTTCGCCCTCTTTCCTCTCTTCGGCTTTTCGCTCAACACTCTCTCGCTCTTCGGCCTTGTGCTGGCGATCGGCCTTGTGGTCGATGATGCAATCGTCGTTGTCGAGGCAATCGAGCACCACATCGAGGAGGGGCTCTCCCCCAAGGATGCCGCCGTGAAGGCCATGGAGCAGGTGACCGGACCGCTCATCGCGACGGCGTTGATTCTTTCGTCGGTCTTTGTTCCCACTGTCTTCTTGCCTGGCATCACGGGTGGTCTCTACCAGCAGTTTGCGCTCACGATCTCGATCTCCGTCATCATCTCGACCTTCAATGCGATGAGCCTCAGCCCAGCGCTCGGCGCGTTGCTGCTCCGTCCCCGTACCGAGGTAAAAGGCCCTCTTGGCGCGTTCTACAAGGCCTTCAACAAAACCTTCGATGCCGGTCGTAGCGGCTACCTCGGCG
>CANIBV010000085.1 GCA_947466005.1 Spartobacteria bacterium | reverse complement strand
TTGGGATCGTGCCGCCGCCTTCACATGGTAGGCGAGTTCGTTGGCGATCTCCGAGAAGTTCCGACTGCCGTCGGGTTTGCCAATGACGTCGATTGCGCCAGCTTGTAGCGCTTCCATGGCCTTCGCTGATCCCGACTGGGTAAGTGAACTGACAACAACCACGGGAACGGGATGATGCTCCCGGAGAATCTTGAGGAAGGTGATGCCATCCATGCGGGGCATCTCCAGATCAAGCGTGATGACATCGGGCTCCAGTTCGAGGATCTTCTCCCTCGCAATGTAGGGATCGGCGGCTCCGCCGATCACCTCGATCTCCGGATCCCTGACGAGGGCATCCGTGATGGCGCGACGCGCCAAGGCCGAATCATCCACAACAAGCACACGGACTTTCCCCGGGGTACTCATGGCTTCTGGTAGACCCCTTGCTTGACCGAGACCAGGTCGTGATTGACCCCCATCAGGCTCTCGGAATGACCCACGATGAGATAGCCGCCGGGGGCGAGGTGTCTGGAGAGGCGGTTCACCGCCACTTCGCGCGACTGGAGATCAAAGTAGATCATCACGTTCCTGCAGAAGATCACATGCTGGTTAAATGCCACAGGGTATTCCGGTTGGAAGAGGTTCACCCTTTCAAAGCGCACTTTCTCCTTCAGTTCCGGCCTTACCCGGCAGTGCCCCTCATAGTCCCCGACACCCTTTTGGAAGTAGCGCTTGAGAAGCTCTGGCGGGACCGGTTCCACAGCATCCATGCGGTAAATAGCCCGTTCCGCCTTGGCGACGATCCTTCTGGAGATATCGGTGGCCTCGATCTTCCAGGTCACGGCGGGGTGATCTCTCAGATATTCTGAAAGGATGATCGCCAGCGTGTAGGGTTCCTCTCCGGAGGAGGAGGCCGCCGACCAGATCCTCAGCGGTGCCCCCCCCTCAAGGAGGCTTGGGATAAGCGTCGGCAGGATGCTGGCAGTGAGGAAGTTGAAATGATCCGGCTCGCGGTAGAACCTCGTGTGATTGGTGGAGATGAGATCCACTAAATGCTCGATCTCATCGTGGGCACCAGGTGTTTCCAACAGCGAGCAATACTCCTCGTAGGACGTCATGTTGAGCTGAAGAAGGCGCTTCCTGAGCCGGTTGGCCAGGAGGGTCTGCTTGTCATCGCCCAACCTGATCCGGCTGTGCTGGTAGACCAGATCGACTACGGTCCTGTAGGCTGGGGCAGACAGGACGGCGTCCTGGACTGAGTCAAAGGGATTCATTTTCTGCGCCAAAAGACCTCGTTAAAAATTCCGGAAGCTGGTCTCTGGGTCCGATCCGGGGGCGGTATCACCCGGCATCGGGATTGTGTTCCGTGCCTTCACATTCCCGGAGGTGACGGGTGCTGCTTTGGAAGGTTGGGTTACCGGAGCCCGTGGGACGGCTGATCCGGACTCAGCTGCGGCCTCACCTCCGACGAGTTCGCGGAGTTGAGCCACCAGACCCTTCATGGTCTCGGCCTGGGCATCGAGTTCCTCCGCGGCACTGGCGCTCTCCTCGGCACTCGCCGCATTGCTGTGGGTGACCTTTTCCATCTGGCTCATGGCGTTGTTGACCTGCTCTATCCCCTGAGCCTGCTCGGTGGCTGCGGAAGCAATGTCAGCGACGAGAGCATCGGTCGATTTGACCTTTTCAGCGATCTGCTTGAGTGACTCGCGAACCCTTACGGAACACTCAAAACCGCTCCTGCTGCTCGCGATGGCAGCCTCGATCTTGTCGGCGGTTTCCTTGGCCGCCGCGGCACTCCGCTGGGCCAGGGAACGCACCTCGTCGGCGACGACGGCAAAACCTGCTCCCGCCTCACCCGCACGGGCCGCCTCCACAGCAGCGTTCAGGGCAAGGATGTTAGTCTGGAAGGCGATTTCGTCGATATTCTTAACGATCTTCGCGACATCCGCGCTAGAGGTGCCGATGGAGGTCATCGCCTGCACCATCTCAGTCATCGTGTTAGAGCCGGCATCAGCCTCCGTGCGGGCATCGGAGGAAAGCATCTTGGCCTTCTGGGCGTTCTCTGCCGTGGCACGGATCATGCTCGACATCTCCTCAAGGGAGGTGCTTGTTTCCTCCACGGAAGAGGCCTGCTCGCTCGCTCCCGAGGAGAGTTGGTTGCTCGACATGGAGACCTGTCGTGCTGCGGAGGCTGTGTGGAGGGCACTGCGGTCTAGGTTGGCCGTGACCCCCGCGACGGTCTTCATGATCCGCTTAAATTCGTTGCTGATTTCCTCCATGGTCTGCTTAGTGTTCCTGATGACCTTCCAGGCGATGAAGATCGCTATCAGGAGGGCAATAAAGAGGATGCCAACGGTCGCGATGAGAGTGGATGAGGCGGTGGATGATGCGACTGATCCGCCTTCGTTAGCCAGTTTTGCGTTGTAGTTCACGTCCGCATCGACCGCATGGATGACTTTCTCATAGGCGGGGAACAGTACCTCTTCCTTAAATTGGTTTTTCTCCTCAAGTTTGTTCTGGCTTATCAGCTCGAGAAAGTGGTCCCTCGCGATGACAAGGGCCTCGCGATTCTTTTTGAGCTCGTCGAAGAGTCTCCGGTCCTCGGGATCAGAAATGAGGAATTCATAGGTCTTGAACAACTCGTCAAGGTGGGTTTTCCCGCTGGCCAATTGCTGACGAAGTTCCGTGACCTTTTTCGGATTCTCCTCACCATCGATCTCTGTGGCACAGAGCATGTTGAAGCGCGTCTGATCGCCGATCTTTGCCAGGGTGATGACGCTCGGTATGGAGTTCTCCGCCAGAACCGTGACATTTCCCTTGATGGAGTAGATGCGTTGTAGCGAGAAAGCTCCCACCACCAGTGTGAGCAACAGCATGATGGTGAAACTGGTGATGATCCGACGCGTGAGATTTGAGTAATTCATAAGAGTAGAATGTTTGCTGTCTTGTTATCTGATTTTTCGGGGAAGGTTTTTTGTTTTGTGCTGATAATAGGTGACACAAGACGGCATATGAATCTGTTGAACTGCCGGATGTCAGAAGTTTCGGAAGCTGGAATCCTCAGCTCCGTGAGACCCCTGCGCCGGGATGGAGTCACCCGGCATGGGTATCCCCTTGCCTCTGGAGACTCCCCTCGATCCTGTGCCGCCTTGCAAAGGGAATCCCTTCTCCGGAGGGAGTGACTTAAGATGGGAGTGCCTGGAGGAACCCCCCTCGCAGGAGGCCTCGGCCCCTCCGACAAGCTGCCGAAGACGATCCACCAGACTCTTCAGGGAATCAGCCTGGGCGTCCAGTTCCTCTGCGGCGCTGGCGCTCTCCTCGGCACTTGTAGCGTTTCCTTGGGTGACCTTGTCCAGTTGAACCATGGCTCCGTTGATTTGTTCGATTCCTTGGGACTGCTCGGAGGCGCCACGGGCGATATCCGCCACAAGGAGATCTGTGGACTTCACCTTTTCGGCGATCTGCTTGAGTGACTCACCAACCCTTGCGGAACACTCAAAACCGCTCCTGCTGCTCGCGATGGCGGCCTCGATCTTTGCGGCGGTTTCCTTGGCGGCCGCGGCGCTGCGCTGAGCCAGGGAACGCACCTCGTCGGCGACGACGGCAAAACCTGCTCCCGCGTCACCCGCACGAGCCGCTTCCACAGCTGCGTTCAGTGCTAGGATGTTGGTCTGGAAGGCGATCTCGTCGATGTTCTTGACGATCTTGGCCACCTCCGCGCTGGAAGTGCCGATAGCGTTCATCGATTCGATCATTTCGTCCATGGCTAGGGAAGCCCCCTCGACCACCGAGCGTGTCTCAGAAGCAAGGGAGGTGGCATTCCGGGCATTCTCCGCCGTGATGCGCGTCATGCTCGACATCTCCTCCAGGGATGAGCTGGTTTCCTCGACCGAGGATGCCTGTTCACTCGCCCCGGACGACAAGGACTGGCTTGAATAGGCAAGATGGGAAGAGGCCCTCTCGAGTTCGTGACTCGTGTTGAAAAGCTCCCCCATCATCAGGCTGCTAGGCCGGATCACCGTCCTAAAGATGGAAACATAGAGGAATCCGACCGTCAGGATGGCGAGGCTGATGACGCCCAGAAGAAGATAAAACATGTGGTAACTGCTTTGAAGAAGGTTCGTGACCTCGCCTCGGGTTCTTTGCTCCAGAACGGTGAAAAACTCGTCGATGGGCTTCATGATTTTGGCTTTGTCGGCGTGGTACTCCTTGCTGTGCATCAGTTGCCTGGCCAGTTCGAGATCCGGATCCCCCTTGCGTGTGAAATTGCCGTTTCCGTCATCAAAAAGACCCTTGGTCGCATTCATCGCGACGGTCTCCATGCGGACCAAGCCGTCGGAGTTTGACTGGGCTTCCTTCAGCAGGGCGAACTCCCGGTCGGTGAAGCCCTCCTCCTTCATCAATTGCTGCAGGGGCACGGTCCTCCCTTCAGGGCGCGGTTTGACTCCGTCAACAGCCATGAAATCCCAGTAAATCCGCTCGTAATTCATCGGCCTTGGGGCTTGACCGTTCCTGATCGCCAGAATCGTCCAGTATTGCCCCTCGTATTTCGAGTCGCCGGTGACGACATAGGTGCGGGCCAGACGCGTCAGGTCATCGGAGCTCTGACGGAGCTCGTCAGCAAGCAGATAGGACTGGTAACGACGTTCCTGAGCGGCGGTGATTTCCTTCTGGTTGGTCAGGATCCTTCCCGTGATCCCCCCTATCACGAGCAGGAAGAGGATCACGCTTACCAGCGACAGCAATGTCCTGTCCCCGAGTTTCCCCCTCCTTCTCATGACCTGGATCCCTTGACGGGTCCCCCGGATGAGGACGTAGCACCCACGAGTTGATGGAGTTGGGTCACCAGGTCCTTCATGGCCTCGGCTTGGGCCTCGAGTTCTTCCGCTGCACTGGCGCTTTCCTCGGCGCCTGAGGCATTGCTCTGGGTCACTTTATCCAGTTGTGCCATGGCGCCGTTGATCTGTTCGATCCCCTGGGACTGCTCGGAGGCGGCCCTGGCAATATCCGCCACGAGCAGATCAGCGGCCTTCACCTTCTCCGCGATCTGGCTCAGGGCATCACCGACCTTGGCCGAGCATTGGGATCCGTTCCTACTGCTGATAATCGCGGCCTCGATCTTCTCAGCGGTCTCCTTGGCAGCCGCTGCACTGCGCTGGGCGAGCGAGCGTACTTCGTCTGCGACCACGGCAAACCCTGCACCGGCCTCACCTGCACGGGCGGCCTCCACAGCGGCGTTCAGTGCCAAGATGTTGGTCTGGAAGGCGATCTCATCGATGTTCTTGACGATCTTGGCCACCTCGTTGCTGGAGGCTTCCATGGCGCTCATCGAGGCCGCCACCTCGCCACGCAAGAGGGATCCGGCGTCAGCCACTTCCCGCGCCTCGGAGGCAAGGGTGGTCGCCTTATGGGCATTTTCCGCGGTGGCACGGATCATGCTGGACATCTCCTCCAGTGCGGTACTGGTCTCCTCGACGGAGGAGGCCTGTTGACTGGCTCCTGATGAGAGGGAGTTGCTGGACACCGAGACCTGACGCGCCGCGGAGGCTGTCTGAAGGGATCCACGATCAAGGTTTGATGCAAGGTACCTGAGGATTTTGTTGGTGGAGCGGGTAATTTGCCAAGCCAGTAACATCGAAGCGACCAGGGCCACCCCCAACAAGACGCCGATCAGGATCAGGGTGCTGTGTACTGATTCTTTTCCAAGATTCCCTGCGACCTGGCCGAGTTGCTCATTGTATCTCACCCACTCTTGGATCGCTATAAAAGCCTTTTCGATCAATGGGACAACGGTGCCCGTAAAATATGTCTGGGACTCCTCTCTTTTGTTCTCGTTGAGTATTTCAAACCAGTGGGAACGGGCGGCCCGCAGTAGCTCATACCAGTGCTTGGCCTCCTCAAAAAGCTGTCGATCCTTGGCATCGGCAATCAGGGAGGATTCATACTTGGCGAACAATCCGTCGATACGGGCCTTTCTTGTATCCACAGTCTTTTGAAACTCCGGTACCTGTTCGGACGGGGCGGTTTGCATCTGCAGAGCGCTGATAAAGTTATCGCGCACCAACCCGTTGATCTGATTGAGGACAAGGATGCTCGGCATCACGTTTTCAGCTAAGTCGTCAATATTGCGGTTGAGGGAGGTCAATCGCCAGAGGGCAAATCCCCCAAGCGTTGCGGTGATGATCAGCATCAAAGCGAATCCGGTGATGATCCGCCGGCCGATGGTCCAGTTCTTCATGTGTTTATGATTGGAAGGGGCATTGAATCATGAATGCTGCGCGGGTGAGTCGAGCTTCAGCGAAGTTGTCTGGGTGACTGAGCGCTGCTCCAGGAAGGTCTTTTCCAGCGTGACGCGCATCACATCCTGCACCATTGATCCGGCCTCGAGGGAGGGCTGGAGCGCGGCCTCCTGAAGGAAGATCCGCTCGATATTGAGCAGTGTCTTGACCCCACCCTGTGCCGTGGCCACTCCCAGGATGTATTGGGTGTCCGGTGCCCCGCCAAAGTCAGGGGGCGGTTCGATGGTCTCCTGGCTGATTTGGATCACCTCTTCCACGGCATCGACGATGGCACCCATGAGGATCTTGTTGCCCGAGGGGGAGCTGAGTTGGACGACGATGATGCAGGCACGGTCCCCGTACTCAACTGTTGAAAGCTGGAATTTCGCCCTCAGGTCGACCACGGCGATGACGGATCCACGCAAGTTAATGACCCCCTTGATATGGGTCGGCATCGTGGGGACGGGCGTGATCGGGCAGATCCGGATGATTTCTCGGACATTGAGCACCGGAAGTCCGTAGGACTCGTTGCCCAGAGTAAAGGTTAGGAAGCGGCCCGGTTTGGCCGCAGGCTGTATCGCTGGCGAGGTGGATGTGCTCATGGATGGGTGGGTGGTCGGTAGTAGTCTTAAAAAGAGGGGTGCGGTTCCAGTCGCACCAGCGTGTCCACATCAAGGATGATGGCAACGCGGCCGTCACCGAGAACGGCGGCACCTGCAAG
>CANIBV010000084.1 GCA_947466005.1 Spartobacteria bacterium | reverse complement strand
TCACGATGCGGGTAGTCCTCAGCAAACTGCTCACTCTAAAAGATCACAAAAAAGTCCGGGCCCTTCTTGAGGCTGCTAAGAAGGTAGACAGCTGGAATGTGCCTTTTTTCTACATCTCGGCCGATCGCATAAATCTGGCACCCGACTATTATAAGATGCTCTTTTCATCATTTGATCCCTTGATCTACGAGCTGATTGATCAGCACATTGACCACCCGGAACAGTATCACGATCTCGTCTCTTCCTACTTAGCTACTGATTTCGTCAAAGCATTACCAAAGAAGGAGCAACGCCGATACCTTAGGAACATTGTATTCACGCTTATCTTGGCGGGCTTTGACTCCACTGGCAGTGGTCTTTTTTCCACGCTTTACATGCTGGCAAAAAACCCAGAAAAGTTTTCCAAAGTGAGGGAGGAGTTGCAGAAATCATTTCCGGATTCACAACCTAATTCCAAAGACCTTCTTAACACTCTTCCATATACCTATGCCGTTGTGAATGAGGCACTTCGTCTCTTTCCGCCGGTCTGGTTCCTGGGACGGGAGGCAACTAGGGAGACAACGTTCCAAGGATACTCGATCGCCAAAGGAGACTTCATTCTTGCTTCTCCATATGTGATTCAACGCAACCCCCTTCATTGGAGAAACCCCACTGAATTTATCCCAGAGCGGTTTCTTGAAAAGGATGTGCCGACCGGTGCCTACATCCCATTTGGAGTCGGACCGAGACAGTGCGTCGGAAAATGGATGGCTCTTTATGAGATTCTTCTGGCAACAGCTACACTTGTCAGAAACTACGATTTCAGCGTTGAATGTGACGGTGAATTCGAACTCAACACCCTCTTCACACTCAGGCCTAAAGACTCTTTCCGGGCTACGTTCACGCCGCGTGCTTCCTGATGCCACCCCCCAGAATCTGGCAGTTTCCATGAGGCTTACCTTCTGAGTACGGGAATGCTTTCTGATCAGCTCGTTTTTCTTCTAGGGCCCCACAGGTCAGGAACCACTTACCTTCATCAGGTTCTGGCAGACACCGGCGCCTTTGACTTCATCTCCTATTACGATATTGCGGAGTTTCCCCGGTTGCTCACAAACCATGAGGCTGGTCTCACTGCCGAATCGATTCAGCGACTTCAGCAAGAAATCGAGCATTTCGGTGAAACTAGGGGTTTTGACCAGGTGCCCATCGGGCCGCTCCAAGCAGAGGAGTATGGATACCTCCTCAGTAGGAGCCCCTTTAATATCTATAACTCAGAGCCGATTTCGAATACAGATTTCGAACCTTTGAAATCTCTTTGTGCAATCAAACGCACGATTTCATCCTCGGAAAAACTCATCCTCCTAAAAAACCCCAATGATTTTTACGATGGGTTTGTCCGCATTTCAGAAACCTTTCCCAGGTCCCGGTTTATTTTTATCCACCGGCACCCCCTGCATGTGTTCAATTCGCAGATTCGCGTCTGGAGGAACCTTCTAGAGAAACGAAACCCATGGTTTGCCAAGATTGATGCCACATATGCAGAGATTCATGACAAGCCAGAACTCAAAATGGCCTTCAAGATCTCACTGCTCAGCGGTCGAGGATTGATGAGGGTGATGGATACTCTTTGCAAGGCCTACTTATTTTATCTCGAACATTATTCCCTCCTTGGAACCCGGTCAGTGAGCGTACGCTATGAAGACCTCTGCAGAGCACCCTCCGAGACCTTGCATGGGATCATGGATACACTGAATTTGTCAATTTCTATGGGCTTCCCAGACACAAGGCCCTCCTCCCCACGAATAATTCCAATCCTTCCTGAGGTCGAGTGTGTGTACCGCGCCAATGCCGACAGGTTGCAGCTTTACTTGGATCACATGGATTATTCTCTCCTGCCTGATGAATAAACCTGTAGAGAGGTTTGAGTGAATAAAATCACCCCAAACGGCGTGGATATGACCCCCAGTTTTCCTGGAAAAATGAGGAATGTTTTTTTAACTGGTGCGAGTGGCTTTCTCGGTATTTATCTTCTCTCATTCATCCAGAAACTCACTGCGGCCAGGACGACCTGTCTTATTAGGAGTCCTTCCCTGCACGATGCCACGGAAAAACTTGCCTCCAGTGCTGAACGATACTGCCTTTCCGTTGATTGGAGCAGGGTAACCATCCTTACGGGTGATTTGGCGAAGCCATCCCTTGGACTCGGGGGAGATGGCTTCCACCAGCTTCAGGATTCTACAGATCTTATCATTCATGCGGGGGCGGATGTGTCACTCTTTAGTGACTATGAAAAACTAAAGGCATCCAACATTGATGGCCTGGGAACCATTCTTGAAATGGCGTCTGGAACACATCCCATTCCTTTGACCTATATCTCCTCTTACTCGGTTTTCAACGAGGCGTCGTACAACTCTGATGAAGTCGTTTTTGAACAACCGCTTGCAGGACTTCACCCCAGATTCAGGAGTAGGTATTCCGGATATGCAAAATCCAAGTGGATGGCTGAAGGTCTCTGTGAAAAGGCATACGAAACTGGAGTTCCGGCCAAAATCCTTAGACTTCCCTATCTGCTCGGTGATTCCTCCACCGGTCGATGTAATCCCAGGGGACAGATCGAACTGCTTCTTAAAGCGATGCTCAAGAGTTCCCTTGCTCCTGATCTCGATTTCTCCCTGACGTATCTTCCTGTCGATGTGAGCGCGGAGCTTGTTATCCGACTCTCCCTCCTCCATTCGATCAATCCCCATATCTTCCATCTCACACCACTCCCACCGATAACTTGGCGAAGTTTGATCGAGAAGGCTGCTGAGGAAAATTACGGCGTTACAGTGATTCCGTCTGCGGAATGGAGTCTGCACATCAAAAAACTTGCCATGACCCAGCGCAGTCTTTTCCCTGCTGTGGCTTTGATCGCGGGAGATCCTTCCCTCGTGCAATTCCAATCAAATATTTACAGGATGAGTTTTGATTGCAGAAACCTCTCTACATTCAACACGGGTCATATTTTCCCGAAACCAACACCGGTCTATCTGAAAAACTACCTCGAATCAGTGGCTTTACTATGAGATAGAATCAGTAGACCTTTTCACTTCGGTCCTTTTCCTAGTGATACCTTCTGTGGAATCAGTCACTGCTGATAAGTTTTCAGTAGGTGTCAAAAGGGGTTCCGTCTGCCCGACCTGTAACACCACCTTTCCTGCTGGTGATTCGATTTTAGGGAGCGGGGGAACGCCGCTGATTTCCCGGCGGAAGTCCTCCTTGGCCTTCTGAAGTTCACCGAGGGCCTTACCAATCCCGCGAGCAAGTTCAGGCAGCTTTTTTGGCCCCAGCAGGACAAGAGCCAGAATGGCGATGAAAATCCACTCAGGCGCGGCAGGCATTCCAAAAGCGAGAGTGGAAATCATGCTCGTGTGAATCTCTTACCTCTTACTTGAGGATGGTCAGCGCAGCCTCGAGTGAGACGGCATCGGAGATGCTGATTACCTCGGTGCCCTTGCGGATACGGCCGACGAGACCGGCGATGACTCCGCCCGGACCAAGCTCGAGGAAGCGGGTGATGCCGAGGTGATCGATCATGTATTCGATGCTGGCCGTCCAGCAGACCGATCCGGTGACCTGATCGGCGAGAGCCTTGCGGATCGCGTCGGGAGTTCCTGCAGGGAGAGCATCTACGTTACTCACGACAGTGACACTTGGCATCACGATGGGTGTCTCGGCTAGCACGGCGCTGAGGCGCTGATAAGCAGGCTCCATGAGGCGGGAGTGGAATGCTCCGGCAACGCTGAGTTCAACAGCCTTGCGGGCGCCGTACTCCTTGGCCATGCCGACGGCGAGGGCGATCTTGGCCTTCTCTCCGGAGATTACGATCTGACCGGGGCTATTGAAGTTGGCGACATCGACATCCGCAGTGGCCGCGAGGTCACGCACCCCCTGCTCATCGGCGCCGATGATGGCCGCCATCCCTCCCTCGGTCGCTTCGCAGGCCTCCCGCATGAAGCGGGAACGCTGGTCAACAAGGCGGAGGCCGGTCTCAAAGTCAAAGGTGCCAGCCGCCGAGTGGGCGGTGAATTCTCCGAGAGAGAGTCCCGCCGCGGAGTCAAAGATGAGAGCAGGGAATTTCTCGCGCAGGACGGCGAGTACGGCGAGGCCATGGGTGTAGAGAGCAGGCTGACAGACCGATGTGCGGGTGAGTTCTTCGGCAGGTCCCTCAAAGGCAATCCGAGAGAGGGAATAACCGAGGATCTCATCGGCTTCGCGGAAGAGATCGGCAGCCACGGGGTAAGCGGAGGCCAGATCCTTGCCCATGCCGACTGCCTGTGCGCCCTGACCGGAGAAGAGAAGTGCTGTTTTCATGAAATAATGGGTTCTGACGGTTAAAAGTAAAAAGGGATTCTGGCTTTCGCGAAAGCCTCTTTCTGATCCTTGAGATAATGACTCCCAAGTCGGTCAAAACCGCCGGAGGCACGGAACGACTTGATGAAGTCATTCACCTGCATCAACGGAGCCGTGTCCTCGGGTCGCAGGCCGATTGCCCAGGCCTCGGTCTGGACAGGTTCTAGCAAAGCAACCGTTTCAGCCGGGTGTTCCTGCTGGTTCTTCCAGACGCTCATCTGATCGTAGAGGAATCCATCGGCCTTCCCCTGGACAACCTCCATGACGGCTGAGGACTCCTTGTCTAGCACGAGCACCTTGGCATGTTGCAGATGATCCCTGGCCCAGACTTGAGCGGTGGTTCCCTGCCGCACGGCGATGATCCTGCCCTCCCGATCCAGATCGCGCGTGTCTTTGAGTCCGGATCTCCTCCCCGCCAGAACGGCCAGTCCGATCGAGAGGTAGGGGTCGGAGAAGGCGATCGTCTTCCTCCGCTCGGGCGTGTCGGTCATCGAGGAGAGGATCAGGTCGATCTTCCCGGTGAGCAGCGAGGGAATCAGACCAGTGAAGGGGATGTTCTCGATCTGGACGGGATGATGAAGCGATTCCCCTAAGGCCCTGGCCAGATCCACGCTGATGCCTGCGGGGTTGCCCTGCGCATCGATTGTCTCGAAGGGGGGGTAGGAGAGATCCATCCCCACTACCAAGACTGGCTCACCGAAGGTCTTGGGCGGCTTTTTGCAGGAGGAAAGGGCGCCGAGGAGCGCGACACCCAGGATAAGGGAAAGGAATCTCTTCATGCGATCTGAGTCACCTCGGGAACCTGGGGATCGGAGAGATCAACTAGGTCGGCCACCAACTCCTTGGGCATTTGCTTTTCCGCCTTGGCCCCCAGTTCGTGAAGGCGGCTGGCTGTGCCAAGGATATTCCCCTTCTGATCCTTGAGACGGGCGATCGAATCGTCATGGGCCTCTGTGGCTTGGGTAAGCCGCTGCTTTACCACAAGCAACCCTTTGGCAAACTCGGTCAGCTTGTCGTGCAGGACTCCTCCGAGGCGCGCGATCTCAAGGACATTCTTGGTCTGCTTCTCGACCTTCCAGACATTGGTGACGGTACGGAGAGCGGCAAGCAGGGTGCTTGGGGTAACCAGGATCACGCGGTGGGAGAAGGCGAATTCAAAGAGATTTTTGTCAGCCGTCAGTGCCGCCCCAAAGGCAGGCTCGATCGGCAGGAACATCATCACCACCTCGGGAGTGCGCCCCTCAAAGAGATCTGGGTAACCCTTCTCCGAAAGTGACTTGATGTGCTGCCTCACCGCCGCGGCATGGGCCGTCAAGGCAGCGGCACGCTCCTCCTCTCCCTCGGCATTGCAGGATCGCTCGTAATTGACTAGCGAGACCTTGGAATCGACGACAATGAAGCGTCCCTCAGGAAGGTTGATCACGGCATCCGGCCTTAGGCGGTTTTCGGTTGAGACCTGCAACTCGAACTCACGCCCCCGCTCGAGACCGGAAAGCTCAAGCGTCCGTTCAAGAATGAGCTCCCCCCAAGCTCCGCGGCGCTGTGATTCCCCCTTGAGAGCCGAGGTCAGGTTGCGGGCATCCTCGGAGAGGCGGGTGTTGAGTTGCCCCAGGCTACGGAGATGCTCTTGGAGACCGCTTGTGCTCTTGGTGTGGGATTCGTGGACCTCGTCGATGCGCTTGCGAAAACGATCAAGCTGATCCTGCAGGGGCGAGAGAAGACCACCCAGTTTTTCACTGCTCGTCTGGGAAAAGGATTTGGTACGCTCCTCAAGGATTTCCGTGGCCAGATTTCGGAACTGCGCCGTGAGTGACTCTGCAAGCTGAGCCTGCCCCTCACGGGCCTCCGTGGCCTCGGCAACCGCTCTTAAGGCATCATTTTTGGCATGGATCGCCTCATCTCCTGCTCGCCTTGCTTCCGACTGGGCCTGCTCAAGACCGAGTGCAGCAGCTGCAATTTCCAAACGGGCTTTGGATTCCTTGAGCAGCCATCCCAACACGACCCCGAGTCCCAAACCGATCAAAAGCCCCAGAAGAAGGAGAAGCGTGGCATTCATCGGATGATACTACCATGAGAGAAACGGCTTCGGATAGACCGAAGCCATTCCCAATACTTCAGCCTAAACTCCTTCAGCCTTCGGCCTGTTTTTACACCTTGGGTCCATGCCATCCACCCGAAGGCAGAAGGACATCGTTGACCTCATCAGGGCCCCAAGTGCCGGCCTTATAAGGGTGGATGGGGACGGAGTTGCCGATGATCTTCTCAACGATCCTCCATCCTTCCTCCACGACATCCTGTCGGGCAAAGAGAGCCTGATCCCCCTGAATTGCATCACCGATGAGGCGCTCGTAGGGAGTCATCTCGTCCGGTTGCTGGTCGACGACCATGAGTTCCATCGGTTCGCCCACCATCCGCTCACCGTCGATCTTCACCTGCATGCAGATGCCGATCTCAATGCGCGGCGAGAAGAGGAAGCGAACATAGTTATGCATCGGTGCCTGTTCATCCGGGAAGACGACCTGAGGAGGTCGGTGGAACTGGACACGGACCTCGGTGGCGGAGACGGGGAGATTCTTGCCGGCGCGGATGTAGATAGGAACCCCCTGCCAACGCCAGTT
>CANIBV010000083.1 GCA_947466005.1 Spartobacteria bacterium | reverse complement strand
GAAGATCACGCGCTTTGTCGAGAAGCCCAAGAATCCCGCGGCGCTGGAAGAGTTGCGCATGAAGCCGGAACTGCTCCGCGATCTCTCGGAGCCCGACCACCAGGAACTCTACCTCGCATCGATGGGCATCTACGTCTTCAGCCGCCAGGTGCTGATCGACTGCCTCGACAACGACCTTCCTGACTTCGGAAAGGACATCATCCCCGCCACGATCGGGTCACGCAACGTGCAGGCCTATATTTTCCGGGGCTACTGGGAAGACATCGGCACCATCCGCTCCTTTTTCGACGCAAACCTCAATCTGTGCGATCCGAACCCCCAGTACAGCTTCTATGCCCCTGGCGCTCCGATCTACACTCAGTCACGTTTCCTTCCCGCGAGTGTCATCGAGGAGACCGTGATCAACCGCGCCATGATCTCCGACGGCTGCCAGATCCGTTCCTCGCGTCTCGAGCGCTGCGTGGTGGGCATCCGTAGCCTAATCAATCCAGGCGCCCGACTCCGCAATACCATCGTGATGGGTGCGGATTTCTACGAAAGCGATACGGGGGGCACCCCCGCTGGAATGATCCCAATCGGCATCGGGCGTGATTGCCTCATTGAGGACGCCATCATCGACAAGAATGCCCGGATCGGTGACGGCGTCGTGATCACTCCCCATGACAAAGATGCCAACTCAGAGGGCCCCAGCTATTACATCCGTGACGGCATCGTCGTCATTCCCAAGAACGCCGTGATTCCTTCGGGCACCAAGATCTGAAGAAGAAAGGCTGTAGGCTTTGGGACTGTTAGTCTATTGGTTCTGAGCGATTCCGCACAGCCTCCCGGTCACCATTATTTTCCATGCTCCGAAACCTTCATCTCCCTTCCCTGCTGGGATGCATCCTCCTGCTCTCGGGCTGCCTCTATGATCATCCTCCGAGCGGCCCCACTCAGAGCATCGACACTTGGCTGATCGGTCAGTGGGCCACCAAGGACAAGGCCGGGCGTGAGTTCACTGCGGTCATGGCCCCGTCCTCCTCATCCCACTATCATCTCTCCATCGCAGGGAAGGGTTCATCCCCTCGGGAGTTCGATGGCTGGATCAGTCGGGTGGATGACTTCTCCATCCTGACTTTGAAATCTCTCAATGAGGGCTCCGACTTTGGCAAATACTCCCTCTACCACTACGAACTCCTCTCCCCGGGCGCACCTCCTCCCGGTGGCATCGGCGTGACCCGCATTCGCATCAGCGAACTCCAACTCGATGAATCATGCCGGAGTCTTGATTCCTACCGTCTCCGTGCCGCGATCCGTCTGGCCCTCAAGGATGGCTCCCTGCTGGCCCCGTACGATGTGGTGGCTGCCCGCAAGGAGAAGGGTGTTGAGGTCCCCGGTAGTATCGTCTGGTCCAAGACCGGCGGCGTCACACTGAGAGGAGAGACGTTTCAATAACCAAGGCTGAAAGTTGAAACCTGAAATGGTTTTGGCAAGTCTACGGCCTAACAGTCTAAAAGCCCACAGCCCAAACCCCTTTCTTCCTTCCCTTATGTCCACCACACCAGCACATGATTCTCGCATGGAGAAGATCGTCAGCCTCTGCAAGCGCCGAGGCTTTATCTTCCAGTCCTCTGAAATCTACGGCGGCATCGGCGGCTTCTGGGACTACGGCCCGCTCGGTGCCGAGTTGAAGCGAAACCTGCGCGACACCTGGTGGCGCGCCATGACGCGCGACCGCGATGACATCGTCGGCCTCGACGCCACGATCATCATGCATCCCTCTGTCTGGAAGGCCAGCGGGCATGTCGATACCTTTGCCGACATGATGAGAGAGTGCACGCTCACCAACAAGCGCGTCCGCGCCGACCATGTCGAACCGCAGGGAGGATCGATCATGCGCTTCACCGGAGCCAAGGCGCCCAATGCCACTGGGGGCTGGCAGCTCGACCGCCCGATCACCGTGCTGATGAAGCAGGGGGAACATATCGAGAGCTTCCGCAAGCGCGTCCGGGTTCTTGTCGCACAGAACGCGGGGGCGGCTGCAGGCAAGCCGGAGGAGATCGAACTCCATGGAGAAGAGCGGACCGGAGTGGTCGAGGCCTCCGTTGATTTCCATCCCGAGACAGGCGGATTACTGAATGATGCACGCCCTTTCAATCTTATGCTGAAGACATTCATCGGTCCCACGGCTACCGAGGACGATGTCGCCTACCTTCGCCCCGAGACAGCTCAAGCCATCTTCGCCCAGTTCAAGAATGTCTGTGATTCCTCCAGAGTGAAGATCCCCTTCGGCATCGGCCAGATCGGCAAAGCCTTCCGCAATGAGGTCACCCCAAAAAATTTCACCTTCCGCTCTCGTGAATTCGAGCAGATGGAACTCGAGTTTTTCATCCGCCCCGACGAAGCCGTGCGCCTGATCCACGGCTCGGTGGCGGCTTGGAACGAGGGCGCGGATCTGAGCCAGCCAAAGCCGGATTGGGGCTGGGAGCTCTGGCACCGCTACTGGCTCTCTCAACGCACCGCTTATTACGCCTCCATCGGCTTGGGCGCGGAAGATCTCGCCTACGCCTGGCAAACCAAGGAGGACCTCGCCCACTACGCCCGTGCCTGCGTCGACATTCTCTACAAGTTCCCCTTCGGCACCGATGAACTCGAGGGGATTGCGGCGCGCGGCTCCTTTGACCTTACTCAGCATCAGACGCACTCGGGCAAGCAGCTTGAGTATTTCGACGAGGAGCTCAAGACCGCGTGCGATGCTATAACGGCTGAGCAAAAAGAAGCCTTCATCGAGCAGAGCCATGCCCGGCGCCTCCACCCAGAAACCACGAAGGAGGAGATCACGGCCTTCTGCGAGAAGCTCTTTAAGGGCCTCTATGTTCCCCATGTCATCGAGCCCTCCGCGGGGCTTGATCGCCTCGCCTTGGCCATCCTGGCGAATGCCTTTGAGGAAGAAGAGGTCACCGACGAAAAGGGAAAGACCGAAACGCGCACGGTGCTGCACTTCCACCCCCGGGTCGCCCCGGTCAAGGTCGGCATCTTCCCGTTGCTCAAGAACAAGCCGGAGTTGGTCGCCAAGGCACGTGAGATCGTCGCCATGCTGCGCCCACACATGAACGTCTTCTACGACGAGACGGGCGCCATCGGGAGACGCTACCGTCGGCAGGACGAAGTCGGCACTCCCTATGGCATCACCGTCGACTTTGATACCCTGGGGGAGGAGAAACCCGAACTGAAGGGTACCGTCACCCTGCGTGAGCGGGATTCCATGCAGCAGACGAGAGTTCCAATCGCGGAGATCCTTCCGTTTCTTCTCGGCAAGATCCTCTAAGGGATCGCTGTTTTAGAGCGGTTTCCATTGAGGCCTAGCCACATCTGTGGGGGGCTTTTGGAGAACAAAGATACGAATCAGGAAATCAGGAACTCATTAAATTTCTCTGACTTCTGATTCCAACTCTCCTTCGGCAAGTTGGGTGAGGATCAGCTCGCCCGAATTCACTTGGGAAGCTGAGGTGACCACCCTGCCCTTGATGTCGCGTGTGATACTGAATCCGCGCGCAAGAGTTGCCTTGGGATCGAGCGCGGAGAGAGCCGCCTGCGTGCGCTCCAGACGCCCCCTATCCCGCTCCAGACGCCGGATTGCCTGCGCTCCCAGTTGATTGGCAAGGGAGGTGATTCGTTGACCGACATGGGTCAGTTGATGGCCGGGATGCGCGGAGACCAACTGCGCGGAGAGGGTGGAGAAGGCCGCCCTCAGTCGCTCCACCCTGAGATCCATGCTCCCCGAGAGGATCTCCTCCAGGCGGTCACTCCCCTGTCGCGCCTCATCCAGTCGGCGCAACGGTTCACGGAAGAGAACCGAGGTACTCAAGCGGTATTGCCGGTCTCCATGCCTCTCCAGAAGAGCAATCGCCTCCCGGACGATCCTCCCCACCAAGGAGCGACAGCGATCCAAAAGCTGGGATCCATCTGCTGCCAAAAGTTCTGCAGCGGCGCTCGGGGTCGGGGCGCGCAGATCAGAGACAAAATCGGCGATTGAAAAATCAATCTCATGCCCGACGGCACTCACTACTGGCACGCCGGAGGCGGCGATCGCCCTGGCCACCACCTCCTCGTTGAACTCCCACAGATCCTCCAGACTTCCACCGCCGCGAGTCACCACAATCACATCAACGGGCCCAATGGCCCGAGAGCCAGAAGAGAACTCCGTAATGGCAGCAGCGATCTCTGCAGCCGCCCCCTTCCCCTGCACCCGGACGGGGCTGATCACGACCCGGAGTCCGGGATTGCGGCGATGAAGGACGTGCAGAAAATCGTGGATGGCCGCACCCGTCGGGGAGGTGACCACTCCGATACGCTGGGGGAAACGGGGCAACGGCCGCTTTCTATCAGGATCAAAGAGGCCTTCGGTAGCGAGACGGCACTTGAGTTCCTCAAAGCGGGCCTGAAGCGCCCCCTCTCCTCTATCCTGCACGAGGCGGACCATCAGCTGATACTGACCACGCTGACGGTAGACGGTGATCTGTCCATGCAGCCTGACCTGCAGTCCATCGCGTAAGGCAACCTTCTGACCGGAAGCGCTGCGCGCAAAGAGAACACAGGAAAGCTGGGACTCCTCATCCTTGAGCGTGAAGTAAGAGTGCCCAGAGGACTGCCGACGGAGATTGGAGACCTCTCCCTCCACCCAGACGATCCCAATCCCGACTTCCAAGAGGCTCGTGATGCGCTTGGTCAACTCCCCGACGCTCAGCACGGCAGGCTCGTCATCAGCCACCTCTTTCTCGATCTCCTCCTGGGGGGTTGAGGCTGGCGATGCGCGTTTACTCCGACGGGGGGGGGAAGCACTTGCTGACCCGTGAGCATCGGGAGCAACGCTAGGGAGAACTGCCGTCTCCGGAACGACGGCCTTCGGCAAGATCGGGGCCATGTCGAAGCCCAACTGCAGTCCAACATCCCGGGTGCGCCGCGCCATGTTCAGGAGAGTTGGAGACGCAGGCCGACCAGCAGTTTCTCGAGCCTCTTTGGAATCTCTAGCTCCTTGAGTAACTCCTGCCTGACGACGGGGTTGGCCACGAGCGTGGAGGCAACCAGATCGGTGATTACCCCGATGTCGGTGATCTGGTTGAGATAAGCTTCAAACTGGGAAGGAAGTTCGATGCCCTGCTCCTTGAATCGGGCACAGAGGGCGTGAAGTTGCGTCACCTTCCGCTTAAGATCCTCATTCTCGTGGTCACCCTCGCTGCTCGCGAGCGGCTCGATGCGTGCGATGCGATATGGCTCCGTCTGCTCCCATCCCGTGAAGCGGGCGCGACTCACCCCCTGAAGAATCAGGTTGGAGGTTCCATCGTCATTCCGGACACAGGCCCTCACAAGCCCCACACCCGCAACCACCTCGACCTCACTCTCCTCCTCGTCTCGGGGCATCGCCATAGCGAGCATGCGACCGGCTCCAAGGGCCTCGTCCAGCATCGCGCGGTAACGAGGCTCGAAAATGAAGAGCGGCAGGAGCGCATTGGGAAAAAGCGTCACGCCAGGGAGAACCATCACCGGAAGGGTCTCGGGCAACTCCTGAATCTTATCCCCGTTCATGCTGGCAGAGTACCGGGAACCTCCTCCTCTCGAAACACCAAATCATGACTTTTGCTGCACGACACGGGCTCTTTCAGTCACTTTCTGGTGGACGATCGGAGGGAGAGGTTGCATCCTCTACTCCCTCCAAGCTCAACACTCTGAGTGAGCGACGGGAAACGGGTAGGTACCGAAGTGGCCAAACGGGGCGGACTGTAAATCCGCTGGCTCTGCCTTCAGAGGTTCGAATCCTCTCCTGCCCAGTCTCCTTTGTCGGTTTATTGGTACTCATGCTTGCACAAAACTTGCACAATGGGTTTCACGGATTGCACAAGGATTCAAGATAGTTTCGCACAGTCTCGTAATCGGATCGGTCAAAACGTTCTTCAAGTAGCTACCAGACTCGTTCCTTGATGGTCTCAATCGTCTCCCTTGGATTGAATCGCTGGAGATACTTGGAGGTTGTAGCAATCGCAGAATGACCCAACGATATCTGGATGTGCTGGAGACCGATTCCCTCGTTGAGAAGGTCATGAGCGAAGGTGTGCCGTAGCTGGTGCGGCGTGACTCGTTTCTCAATCCCTGCTTTCTCAGCAAGTCGCTTGAGAAGATTTCGCACATAAACCGTTTGAATCGGTTGTCCGTAATTCTGTTTTGAGATTCCGCAGAAGATCGGAGGATTGCCCACACCATTGATGCCTAGTTCCTTCCTCTTGAGCATCCAGAGGTCGAGATTCATGCAAGTCTGTGAATCCAGACCCACCACACGCATCTTGTTTCCCTTGCCGATGACCCGAAGTGTTCCATCGGTCTGGTTGTAATCGCTAGATCGGATGCCAAGAACCTCGCTGACCCGAAGACCACAACGGTAGAGGACGATGATGAGAACCTTGTTTCTCAATCCCGAAGCCCCTGAGTTACATTGCTCGGCAAGAGCCATCACCTCGTCCTTGCTGAGAGTGTCGATGTGGAATTTGCGTCCCTTGTTGGTTTTCTGGTGGGTGAGATGGGTGATTTTCACGGATAGTATCGCTTTTATGAAGAAGTGATACTATTATTGCCCATTCTAAGGGATCGTCAACACCTTTTTTGAAAAACGATACTATTTTATGCTTTCCTGCCCTATCAATGAGTCATCCAATCGCTTCCGAGGTAATCGGGAATCGGATGAGAAGGATTCAGCCAATCACCAGAAGTCATGGCTGAGAGGCTGGAAGTGCTGCTCGTGGTCGTGGAGGTGTTTGGTTTGCTTCCAGAACGACGATCTTCATCCTCAAGGGCTGAAACATAACCACCAGCACCGAATTCAGGGATGTCGGCTGCTGTGGTTCTTTTGGGTGCTGATACCTCCGATCCGAACTTTCGGTGATGTACTGGTTTCTTGGGTGCTTTCGGCTTTGTGAGTTCGATAGCCTTGATCGGTTGGATAGGTTTGATCGGTTTTTGTG
>CANIBV010000082.1 GCA_947466005.1 Spartobacteria bacterium | reverse complement strand
TGGAGGAGCGCGTCTCCGTCAAGAACGGCACGCTGGCCCTCCTCAACAACGGGTCGATCTCGGGGGAGAAACTCGGATCATTTGCCGGCGAGGTCGCCCGGATGAAGCAAGGGGGGATCTGTCATCTCCTCGTGGAGGCCTCGGGGGTCTCGCATCCCGCCGCAGTGATCGATGTGATCCGGTCCGTGGCCGGAACAACACTGCGCGTCGTGATCGCGATGGTCGATGCCCGTGCCCTTCTGCACGGATGAGGAGGTGGAACACTGGCGCCAAGGAGGGTCGTTTCCCTATCCCTGGCCAACCAAGATCAGGGTAACCTAAGCTTACCTGTTTCTGCTTGATGCAGTGAGTGTAAGATGGATTTCTGAAGGTGATAGCCTATGTTCAAACCGTGATGAATCCGGACCCGCATATTGAGTCTTGCTCCCGTGACCCGGAAGCGGTCGCGGCATTCTTCAACGGCTGGTCCCTCTACCGCCGGATCGTCGATAACGACTACCTTTACCACCGCTCGGTGAAGGCATCGCTTGGCGAGTGGCTGAATGGCCTCGAGCAGGAACTGGGGAGACCCTTTTCTTTCCTGGATCTGGGATGCGGCGACGGCTTGTTTAGCTCCGAGATTCTTGAGGGGCGCAGTCTTTCCGGCTACACGGGCATGGACATTTCCCCCGTGGCCCTGGATCTCGCCGAGCAGAATACGCGACAAATCAAGGCTCCCTGCACGCTGAAGATTGGCGACTTTCTGACGGAGATCACTTCGCTTCCCGACACTTACGACATCATTTATATCGGCCTTTCGCTGCACCACCTGCCGCGAACGGAGAAGGAGTTCTTCTTCGGAGAGCTGCGTCTGAAGCTCTCTCCCTGTGGGGCCCTCGTGATTTTTGATCCCGTCCTCACGCCCGGAGAGACACATGACTCTTACATGGGTCGTTGGGTCGATCATGCCGAATGGGCCTGGAATGCACTCACGGCAGAAGAAGTGGCCGGAGCAATTCAGCATGTCACCTCTTCCGATTACCCCGAGGAGATTGGCACGTTGAACCGATTGGCTGCTTTGAGTGGATTCGATCCTGCCGAAGTCCTCTTCATGGATCAGACAGATTTTTATGCCCTGATGGTCTTTAGAACAATCGAACACAGTTCATAAAAGTGGCACGAAAGAAAATGTCGGGAAGCTGAAGCTTGTGCATAGGGTGTTCATCCAGCTACGCATCGTGGATGTTCCTTCATGCTCCCCTACGATGCATTCTACTTACAGCGCTTCTTTTGCTAGGATGCGGGCTTCCCCTTGATGCCTCATCAGAGGAAAAAACGCAGCTAAATCAGGCTGCGCGCAGCTCTAACGTGACCTCCCCGGAGTTTGTGGAGGTGGGTGTCTGGCCGACAGTCATCTACAACCTGGATGTCCATTCCAATACCTTCTACATGACCGCCTACGTCTGGTTCATCTGGAAGGGTGACATCGATCCGAGCGAGACCGCCGAGTTAGTCAATAATGTGGAGAGTTGGGGACTGACAAAGGTGAGAACCTACCCCAAGCCGATCACCTTCCCAGACGGCCGCAAGTACCAGTGCCTCAGGATCGAGGGACGATTCTTCCAGCCCTTCAGCTTGAAGAGATTCCCTCTGGAGCACCACACCCTCACCCTCTCGATGGAGGATAACACCTACACGGTCGATAAGATTCTTTACCGTTTGGATCAAAAAAACTCAGGCATCGATCCGGGTATCAATATCCCGGGTTGGAGCGTGAAATCATGGTCGGGCCTCGCCGGCATCCACCACTACCCGTCTAATCTAGGAGACCAGACCGTCGGAACCAATGGGACGGACTACGGATCGATCACCTTCAAGATCGAGGTCACTCGCCCCGTCAACTTCTTCCTATGGAAGATGCTCCTACCGGTCCTGATCATTCTGCTGGCCTGTTGGACGGCTCTCCTGCTGCATCCCTCGCAGTTGGCCTCCCGGGCAGCAATGACGGGGACGGCGCTTCTCACCACCGTCTTCATGCAGCAGGGCTATACCTCTAATCTGCCCGAAGTGAACTATCTGGTCCTCATGGACAAGATTTACGTGGTTGTCTATTTGCTCATCATTATCTCATTGGTGCAGGTGGTGATCCAAGGAGGCTTGGACAAGAAGCACCAGCTTGATGACTATGAAAAAGCGCAGTTCATGGACAAGGTGAGCGTCGCTATACAGGCCGTGATCTTTTTAATTTCGCTCTGGATGATCTGCGCAACGACGCATTGATCGGAGGATGGGTAATCGGCAACAGGTAATCGGGCCGAAGGTTTTCCAAGGAGAGGAAGCCTAATCTTTCCCCATACCGCATTGCCTAAAACTTATAAAAATCCCACCGGAGTTGACGGGGCTCGAACCCGCAACCCCCGCCGTGACAGGGCGGTGCTCTGACCAATTGAGCTACAACTCCAGGGATGCCTCGGAGAACTCCGAGGGGTGGTAATCTTCTACGCATTCACGCGTTGATCAATCTTTTTTGTGACTTTCCTGAGGATGCCGTTCATTCTGATAGGTGACACCCCATGGCCTATCCATCCTACGCCGCATTCCTGAAGGCCCTCGAAGACGCGGGGGAACTCCGCCGCATCAGCGAGCCCGTGGCCACTGAGCTCCAGATCACCGAGATCGCGAACCGTGAAATGAAGTCCCCTGGAGGTGGCAAGGCCCTCCTCTTTGAGAAGCCGACGATTAATGGGAAGGTCTCCGCATTCCCCCTCGCGATAAACGCCCTCGGCTCCAAGCGCCGCATGGCGATGGCGCTCGGCTTGGAGTCCGTCGATCAGCTCGCATCCCAGCTGGAGTTCCTGATGAAGGCGAAGCCGCCGAAGAGCTTCAAGGATGCGCTGAAACTCCTACGCAACGGCATCGATCTCATCCATGCCCGCCCCCGTTCGGTGAAAAGCGCCCCCTGTCAGGAGGTCGTGAACCTCCTTGGTAAAGGTGAAGGGGGAGGCGAGGGCGAACTGTTCACGCTCGACCACCTGCCGATCCTCAAGTGCTGGCCCCAGGACGGCGGGCGCTTCATCACGCTGCCGACCGTGTACACCAAGGACCCCGACACCGGTGAGAGGAATGTCGGCATGTACCGCATCCAGATCTACGACGGCGCGACCACCGGTATGCACTGGCAGGTCCACAAGGTCGGTGCGCGCCACGGCAAGCGTTACTATGAGCGCGGCGAGAAGATGCCCGTTGCCATCTGCCTCGGTGGTGATCCGGCCTTCACGCTGGCCGCCACGGCACCGCTACCCGATGGCATCGACGAGATCCTCTTCGCAGGGTTTGCCCGTAAGAAGTCGGTCGACCTCGT
This sequence comes from Spartobacteria bacterium, assembly GCA_947466005.1. Lineage (GTDB taxonomy): Bacteria > Verrucomicrobiota > Verrucomicrobiia > Chthoniobacterales > UBA6821 > UBA6821. Next base: position 3,821 of record CANIBV010000082.1, on the reverse strand, counting down.
CAAGTGCGTGACCCAACCGCTGGAGGTCCCGGCCGAGAGTGACTTCGTGATCGAGGGGTATGTCCAACCGGGCGAGATGCGAGCTGAGGGACCTTTCGGTGATCACACCGGCTTCTACACTCCCGTGGATGACTATCCTGTTTTCCACGTGACGGCCATCACCCATAGGAAGGAGGCTATCTATCCCTGCACGATCGTCGGAATTCCCCCGATGGAGGATTTCTACATGGGGCAGGCGAGTGTCAGGATCTTCCTGCCGATCTTTAAGATGAACTTCCCCGAGATCGTCGACATGGCGCTCCCAGCCGAGGGGACCTTCCACAACCTCGTCTTCGTCTCCATCAGGAAGCAGTACCCGTGGCAGGCCTTCAAGGTCATGCACGGACTCTGGGGCATGGGGCAGATGATGTTCGCCAAGTACATCGTGGTGGTGGACGAGGACTGCGACGTGCAGAACACCTCCGAGGTCCTCTTCCGCTGGATGGCCAACACCGACCCCCAGCGCGACAGCACCTTCACCAAGAACCCCATGGACAGCCTCGACCACGCGCCGACCGTTCCGAACATGGGCAGCCACATGGGATTCGACGCGACGAAGAAGATCCCGGGCGAAGGCTACACCCGCGGTTGGCCCGATCTTGTGAAGATGGATCCAGAGACCAAGGCCTGGGCAGATGGGTTCAAGGGATAGGAGGAGATTTTCCCGCAGCCGTAACAAATCAGCGACTGGCGGGAGCTGATAGAACTGCGAAGCAGCCCCGATAGGGGCGAGTGGCTTGGGAAAGCCTGAGTTCAAATGCGAAGCAACGGCCGGGCCAGCAATCGCAGAGGTGAGGAGAAAGGACAGCGAGGGAGAGGTCATCCCCTCCACCATCATTCCAAGATTCCATGACGAAATCTTTACATATTTCCTCCAAAAAGGGTTGACGGGGGGGGTGAACTCTTCAAAGTCTCCTTGATCTCATCGGCCCACTGACCAACTTCCAACCTCATGAAGAAGCTTCTACTTGCCACCGCGATCCTTGCTGGCATCAGCCTCACCGCCCATGCCGATACCTTCGGAACGGGGGCCAATCAGTTCACCCTCGACTTCACCACGATCGGTAATGCCGGCAACGCCGCCGACACCACCGGCTATGGCTCGGTCGGTTATTCTTATCGGATCGGAACCTACGAGATCTCCCAGAACCAGTTGAATTCCGCTGTTGCTTCAGGTTTGGCTCATGTCACCGCAGGAGGGTGGGGCGGTGACAAGCCAGCGGCTAACATGAGCTGGTATGAGTCGGCAGCTTTTGTGAACTGGCTCAACACCTCCAAGGGATTCGCACCTGCTTACAACCTCACCTGGAGTGGCAGCACCTGGAGCATGGCCCTCTGGACAGTGGGCAATGCCAGCTCTGATGCGAATAACCAATACCGCAACTCACTGGCCAAGTATTTCCTGCCTAGCGAGAATGAGTTCTACAAGGCGGCTTTCGGTAAGAGTGTCGGAAGAGGTTATTATCTTTATCCAACCGCCAGCGATACAGCCCCTACGGCTGTTACAAGCGGAACCGCCTCAGGGACGGCTGTCTACAACCAAGCTTGGGGCCAAGGACCCGCTTCTATCTATCAAGCTGGAGGACGTAGCTCCTACGGGACGATGGGTCAGGGAGGGAATATGCAGGAATGGCAGGAAAGCTCCTCGGATGGCACAAACGACAATGTGGGTGATCAACGCATGGTTCGAGGTGGTTACTGGTATGGCGGCTCCAGTGATGCTCTCGATTCCTCGACCCGCTCTAGTTTCGGACCGAGCACTGATAATTACGTAAACATTGGCTTCCGTGTTGCCAGCGTTGTCATCCCCGAACCCTCCACCTACGCCCTCTTCGGCCTCGGTGCGCTTGCGCTGGTGATCGCCTACCGCCGGAAGATGGCCTGAGCTCATTAGCTAAGAAGCATATAATCTGAAAGGCCCGTCTCCCGAAAAAGGGTGACGGGCTTTTTTGTCTTCTGAATCCTCTGCGCCTCCGCGCCTCTGCGGGATCCATTCCTCGGTCTCAGCTCCTTGCGGTCATCACCCGGAGCAGGAGCAGGAACTTCTTCGCCATCGGCACTCGGTATCGCTTCGCAAAAACATCGTAGCGGTCGCGGTGCATCTGCAGAAGGATGTCCCTGTAGATGGCACTCATGAGGCGTGCCGGACGCATGAGGCGCCGTTGATTGACGGTCATTTCCGACCAAGCCGACTCTGCCTTGGCGAAGTAGGAGTCCGCCCGCTCGGCCTGATGGTTGAACAGGTGGGTCATGGCGGGGGAGGGTATGCCTCCATCGGCGTTTAGGATTTCCTCCTCCATCACTCCAAAGCGCCTCAGATCCTCCTGAGGCAGGTAGATTCGACAAACTACGGCATCCTCGGCGACATCGCGGAGAATATTAGTGAGTTGCATGGCAATGCCGAGATCCGTGGCATAGCTCTCCACCGCCGGTCCCTGCGCTCCAAAGATCTGCGTACTGAGGAGACCGACGGCTGATGCCACGCGCAGGCAGTAGGTGCGGAGTTCCTCGAAGCTGGCGTAGCGGTTCTGCTCCGTATTCCCCACGTCCATGAGCATGCCGAGGACGATTTCAGAGAGGCGGTTTTGATCCAGACTGCGCCTTCGGATCATGTCTTGGAAATCTTCTGGAAGCCCGCTTCCGCTTTGGATTGCAAGCTGCCAGGCTTCCAGCGACGAGCGTTTTTCGGAAACTTCGAGGGAGCGGTTATCGGCGATGTCATCGACCAGTCGGCACCATTCCCCAAACAGGAGTGCGTCGGAACGCCTGTCTCCGGGTAGCAGGAGAAGTGCCGGGATAAGGTTGGAGGAACGCCGACGCACCGATCCCCGTAGCCTGCGCGGGATGCTGAGTGCGTTGTTTGATGATTCCATGGGGCTGAGGAGTACCAATATCCATCATTACTATATCTTTCAGCTTTTAACTTCTTCCTCCGCCACGGAATGTGGCGGAAGGATGACGCTCCCAAATCAGATCACCATCGTCAGGATCCTGCTGATCCCGGTCTTTGTCGTGCTGGCAATCTACTACGGGAAGACCGTTGCCTCAGGGCATCCCGATGAGCATCTGCGATTGGCGACGATCGCCGTTTTCCTCACCGCCGCACTCAGCGACGGGATCGACGGTTGGTTGGCCCGTCGCTTTCACCTCAAGTCCCGACTCGGTGCCATCCTGGATCCGATCGCCGACAAGGGGCTGATGCTGACGGCGATCATCACCCTGAGCGTCACGAAATGGCCCTATGAACTTCCCGTGTGGTACCCGGTGCTCGTGATCGCCCGTGACATCATCATTGTGGTCGGGTGCGCCATCCTGCGACTGCTGAACGATCACCTGGAAGTGAAACCCTCGCTGTTGGGCAAGGCCTCCACCTTCCTGCAGATGCTGACCGTTGCCGTCGTCATGCTGCAGTGGAGTCACTGCGATCCGGTGGTCTGGGTCTCTGGAGCAGTCACGCTTCTGAGCGGCATCGGCTATGTCGCCGCCGGCATCAAGCAACTCCAGGATGGCGGACACACCGTTCCCGTGACAACATCGGATCAGTCTGCTTCCTGAGCAGAGCCAACACTTCATTTTATTCATGAGACGAGTCGCTATTGTCGGTCGCCCCAATGTGGGGAAATCCTCCCTCTTCAACCGCCTCATGGGACGGAGGGTTGCGATTGTCCATGATCAGCCGGGCGTGACCCGCGATCGTCTGGCCGGGATCTGCAAGACGGGCCCGATGCCCTTCGAGATCATCGATACCGGCGGCATCGGCGATGCACCCGATCCCGACTTTG
>CANIBV010000081.1 GCA_947466005.1 Spartobacteria bacterium | reverse complement strand
TGAGCGTGTGTCGATGCATACCACGGTTACGGCTCACGATATCGCGGCACAAATCGTCTTTATTTGCTCAAAAGCGGGCGCCAAAATCTCTGGGCAAAGTTTGTCAGTTGACGGAAATATCGAGACCTTAGCGCAATAACAACAGCTTTTGTGACACGCTATGCTGGCTGAAAAATTCAAAAGCCAGTTTTCCTAGTTCGAATCATCGGAGGGTTTCTCCTTCCCGTCGGATTGATCTGCTTCTTTGGTTCCGTAGACTTCCTGGAGCATCTTACCGATGAGCGGTGCTGCATGGCTGCCGCCGTGGATGGTGTTGTCACCCGACTCCCCCTCGTAGACGGCCGCAAAGGCATACTGAGGGTGATCGGCCGGGACGAACCCCGCAAACCACGCAGCGGTGCGTTGCTTGTTCATCGGGCCCCACTGGGCGGTGCCTGTCTTGCCCGCGACCTTGGTTCCCTTTACCTGGGCATGATGAGCCGTTCCCTGCCCGTCCTCGGTGACAGCGATCAGGGCTTGGCGAAGAGTTTCCAGATCCTCGGGCTTGATCTGCAGATCATCGCGGACACGGTCGGGGTAGGCGGCGACCACCTTGTTGTCGATGCCTTGTATCTGCTTCACGAGGCGCGTCTGGTGGAACTGCCCTCCTGTGGCAATGACCCCGTAAGCCTGGGCCATCTGCAGGGGGGTGATGATGATATCTCCCTGGCCGATGCTCATGTTGGCGACGTCACCCTTCAGGATTTTGCGCTTCTGGACGCGCAGCATGTAGTCGTCGTTGGGAATATTCCCATGGGCCTCGGCCTTCAGCGGGATGCCGGTCTTCTTCCCGAGTCCGAGGCGCGTCGTCCATTCGATGATGCTTGGAGCGCCGACCTTGATACCGACCTGGATGAACCAGGTATTGCACGACTGGGTCAGGGCCTCGACGAAGTTGAGCTTCCCAACGCTGTATTTCTTCCAGTTGTGGAAGGTGAAATTGCCGATGTCGATGGCCTGGGGGCCGTTATAGGTGTCCTTGGCGGTGAGCTTTCCGGATTGGAATCCGGAAAGGCCGACAAAGGTCTTGAATGTGGAGCCGGGGGGATAGGCCGAGCGGTAGGCACGGGGGAGGAGGGGTGTTGCCGGATCCTCACTGAGTTGCTTGTAGATTTGGGGATTCAGGACGGGAACGAAGTGGTTGGGGTTGTACTCGGGCCAGGAGGCCATGGCGTGGATCTCACCGGTCCAGGGATCGATGACCACGATGGCACCGCGTTTGCAGTTTTCCTTCAGGACCTTCTCGCAGATGCGCTGGAGATTCTGGTCGATGGTGGTGATCACGTTGTCCCCGGGGATGGGGGGATGGGCAATGCGCTCCGAGGTCTTGTTCCCCTCCGCATCGTAGGTGACATGGACGCTGCCCGGTTGGCCCTTGAGCTGGAAGTCAAAGGTCTGCTCGATTCCCTCGCGCCCCTGACTCTCGGTGAAGATCAGGTCCTTGTTCTCAATCGGACGGATCGAGAGCGGGGCCTCTTTGCCGGTGTAGCCGATGATGTGAGAGGCGAGTTCCCCGTTTGGATAGAAACGGGCATAGACTTGCTGGAGGACAAGCGCACTGGTGAGCCCGCGCCTGGCCGCGGCCAACTCCTCGGGACGGAGATCCTCGAGCAGGGCGAGCGGAAGGAGGCCGCGGTTGCGGTAATGATTCAGGACGGCCTGATCGCTGACAGTGATCTGTCGACCCAGGAACCCCTTAGCGAAGGTGATCTGCTGTCTGGCAAAGCTGATGACCTTGGCATCCTTCCAGTCGAGCGGTGAGGGGAACTGGAGGGCGAGATTGTAGCTGAGCCTGCTCTGGGCAAAGGGGTAGCCGTTGCGGTCGGTGATCTGGCCGCGCGGGGCGGGAATGCCAAGCTGGAATGTCCGTGCCTGCTTCTGGGTCTCCCATGTCGGCTTGGGATTTTCGTCCACCGGGGCATTCGTGCCATTGTTCATCTGTGCATGGCACGAAAGCCCGCAGAGCAAGGCCAGAAGCGTTGAGGGGATCAGGAGCCGCGCATTCATGAGACTGAGGACAGAGGGAGGGTGCGGGGCTTGGGAGCGGTGATGTGGGGCGGCTTCAGATAGAGGGGTTCGGGTGTGCCGGGCACAAGAGAAGACGGATCGCCCCTTTTCGCAAGGATTGCAAGCCGTACGGCACTCGGAGTCACGATCACGATGCCCTCAATGCCTGCAAGGGGAGTTGCTGAGAGGATCGGTAAATCAGGGTGATTCTGGAGATGGATCGCCGTTTCTTGGGGAGAAAGCAGAGCCGGTTCCTCCAGAAAGGCACCCTCGCTCACACGGGCGATCCAGTAGTGGCCACCCCGGGCGTCACCAAGAGCCCAAAATCCGGAGTCCGGTCCGGCGAGAGCCAAGGGTGAGGGAATGGCGTGGAGAGGAATCCCGAGGGCTGTGGCAAATCCGCGTGTCGCCGCGATGCTTGCCCTGAGTCCATTGTATGATCCGGGCCCCAGTCCCACGCAGAGGGCCTCCGGCCTCCCACACGACTCCACCGCGTGTTGCAGGGCGGCGAAGAGCGCCGAGGAGTCCGATCGGGTATGGGAGGTCTCCGCAAGAAAATCGACCAAAGGCTCCCCTGAAGCCGGATTTTCAGCGTGATGAAAATCAACGAAGGCTACTGAGGAGACCTGCGTCGAGGAATCGAGAGAGAGGATCTTCACGGCCTTAATGCCTGGCGAGCAGGGAGATCAGACGCGAGCCGTCAGATTGGGGGGCGATGATGATCCGCAGGGTGCCCGGGGGGAGGATCTCGGGAAACTTGTCCCCCCACTCGATGAGCATCAGTCCATCCCCCTCGTATTCCTCCAGTCCCAGAGCCAGAACCTCCACGGCCGACTCCAGACGATACCAGTCCGAGTGGTGGAGTCTCTGCTCCCCCGAACCGTAGCTCTGCAGGAGGGTGAAGGTGGGACTGGTCACATCTTCCGGGATGCCGAGTGCCGTAGCCACGGCTTTCACAAAGTGGGTTTTTCCAGCACCGAGGGGGCCCTCGAGGCTCACAACCCCTGCCTGGAGAAGGTGCGGCAACCATTCTGCAGCCACAGCGGTAGTCTCCTGCGGGGAACGAACCACGCGGCGGGAGTGAGACTCTGTGGCAGGATTGTCAGTTGCCATTTACGAAGCATTTTAGTTGGCTTATTGCTTCAGGCAATCCTGACGCCGCGTTAAACCGTTAAAATCGTTGGACCATTAAAAAGTTCATCCCCACGGAACTTCCCTTCAACACCTTCATACATCAATCCCATCATCATGCCCAACCCCACCACACTGCCCGCCTGGAAAGCCCTCTCAGCCAATCGCGACCAGATCGCCAAGACGACCCTCAAGGAACTCTTTGCTGCGGACCCCGAGCGGGGCGAACGCCTGAATGCCGAAGCCTGCGGCCTCTACCTGGATTATTCCAAGAATCGCGTCAATGAAGAGACCCTGAAGTTGCTTGTGCAACTCGCCCAAGAGACCGGCCTCGAACCAGCGCGCGATGCCATGTTCCGCGGTGACAAGATCAACATCACCGAGGACCGCGCCGTCCTGCACGTCGCCCTCCGCGCCCCGAAAGGGGAGGTGATCAAGGTCGATGACGTCGACGTCGTGCCGGAGGTTCACAAGGTGCTGGAGGCCATGGGTGCCTTCGCCGACCGCATCCGCAGCGGCGAGTGGAAGGGATTCACCGGTAAGAAGATCAAGAATGTCATCAATGTCGGCATCGGTGGCTCCGATCTCGGTCCCGTCATGGCCTACGAGGCACTCCGCCACTACAGCGACCGCTCCCTCACCTTCCGATTCGTCTCCAATGTGGACGGGACCGACTTCGTCGAGGCGGTGCGTGACCTCGACCCTTCCGAGACACTCTTCATCATCTCCTCCAAGACCTTCACCACGCTCGAGACGATGACCAACGCAGGCAGCGCCCGCGAGTGGATCCTTTCCGGCCTCGGCGGGGACCTCAAGGCGGTTGCAAGCCACTTCGTTGCCGTCTCCACCAACGCCGACAAGGTCTCCACCTTCGGCATCGACACCGCCAACATGTTCGGATTCTGGGACTGGGTCGGTGGACGCTACTCGATGGATTCCGCCATCGGTCTATCGACCATGATCGCCATCGGACCCAAGAACTTCGGCGACCTGCTTGCCGGCTTTCACTCCATGGACGAGCATTTTCGCACGGCGCCTCTCGAGAAGAACCTGCCCGTTCTCCTCGGACTCCTCGCCGTCTGGTACAACGACTTCTTCGGCGCCCAGAGCATCGCCGTGCTCCCCTACGAGCAGTACCTCAAGCGCTTTCCCGCCTACCTCCAGCAGCTCACCATGGAGAGCAACGGCAAGTCGATTCGCCTCGACGGGGAGCATGTCACCGCCGACACAGGCCCGATCTACTGGGGCGAGCCGGGCACCAACGGACAGCACTCTTTCTACCAGCTCATCCACCAGGGCTCGCGCCTCATCCCTTGCGACTTCATCGGCTTCTACAAGGCTCTGAATTCCCTCGGGCACCATCACAACTACCTCATCTCGAATATCTTCGCCCAAGCCGAGGCGCTTGCCTTTGGCAAGACACCCGAGCAGGTCAAGGCCGAGGGGACTCCCGATTGGCTCAATCCACACCGCGTCTTCAAGGGGAACCGCCCGTCAAACGTCATCATGGCGGACAAGCTGGATCCCCGGACTCTGGGTACGCTGGTCGCGCTCTACGAGCACTCCGTCTTCACTCAAGGCGCCATCTGGGGGATCAACTCCTTCGACCAGTGGGGTGTTGAACTCGGCAAGCAGTTGGCCCAGCACATCATCCCCGAGCTCGAGTCAGCCGTGGAGCCCGAGCTCAAGCACGACAGCTCGACCAACGCACTCATCCGCCGCTACAGGGCGAAGAAGTAGGCCGATCCACACAGGATTATCCGAATGAAGATCGAAGTTCTTGCCAATGATGATGCGGTCGCCAAGGCGGCTGCCGGAGTGATCGCCTCCCAGGCCCGTGCCGCCGTCGCTGCACGCGGCGTCTTCACCCTCGCCGTGAGCGGTGGAAAGACTCCCTGGGCCATGCTGAAGGACCTCGCTTCCGAGGAAGTTCCCTGGTCTCAGGTCCATGTCTTCCAGATCGACGAGCGCATTGCTCCCGATGGGGATCCCGACAGGAACCTGACCCATCTCCACGAGAGCCTCATAACAAGAGGAGGCAATGCCCCGATCCCTAAGGAGAACATCCACGCCATGCCTGTTAATGCGGCAGATCCCGTCGAGGGGGCCAAGGAATACGAGCAGACGCTTCGGGAGTTCTGCGGAAATCCCCCCGTGCTCGACATGGCCCACCTCGGCCTCGGTCCCGACGGCCACACCGCCTCGCTTATTCCTGGGGACCCTGTCTTGGAGGTCAACGACCGCGATGTCGCGCTGACCGACCCGGTGAATCTCTATCAGAATCGGCGGCGCATGACCCTCACCTACCCGATGATCAACCGCTCTCGCCAGATCATGTGGCTCGCCACCGGGGCGGCGAAGATCCCTATGATTGTGAAGCTCAAGGCCGCCGACCCCACGATCCCCGGAGGACGCATCGCTCAGGAAAACGCACTTCTACTCACGGACACCACCGCCGGATCAGGGTTATAGAGCCCCGGGCTTCGCTCAGTCTTTTTAAGTGTCATCCCTGCCGCTTTCCTTGCGGAGTTTGTACCGGCTTAGGAGCTTGCGGATCTCCTCAGCTGCGAGAACCAGACTGCCAAGCCCTATGATCAACACGAGATCCTGCAAGGGGATCGGCGTGGTGTGGAAGTAAAGGTTCAGAGGTTCAATATAGATGACGAGAAACTGGAGGAGGATGCCGCAGAGGAGTCCCCCTAAGAGCCAGGAGTTGCGGAACATCCGGGGGTCCAGTCCCGATCGGATTGGGTTCCTGCAGTTGATCATGTTAAACCACTGCGACACGGCCATCAGCGTGAAAGTCTCGCTCTGCACCAGCACAGGGTACCCCCGTGGAAAGACGCCACAGGTAGAATCCGAACACCACCAGCACGGAGGAGGTGAGCTTCCCGGTAAACTGCTTTACTCCCGGTTGTCCATGAATGACGGGGTGATCCCACTCGGGCACCGCAAGGCACCTAAGTGCCTCCCGTGACAGTTCCCCCGCGATTCCAAGCCCCCCCCCCGGAGGGTCCGATCCAACGGTCTTAGATACCCTCCCGACCGTGCGTGTGCTCAGAGAGGAGATCCTTCTGGACCTCCCTTGAGCGAAATCCTGAAGAGGCAGTCACCGTCGCGATCCAAGGTCGTCATGATTGTAGAGAAGAGGTGAAACGGCATCTCGGAAACGCGCTGCCAGAGTTCCCTGACGCCCTCTGGACCTAAGCCGAGTTTCCCTGCAAGCGTCAGCAGGGCCGCCGACTTCACCGAGTGAGATCCATTGCGCATAAGATCGCGTGCCTGCTGGTAGCGGTGGTGTTTTAGATAGCGCACGGGGTGACCCCGCACTCCTTTTTAAAGATCTCCTCCAGATGCCGATTGCATGGCACCAAAAAAAAGACTCACAACAAGATACAAGATTAAGTAAGAAATGCATTCCACATGATGGTTCCTTCAACTCAATCAGCCCACTTTCATGGAATTCCTTAAACAGTTAACCGGGACGAATGAGGTGGCTCTCGCCGTCCTTGTTCTCTCGATCATTGCCGTCACGGGTCTCCTCCTCTCGACACTCAAGATGAGGGGCGTTGGCCTCGGCATCACCGGAGTTCTATTTTCCGGACTCTTCTTCGGTCATCTCGGATGGCATATCAACGACGAGGTGCTACAGTTTGTTAAGGAATCCGGTCTGATACTTTTCGTCTTCACCATCGGACTACAGATCGGCCCGGGCTTCTTTGCCTCCCTCAAGGAGCAGGGGCTGCCCACAAATCTCTGCGCTTCGGTGATTGTCTTGGGAGGGGCGGCCCTCACGGTGCTCTTGGGTTGGATGCTCCATATTAATCCCTTTGCCGCAGCGGGACTTTTCTCTGGAGCGACCACCAACACCCCGTCACTCGGTGCCGCTCAGCAGGCCATCACGATTCTTCCCCTCATCGATCCATCCAACAAGGCCCTCCCTGCCTTGGCCTATGCGGTGGCCTATCCCGGAGGTGTGATGGGCATCATCCTTGCTCTCGTCCTCCTGAAGGTCATCTTCCGCATCCGTCCTGACTCCGAGGTGGCTGAGTTTGAGGAGTCCCGAAAATGCCTCACTCCT
>CANIBV010000080.1 GCA_947466005.1 Spartobacteria bacterium | reverse complement strand
TCACCTGAAGCAGCACGGGAAACAATCTCGGGCAACGAAATGGCATTCCCTGATATCGCAGCGTGGAAACGTTCGAGCGCGGGGCCGGAGCAGACCATTTCGACGCATCCGATCCGACCGCAGTAACATGGAGCATCCTCCCCCCGAAGTGGATTGTGCCCCCACTCACCGCATATTCCGTGTGCCCCGTTGAGCACATGCCCGTCGACCACGATTCCTCCACCCACCCCCGTGCCAAGGATGATCCCGAAAACGGTTTTCATCCCCTTGGCCGCGCCCAGTGTCGCCTCTGCCAAGGCACAGCAATTTGCATCATTGGCCAGTACCGCCTCGACCCCGAGGATCCTGGAGAGATCCTGGGCTAGGGGTTTGCCATTGAGGCAGAGGGTGTTGGAGTTTTTGAGCTGACCCGTTTTTGGATTCATCGTGCCGGGGGTCCCAACACCGATTCGTTCGGGGCGCTTCATCCCTGATTTCTGCTCAAGCTCATCGACCAGTCGTGAGAATTGCTCGAGAATATGCTGGTATCCTTTCGGCGATTCGGTGGGAACCCTGAGTCGGTAAATGGCATGGGTAACTTCGGCAGGATCTAAAATGGCACCCTCAATCTTGGTTCCACCGAGATCAATGCCCCAAAGTGTCTGCTGTTGGATTGTTGTCATAAAAGAATCTGTGCTTTTTATATGTAGGTATGGACCCCAGTGGAAAGAAATGAGGAGGGACTCGGGGAATCAGCGGACCGTCATTCCATAGTTCAAAGTAGCCGAAGTCAGCATGCGAATGCGTGCCGCCGAGTTCCTGAGCGCAGATCCCTATCACCTGCACTTCGCTACATCTGCTTTTTTCATGTTGTTCTGCTCTCCTTATTGACCAGCAATACTTCATTTTTCAACTGTCCCGTTTATGGGGGTCAGGTCATCCCCATGAACAACCTCTTAGTGCCCGCCGCTGCCGACCTTGACACCCTCGCCGCCATCGCCAGTATCGCCGCTCAGTCGCGTCCAGTTGAAGCCATAGATGGCAATCACGACGAAGCAGAAAAGCGGAACGATAAAGCCCGGTGACATGAGCTTGTCGGAGCCACCATCCGGCATCACGCGCCCACACCAACCGCTCACCTTGCCGTATTCATCACTGAACCAGCCCATGAGCTTCGGCATGATCGCCCCACCCATGATCGCCATGACAATGAAGGAAGAGGCAATCTTGGCTTGCCTGCCGAGACCCCAAATGCCGAGGGCAAAGATCGTCGGAAACATAATCGACATGAAGAAAAAGCTTAAGAAGAGCGCACTGAAGGAGATCCAGCCTAGCTGTAGGTAAACCAGGCCCATCATGGCGATGTTCGCCAGGGCAAAGATGCCGAGCAGGATGTGCGCCTTCAGTGTGCGCATCAGAAACGCCCCAACAAGTCGGCCAGTGAGGAAGAGAATGAAGGCTATGCTGAGCAGCTTGGTTGCACCCTTCTCGGTGAAGAAGGAGAGACCCGAGGCCTGCTGAACTGATCCATTATCACCCCCGATGATCCAGGAACCCTTGAGAAAGCTAGGAAGCGAAGGTGTGTCGGAGACGATGTAGTTGATGAAGAAGCTGAAAATGCCAGCCTGAGCGGCAACATAAACAAACTGGGCAAGAACGGCGCCGGGGAAGTGGAGGCGGGTCCAGATCGAGCGGTGGTGACGGGTAGAGGCATCTTCCTTGGCATAGGCATCCTCGGTGTTGAGTTCGGGGAGTGGGGCGACCATGAAGACTGCGGCGATGACCAGCACGATCACAGCGACAACCACATAAGGGATGTAGAGCGTCTGACTTGCAGCCTCCGCGCCGTCATTGGAATAAAAGAACATCCCTCCGACGATCGGGCCGAAGATCCAGCCGACGCCGTTGCAGGACTGTGCGAGGTTGATGCGGGTTGCGGAAAATTGCTTGGCACCCAGGACCGTCGTGTAGGGATTAGCGATGGTCTCAAGGAAAGTAAGCCCCATGGCGATAAGGCAGACGCCAACTAGGAATGCCCAGAATTGAGCAATATGCGTTGCCGGGATGAACCAGAATCCGCCAAGCGAGACAAGCAGGAGTCCAGTGATGATTCCCCTGCGATAGCCAAACTTCTCCGTCAGCCACCCCGCGGGAAGGGCGATCAGGAAATAGCCCAGATAATGAGCAAACTGAACCCAGGCAGACTGCGAACGGGAGAGATGGAGCAGGTCTTGGAAGTGCTTATCCATCACATCGATCATCCCGTTGCAAAACGCCCAGAGAAAAAAGAGCGTGGAAACGAGAGCGAAGGTGACACCGTAGCTTTTTCCCTCGGGGGAACGGAACATGTTAAGAAATTTGGTCATAGGGGGATGGGATAAAGTCGTATTTCAACGGAAAAAACACCCAAAGATCAATTCTTTGGAAGGCACCCCACATTCAAATTTCCAGTCTCAATCTCAATCAATGCTTCATGCATCGAAAAGGCTGCATTCACCTTTCAGGCCACCGAAAGTTGTCTATCTTGTATCACCGGGCACCCGATTCCATGCGCCTTTTGCCTTTTCATATAAAGCCCTCATCCCTCGACTCGGCTACACCGTCTTCCCGATCGCAAAAACGCGGAAGCCGATTTCCTTGAGCTTGGCGTGAGGCAAGATATTTCGGCCGTCAAAGATGAAGGCCGGCTTGAGCATGCCGTCGTAGATTTTCTTGAAATCAAGATCTTTGAACTCGTCCCACTCGGTGAGGATGGCCACAGCGTGAGCACTATCGCAGGCCTCCAGGGCGGTCTTGACCACAATGAGGTTGGGATTGGTTCCCGTGCCAAGAACATCGGCACGGATCTGCTCTTCACCGACCTGCGGGTCGTAGACGTAAACCTTGGCTCCCTCGGCAAGGAGGTCGCGGCAGACGGCGATGGCTGCAGTCTCGCGGGTGTCGTTGGTGTCCTTCTTGAAGGCGAAACCTAGGATGCCGATGTGCTTGCCGCTGACAGTATTGAAAAGGTCGCGGACGATGCGGCCGCTGAAGCGGGACTTCTGCCAGTCGTTGATCTTGACGACACTCTCCCAATAGGCGGCAACCTCGGGGAGTCCGAAGTGCTGGCAGAGGTAGGTGAGGTTGAGAATGTCTTTCTGGAAGCAGGATCCGCCGTAGCCAACGGAGGCCTTCAGAAACTTGGGACCGATGCGGGAGTCTTTGCCAATGGCGCGGCCAACCTCATCTACATCGGCCCCAGTAGCCTCGCAGAGGGCGGAGATGGAGTTGATGGAGGAGATGCGCTGGGCGAGGAAGGCGTTGGCTACGAGCTTGGAGAGCTCGGAGGACCATAGGTTGGTGGTTAGGATCCGGTCGCGCGGGATCCAGCGGGCGTAGATGGCGACGATTTTCTCGATGGCTGCAAGGCCCTCGGGGGTCTGCTCGCCGCCGATCAAGACGCGGTCAGGATTATTCAGGTCCTCAATGGCAGTCCCCTCTGCGAGGAACTCGGGATTGGAGAGGACTTGGAAGGTGCCGTTCTTTGAGTTAGACCGGAGAATGGTGAGCATGGCCTCGGCGGTCTTCACAGGAATGGTGCTCTTTTCGACGATGATCTTGGGGCCCTCGGCGACCTCGGCGATCATGCGTGCGGCAGCCTCGATGTACTTGAGATCAGCGGCACGGCCTGCTCCGACGCCGTAGGTCTTGGTCGGGGTGCCGACACTGACGAAGATGATGGAGGCTTCCTTGATGGCTCCCTTGACGTCGGTTGAGAAGAAGAGGTTCTTTCCGCGGGCCGACTCGACAACCTCTTGGAGGCCGGGCTCATAAATGGGAAGGGTGTCGCTGTTCCATGCGGCGATGCGCTGCTCGTTGGGATCACAGACGGTGACACGGATGTCGGGGCACTTGGCGGCAATCATGGCCATGGTGGGACCGCCGACATAACCGGCACCGAGACAGCAGATGGAGAGGGAGTGGGAGGGAGTCGGCATAAAAGGAAGGAAGAAACTTGAGACCTGAAAGCTGAAATTTACTAAATCGAAGAGCCAGGCTTACTTGGCGAGGGCGGATTTGAAATACGCGATGGTCTTTTCGATGCCCTGCTCGAGCTGGACTTTGGGTTCCCATCCGAGGGTTGACTTGGCGAGGGTGATGTCGGGTTGGCGCTGCTTGGGATCGTCGGCGGGAAGAGGGAGGTGGGTGATCTTGCTCTTGCCAGCGACTTTCTTAATCACGAGCTCAGCCAACTGGAGCATGGTGAACTCACCAGGGTTGCCGAGGTTCATGGGGCCGACGATCTTTTCCTGCTCCATGAAGCGCATGAAGCCGTCAACAAGGTCGTCGACGTAGCAGAAGGAGCGGGTCTGGGATCCCTCGCCGTAGACAGTGAGGTCCTTGCCCTGGAGCGCCTGGACGATGAAGTTGGAGACGACACGGCCGTCGTCGGCAAGCATGCGCGGTCCGTAGGTGTTGAAGATGCGGATGACGCGGATGTCGACGCCGTTCTCGCGGTGGTAGTCGAAGAAGAGTGTCTCCGCAGCGCGCTTCCCCTCGTCGTAGCAGGAGCGGAGGCCGATTGGGTTGACGTTGCCCCAGTAGGCTTCCTGCTGGGGGTGAACGGTGGGATCCCCGTAGACCTCGGAGGTGGAGGCCTGGAAGACGCGTGCCTTTACCCGCTTGGCGAGGCCGAGGCAGTTGATGGCCCCGACCACGGAGGTCTTCATGGTCTTGATGGGGTTGTACTGGTAGTGCGGCGGCGAAGCAGGGCAGGCAAGGTTGTAGATTCGGTCGACCTCGAACTTGAAGGGATCGATGACGTCGTGGCGGACGAGCTCGAAGCGGGGGTTACCCAGAAGGTGCTGAATGTTGGCCTTGCGTCCGGTGAAGAAGTTGTCGAGGCAGATGACTTCGTTCCCCTGTTCGATCAGGCGGTCACTGAGGTGGGAACCAAGGAATCCGGCTCCGCCGGTGATGAGGATACGCATGGGGAAAGTGAAAGGCGAAAGGCGAACGGCGAAAAGCGAAAACATCCGAAGGGAAAAGAATTTCGGGGTCAAGATTCAGAATTTAGTCGAATGCATGAGCCCTTGCTCCCGAGGGGGGCAATAGGCAATCGGAGGTGGGCAATCAGTGACGGGGAATGAGACGCTGGAAGGTTAGAAGGTTACAAAGTGAACCAAGTAGCCGTGAATCCCGGGGAAGACAAATCTGCCTTCAGCTCAAACCTGCATTCGGTACAGGTTCAAGACATTGGAAACCTGTGCTTTCTTCCATGAAGCCATTCCCATCTGCTACCCCCGCCACGCACCCGATCAATGTCACCAAATCGTTGTCACGATTTAGAGGCGAATGCCGTTTTTCATCATTGAGCCTTCATAAGGCCCATTAGGTTGATTTCCCGCCTTACACAAAGAAAAACCCCTAGAAGAGCCTTTTAATGGGCTTCTAGGGGTAAATGGTACCGGCGGTCGGGTTCGAACCGACACATCTTGCGATACCGGATTTTGAGTCCGGCGCGTCTGCCAATTCCGCCACGCCGGCACGGGTTCAGAACTATGCATCACAAGGGGGATGATGCCAAGCGGTTCTTGAATCGCACGGGATGGACTGACCTGTTACGCAGGAAAATGACTTCTCTCCATTTAACTCAATGACAGATGCCCCCTTCTTGACTCCCCGGCAATGACGCCAAATGCTCCCCTCTGTCTATGAGAGAAATGAAGAATTATCGCCGATACCCTGCCGCACTGCGGTTCTGCTTCATCGCCATCCTGCTCCTGTGCGTTCAGGCACAGGCCAAGGAGAGCAGTCCGGCATGGATTCTCCCTCCCAATGAATCCTTTCTTGAACTGATTTCCCCTCCGCCCTCCCCGGGATCTCCCTCCGCCCAGGCGGATCTTGATGCGGTGCTTGCACTCCAGGATCACCCTACTCAGGCAGTACTGGATCACGCGGAGAAAACTGTCGGCTTCACTGTCTTCACCTACCGGGAGTCACTTGGTGAGAGATTCTCCGTCGCAGCGTTTCCCAAGACGGATAAATTCTTCCGGCACCTCGGGGAAGAGGCCAACGCCAGAAAGAACTACCTGAAGGATCGCTACAAGCGTGAGCGCCCCTACAAGGCCTACCCGGGTCTCGTGAAGGAGTTCGTCACCGAGGAACATGGATGGTCCTATCCCAGCGGCCACTCCACTAGGGCGTGGCTCTTCGCCCTTGTTCTGGGAACACTCGATCCTTCACATCGTAACGCCTTCCTCTCCTCGGCCATGCAGGTCTGCGATGATCGCGTCCTAGGTGGCATGCACTACCCCAGCGACATGATGGCATCCCGTGTCCTGGCCGAGAGTCTCTACCGTGAGCTGATGAAGGATCCTTATTTCAAAGCGGATCTGGAATCATTAAGGCAATCAGAGTGGTCGAGATAGAACCCGCTTGAAGAATTGCAAAATCACTTATCAGTTGCAGCATCTGAATTTTCCGTTATTTTTTGCCGATGAAGAAGTTTCTTCCCCTCCTCGTCACAGCACTCCTCTCACTCAATGCCTTTGCCGGCTCATTCTCAGAAATCAGCCTTGCTGACCTGAAATCAGCGATCGCATCGAAAAAGGTGACACTCCTTGATGTGAATGGTCCCGTGACCTATGCCAACGGCCACATTCCCGGAGCCATCGACTACACGGCTCACACGGCGGATCTTGCCACGCTTCTCCCAACTGATAAGGGCTCACTGATTGTCGCCTACTGCGGCAGCGCACACTGTGGAGCTTACGCACGTGCCGCTGAGGCTGCCCAAAAGCTCGGCTACACGAATGTGCAGCATTTCAAACCAGGAATCTCTGGCTGGAAAGCGGCCGGGGAAGCAACTGAGAAATAGTAGAGCCCTCGACAGTCGTCTCTCGACTTATTTTTTATTCAGGAAGCGTCGCAATGGCCTGCTGGTAGGAGCTGCAGGCCTCGGTGATGGAGGTGGCACTGGCGTGGAGATCACGGAGCAGTCCATCACGCATTCCGTAGATCCAACCATGGACGGTGAGTTCCTGCCCCCTCTCCCAGGCATCGCGCACGACCGTTGTCTTGCAGACGTTGGCCACCTGCTCAATGACGTTGAGTTCGCAGAGATGATTGAGCTTATCCGTCTCGTTTTCCCAACGGGATAGAAGCGCATCGTGCTTCTGCCGCACGTCATCCACATGGCGCAGCCAGTTATCCGCCAGTCCGACACGCTCGCCCCGAAGTGTGGCAAGCACGCCACCACATCCATAATGACCGCAGACAATGATTTTGACGGGACTCGGGAAGTTGGACCACCTGAGAGTTAGTCTTTGAGGGGTGTTTTGGTTTCTAGTGGGTTGTTGTTGGGTTGTCCATCTCCGGCGTAGGGTGGCCGTAGGCCGACCGGAGACGGAGATGGTGCTCTCTTCCTTGCCGCAAAGCGTTCTGGGCTTAGATAGCCCAGTTTGCTGTGCGGCCTGAAGGTATTGTATTCAGTGCGGTAATCCTCGATCACCACGCGAGCCTCGGTGAGGGTCCAGAACTGCTCCCTATTGAGACATTCATCACGGAGGCGTCCATGGAAGCTCTCCACGTAGCCGTTCTGCCATGGGCTGCTAGGATCGATATAGATCGTCTTGATCGCATTCTCCGAAAGCCATGCTTGGACTGCCTTGGCGATGAACTCGCTCCCGTTGTCGCTTCGCAGATAGGCAGGTGCCCCATGTTCTTGGATTGCCTTCCC
>CANIBV010000079.1 GCA_947466005.1 Spartobacteria bacterium | reverse complement strand
GTCGGCAGGCGAATCCCACGACACCTCATCGATTGAATCCAGCGTGAGAAAAGTTTCCCTGGACTCATTGGTACAGAAATCAGCCAAGAGACTTCCCTTCTCCTCGTCTTCCAAGCCCATGAAAAAGCTTTGTATCAATTTGCTTTTGGCTGACTCATCATCGCTTCCGAGAAGGGCAAGATTGTCCTCGTCCAGTACGATTGATACTTCGGAGATCATATGATGGACAACAGATACAATCACTCGTCACACGTCAAGACGGTGTTTGCCCCCCAAATCAGGCCCTCAAAAAACCACTCCATAGGGGGCCGTATGCCTTCTAAAACCCATCCAATGGTGATGTCCCTGATTCCTTCCAGCCACGACAACAAGCGCCACTTGGCGTCACTGGCCGGACAACGGTAACAAAAGGTAACAAAGTTTTGGCCAACGAGGCGCTTCCTTGCGCTGATGAGGCAAACGAGCCAATAGCCCGTAGAGCCTTTATTTATAAGCCTGAAAGAGTATTTGTGGCTGATTTTGAAGTGGTGCGCGATACAGGGTTCGAACCTGTTCAAGGCGTTTAACCCCACTCTATGACGTGGATTGGATTTCACTGCCTCCTTGAAAATCGAATGGTCAACGGACACCAAAACGGACACCAGCTTGTGGTTTTGGGGTAGTTTTTGATAGGCACCGAGTAGTCTTGATTACTCTGTAGAAGGTGGTATTTTGACCCTGCAGACGCGATAGACGCAGCCCGATTCCGTCCCGCGCCTCCATTCCCGATACGCGCCTTCGGGATCTCACTTCACCACGCAAAGGGAGCGATGTTTTTCTTTTGCATCAGGTCCGGCGGTTCGTAGCTTCATGGGATGCATTTCCTGCGCTCCCTATCTCAAGGTTTGGTCACGGCCACCCTGGCGATTTTGCTTTCCGTATCCGTCGCTTCGATTGCTCAGGCAACTCCTTTCATCGACCCAAAAAACTACGACATCACCAAGATCATCCCACCCCCACCCCAACCGGGATCAGAGGAGTACAGGATCGACACCGGCTTCCTGAAGAATGTACGCGCCACCGGCACCAAGGGGCAGATCGAGCGGGGCAACAAGGCCTCCCACGACAGCGTCTTTGACTACTCAGAGACGCTCGGCGACTGGTTTAATCCCCAAGATCTTCCCAAGACGGCAGCTCTCTTTGATAAGGTCAACAAGGAGACCAAGAAGGCTATCGAACTGGCCAAACATTACTTCACAAGGACGCGGCCCGAGACCTGGATAGAAACGGGCGACATCGAAAAGAGTAACGGCTACGCCTACCCGAGCGGTCACACAACACGGGCTTTTGTCTGGGCCAACCTCCTGGCCAACGCCCTCCCAAAAGAACAGAAGGCCCTCCACAAGCAGGGACGCCAGAAGGCCTGGTATCGGGTGATCCTGGGCAGGCATTTCCCGGCCGATGTCCGCGCCGGAAAGCTCTATGGTCAGTTCCTGGCCAAGGAGTTCCTGAAGAGCCCCGAGTTCCAAAAACAGTGGCCCTCCGTCCGAGAGGAGATTAGGGCAGCGAGGAAAGCAGCCGAAAGCTCCCCCAAGGGAATCCACCCCTCGGGTGTGACGAACGATGCTCCTCCCTCGCTCAAGCTCTAATCAAATGGCCGGACAGGATCGCAATCTCGCATCGACAAGGGTAGGAGTTTTTGTCAAATGTGAAGCCCTATGAAACACCTCCTCACTCTCCTCAGCATTGCAATCGTTGCCACCACCCTATCTGCCTGCAACACCATCAGCGGCGCAGGCCGTGACGTCAGCGCAGCCGGCCGTGAAGTCACCAAGGGAGCTAATACCGTCGAGCGCAAGATCCAGAACTAATCCGTTCCCTTTAACTTGCTGAGAGGCCGCATCGGGCAACCGGTGCGGCCTTTGTATTTAAACGTTGGTTTCCAGGGGCCCATTATTTGCGCTTCTGGCTTCTTCAGGTTTCAGGTTTCATATTTCCTCACCACTATTTTCCTTATGTTCACACCCGGCCCCGTCTCCAACTTCATCGAGCATCACTACCGCCACTTCAACGCAGCTGCACTGAAGGATGCCGCCCACTCCTACACTGCCCACCTTGAGAAAGGCGGTTGCATGTTCATGACGATCGCCGGAGCCATGAGCACGGCCGAACTGGGTCTCTCCCTGGCTGAGATGATCCGCCAGGACAAGGTGCACGCCATCTGCTGCACCGGCGCCAACCTTGAGGAGGATGTCTTCAACCTCGTGGCCCATGATTTCTACGAGCGGGTTCCCAACTACCGCGACCTGACCCCCGCCGAAGAGGTTGCCCTTCTGGAACGCCACATGAACCGCGTCACCGACACCTGCATTCCCGAAATGGAAGCGATGCGCAGGATCGAGACAGCCGTTCTTGAGGAGTGGGAAGCAGCTGACAAAAAGGGGGAGCGCCTCTTCCCGCATGAATTCATGTACAGGATCCTGCTCAGCGGAAAGCTGGAGCATCAGATCGACCCGAAGAACAGCTGGCTCATGGAGGCGGCCAAGAAAAACCTCCCCATGTTCGTCCCTGGATGGGAAGACTCGACGCTCGGCAACATGTTCACCGGTCACGTCATCAGCGGTGACGTGAAGAACGTCCACACCGTCCGCACCGGCATCGAGTACATGATCGAACTCGCCGACTGGTACACGAAGAACTCCAAACCGCTGACTTCCAGCGCGGGATCAGGCCGGCATGCCGATTCCCCTGACGGCTCGATCGGCTTCTTCCAGATCGGCGGCGGCATCGCAGGCGACTTCCCCATCTGCGTGGTGCCGATGCTCCACCAAGATCTTCAGCGTCCGGAGATTCCTCTCTGGGGCTACTTCTGCCAGATCAGCGATTCGACCACGAGTTACGGAAGCTACTCCGGCGCGGTTCCCAATGAAAAGATCACCTGGGGCAAGCTCGGCATTAACACACCGAAGCACATCATCGAGTCCGATGCCTCCATCGTCGCACCACTCGTCTTTGCCATGATCCTCGGTTGGTAACCCTTCTGGGAGAGACATCAGAGAATCGCACAACACTCAGGCGATCTGATGACGAGGTGATGGCGGGAGTTGCTTGGCCTGAACGAACAAGAGGTAGACAATGAGTCTCTCCGGAGGGATGCCAAGAAAGTTGACTGTGAAGCCGACATTCCTGACAAGAAATGCGAAGATTTTTCTCTGCCACTGAAGCAGCCCGCCATCCGATGCGAGAAACTCTTTCGGAAAGATGTAGAAAGTGTCCTCAGGATCGAAATTAAAGGCACCCCCACTTGCCTCAGCAGCCGCTCTTAGGCTACCAACGGCATCAGCCTCGACCATGTATCCGTGGGGAACCGTAACCTCCCAGATCCCCCCTTCATGTCGTTTGATCGAGGGGTCTCCGATCACTTCGTAGGGATTTGACCAGTTGGAGGGAAGCATCAGGATCACGATGTTTTCCGCAACGGACTTGGTTCTGCGCTGGAATTCGAGGATCGAAGCTACCGAATGTTCGGGGGTTTTCTCCCTCGTGATGTAGACCCGGGTACCGGGGACCTGGGGTAAGTTCCCCGCCTGCAAGTGTCGTCCGAGTTCTTCAGGAGAGATAAATTCTTTTTTTAAGACCTCATTGATCACTTTTCTTCCCCGATACCAAGAGATCATCAAGGAAACGATTCCAAAGGCAAAAAAGAAGGGGATGAATCCTCCAGATAGGAATTTGGTCATGCAGGATGTAAACAGTCCAAGATCCAGGGTGAGCATGGCACCCAAAATCAGGAACGTCTTCCAATGAGGTGACTGCGGGCGGGAAAACATGACGATGCCCCAGAGAATGGAGGTGACTGCCATGGCTCCGGTCACAGCGACCCCATAGGCACTCGCAAGCGATGATCCCGTGCGAAAGATAACGATCAGCAGGACACAGGTCAGTCCCAGCATCAAATTGATTGCCGGGATAAAGATCTGTTCCCTGACCTTGGAATTGGTGTGCCTACTGGAAAAGGGTGGAAGGATGTCCAGTGACTTAGCCTGTCGGACCAGTGTGAATACCGCACTAATGAGGGCCTGAGAGGCGATGACCGTGGCCAAGGTGGCCAGAACCACAAGCGGCACCCTTATCGCCGTCGGGCAGAGTAAGAAAAACAAGGCGCTGTTCGATGATGCCGAGGAGTTCATCTCAAGATATGCCGCCTGCCCCAAGTAGTTGAGCAATAGTGAGGGAAGAGCGATCCCATACCAGGCCCTGAGAATCGGCGCCTTACCAAAGTTTGCCAGATCCGCATAGAGGGCTTCAGCTCCCGTCACGGCAAGGGCCACCGCACCCATGATGGCAAAGCCATGCCAACCGGATTGAGCTAGCAGCACCATACCAAGAAGAGGATCGAGCGCACGAAGAGCGGTAGGATGAACCGCTATCTGGGCGGCCCCCATCAAGGCGATGCAAAGAAACCAGAGGAGCATTACGGGTCCGAAGACCGAACCGAGTCTGCCTGTTCCGAACCGCTGGATTCCAAAGAGCAGGATCAAGATCACCACGGCGGTTGCGGGAGCGTAGGCCATCAACGTGGGATGAATCGTCACGATCCCCTCGACGGCACTGAGCACCGAGATGGCAGGCGTCAGGGTCCCGTCCGCCAAAAGCAGCGCCGCACCGAAGACGACGACTGCAATGATCCCGAAACCAACTGGCCTGGGGGAACAGGCCGCTTTATGAAGGGCAAAGAGGGCAAAGACTCCTCCCTGCCCCTTGTAGTCCTCCCTCATGAGGATGAAGGCATACTTCACGCTGACCACGAGGATGACCGTCCAGATGATCAGTGAGGCAACGGGAACAGCTTGGGCAGCCCCTGTCAGATTCACCGCGGTCTGGTAAGCGTATAAGGGGCTCGTGCCAATATCCCCGAAGACGACCCCTAGTGCAGCAAGCCAGACCAAGGAAACCTGCTTGTTAGGTGAAAAGCCCATCTTTGGGAGCGCTGGCTGAAAAGCAGAGGTACTAGAGCAACAAAACTTAAACCAAGAACACTTAGTTCCTGGTCTTCACTTCAACCACGTCATGAGGTGAGGCCTCACGCTGGCCAGCCGGACTCACCCGGATATAACGCGCCTTCTCGCGGAGTTGTTCCAGATTTTCCGCGCCGAGATATCCCATGCCGCTCTGAATACCTCCGATAAGATTCGCAAGCACGCGGTCCAAGGGGCCGCACTCTTCCTTGAGCGCCTCGACTCCTTCCGCCGCCACCTTGCGCGTGGTATCCCTCTTGTCGTGACCGTAACGGGCGGCACTACCCGCACTCATCGCGGCAAGACTGCCCATGCCGCGGTATTGCTTGTAAAGTTTCCCTCCGATCTCGACGACATCGCCCGGAGACTCGGTGCATCCCGCGAACATGCCGCCGCAGATCACTCCCTGCGCGAGCGTCAGGGCCTTGACGATGTCGCCCGACTTCGTGATGCCTCCATCAGCCAGGATCGAGACCTTCTTCTCCGCCGCTGCTTTCGAGCAGACGTAGAGCGCCGTCATCTGGGGAATACCGACACCCGCGACGATGCGGGTGGTGCAGATCGACCCGGGGCCCTGTCCCACCTTGATGATGTTCGCTCCGCAGTCGGCTAGATACTCCACGCCGGCGGCGCTGGTGACGTTGCCGGCGATGATGGGCAGTTCTGGGAAAGCCGCGCGCAGAACCTTCACCGTGTCACCCACACCCTTGCTGTGGCCGTGCGCGGTCGAGACTGCGACCACATCGATACCACGGTCCACGAGGGCACCCACATGGCTCAGGACCCGTTCGCGATCGAGCTCACCGAAGGCGTCCCGTGTGGCTGAGACAGCCGCTCCGCAGATGAGCCGGAACTGTGAATCGCGGGCAGGCTTGAACTGGGCCTTCCGTTCCTGGGTGATCTTTTCCACGTCGCTCATGGTGATCAGGCCGTGCAGGCGATCCTCGTCATCCACCACGAGTAGCTTATGGATGCCCACATGCTCCGTGAAGAATTTGTCAGCGATCGCGATTGGATCATTGCCGAGTTCCTTTCTGGTGATGGTGTGGACCTGTCTGCGTGGCGTCAACGCCTCGGACACCTTCTTCGCTGCGTAGCGTGGCTTGACCACGTGGCCGGAGAGCAGCCCCACCAGAGCACCCTTGTCATCCACGACTGGGAACGTGCTGAACCCGAAGTTCTTCTCCTCGATCAGCTTTAGGACGTCTCCGATGAACAGATCGGGAGAAACCTTGATAGGATCCTGAATTAGGCCCTGAACGTGGTATTTTACGCGGCTGACCTCCCCGAGTTGCTCGCGCTCGGACATGTTGTAATGGATGAGGCCGAGGGCACCGTTGAGTGCCATGGCGATCGCGAGGCGTGATTCCGTGACGGTGTCCATGTCTGCGGAGACGACAGGGATGTTGAGCTGAAGGCTGTCAGCCAGGCGTGAATCCAGTTTGGTCTGGCTGGGAAGGACGTCCGAATAAAGGGTTGCCAGCGTGACGTCGTCGAAGGTCAGCCCAGTTTCGGAGTGAGACGTGAAGAAGGAATCCGCCCCCCTGTAGAAAGTCCCGTCGAGATTGGAGTTAAGTGCTGCTGCCATGAAGGAAATTGCCCGTCGAAAGCACTCTTTGGCAAGAGTATTTCCCTTCGGAACCCCGCGACTGCAGTCTTTCCAGCGGGCGCTTCAAAAGGAGTAGCGGGGAGTGGTATACCCGATTGCTCGACCCCCCCTCGCTCATTCCCTACGCGACCGCCTTGGCAATCGCGTCACCCATCTCCCTAGTGCCAACCTTTGTCGTCCCCTCGGAGTAGATGTCGCCGGTACGGAGACCCGAGGCGATGACGTTGCGGACAGCGGCATCGATCGCATCTGCCGCAACCACCTCGTTGAGCGAGTGGCGGAGCAGCATGGAGACACTCAGAATCTGGGCGATCGGATTGGCGATGCCCTTGCCGGCGATATCGGGAGCGGTGCCGCCGCTTGGCTCGTACATTCCGAAGCGTCGAGACTCGCCCTTGGACTCACCCAGACTGGCACTCGGAAGCATGCCGAGAGATCCGGCAATCATAGCCATCTCGTCACTCAGGATGTCACCGAAGAGGTTCTCGGCCAGGACCACGTCGAACTGCTTGGGGTTCTTGATGAGTTGCATCGCGGCATTGTCGACGTAGAGGTGGGAGAGGGTGACGTCGGGATACTCCTTGGCGATTTCATTGACCGTGCGGCGCCAGAGGACACCGTTCTGGAGGACATTGGCCTTGTCGATGGAGGTGAGTTTCTTGCCGCGTCCGCGTGCGGCCTCGAAGGCAACGCGGGCGATCCTCTCGATCTCGCTTTTCTTGTAGACCATGGTATCGACAGCGATCGGATCACTCTCGTTCTCACCTGTGTCTTTGAGAAACTTGGGCTCGCCGAAGTAGAGGCCGCCGGTCAGTTCACGCACGCAGAGGACATCGACACCACCGGCCACGGACTCGGGACGGAGTGGCGAGGCATGGGCCAGCTCAGGCAAACAGATGCAGGGACGGAGATTGGCAAAGAGCCCGAAGTGCTTGCGCAGTGGAAGCAGAGCAGCGCGCTCGGGCTGCTCGTTGGGAGGAAGGTTTTCCCACTTCGGCCCGCCAACGGAACCGAAGAGGATCGCGTCGCTCTCTTCGCAGACCTTCAGTGTCTCGGCGGGCAGCGCCTTGCCGGCAGCATCGATCGCTGCGCCTCCCACAGGCATGGCGGTTTCCTGAATCGTGAATCCGAATTTCTTCTCCAAGGCACGGAGAACCTTGGCGGCCTCTGCCATGACTT
>CANIBV010000078.1 GCA_947466005.1 Spartobacteria bacterium | reverse complement strand
GTCTTGAAATCGCTCATCCGAACGATCACCGGGTTTGGGTGGTGAGCCGCCGCGATCCGGGCCATGCCGCGGGCAAGCGTGTCGATGAAGTATTGGCTCTTTTCATTGTAGCCCTTGGTCAACGCCTCGATCGCCAGGCGGGCATTTTTATCCTTCAGTTCCCTGAATCGGACCAGTGCCATGGGATGGATCTTGATCAGGTTCCCGATAATGAACTCCATGCGCGCCAAGCCGACACCGTCGCTCGGCAGGCGCCACCAACGGAATGCGGTGGATGGATCTCCCGCATTCACCATCAGGCGCGTGCGGGTCTTGGGAATCTTGCTGATGTCGATTTCCCTGACTTCAAAATCAAGGATCCCTTCATAGACTGAGCCAGTCTCTCCCTCGGCGCAGGAGACGGTGACTTCGGTGCCACTCTTCAGGTGACGGGTGGCGCCGACTGCACCGACAATTGCCGTGAGTCCAAGCTCCCTGCTGATGATCGCCGCATGACTGGTTCGGCCGCCGTGGTCGGTCACGATGGCGGATGCCTTTTTCATGACAGGCACCCAATCGGGGTCGGTGATTTTGGTCACCAGCACGGCTCCCTCCACAAAATGGTCGATTTGGGCCGCGCTTTCCAGACAACAGACCTTTCCCGTGGCGATCGAATCCCCGACGGCCAGGCCGCTTACCAGCCGTCGTTTTTTTCTCTTTTCCCCCTCTTTCAGGCGATAGGTTTTCAGCGCGGTGGCCTGCATGCGGGATTGGACGGTTTCAGGACGCGCCTGCACGATGTACAGGTCACCATTCGGGCCGTCTTTGGCCCATTCCATGTCCATCGGCTGGCCGTAATGCTTCTCAATGGTGCAAGCCCACCGGGCAAGTTGCAGGACTTCTTCATCGCTAAGGACAAAGGATGAACGCTCGCGAGGGGTGGTGTTAACGAGGCGGGAGGCGGTGTGGCCCGCCCGCGCATAGATCATTTTCTTTGCCTTGGGGCCAAGCGTTTTCTCGATGATCGGCGTCAGGAAGGGATTGTCCAACAGGGCCTTGAAGACCCGGTATTCATCCGGCTCAACCATGCCCTGCACGACGGTCTCCCCCAGTCCCCAGGCGCAATCTATGAGTACACAACCAGGAAAGCCCGTTTCTGTGTCAATCGAGAACATGACCCCAGAGCCAGCCCTGTCGGAACGGATCATTTTTTGCACTCCGATGGAAAGAGCCACCTTCATCTGGTCGTAACCGTGGTTCCTGCGGTAGATGATCGCCCTGTCGGTGAAGAGGGAGGCGTAGCACTTGCGGCAAGACTCCAAAAGGGCTTTGTCCCCCCTGATGTTCAAAAACGTTTCCTGCTGGCCAGCAAAACTCGCTTCTGGGAGATCTTCGGCCGTCGCGCTGCTTCGGACGGCCAGACTCACCACCTTACTGCCGCAACGTGTTTCCAATTCGCGGTAGGCTCGTGTCACGGAGTCGGCCAAGGACGAGGGAAGCTCTGCCTTGAGAATCATTTCCCGAACCGCCTTCCCGATGCTGGCCAGATTACTCCCGTCCTTTTTCAGCCCAGCCAGTTTCTTGGAAAGGGGAGCGTTCAGATCGTTGGCCTGGAGAAACTCCCGGTAGGCGGCGGCAGTCGTTGCAAAACCTTCCGGCACCTTGATTCCGGACACACGCAGCTTGCTGATCATCTCTCCCAGCGAGGCGTTTTTCCCCCCGACGATGGAGACATGCGACCGGTCTGTTTCAGAAAACCAGCGGATCCAGGAAGTTGTTTTTGTCATGGCTTGGCTCCTTGATTTTCCTTCACTTTTCATTCCGGACATTGGCCCTCGTCACCCGATTGACCGGAAGGAGTTGATGACGCTCATAATCCGAGATGTTTTGTAGCGTCGTCTCCGCAATATTGCGGAGGGCATTGTCTGTGAAGAATGCCTGATGCCCTGTGACGACCACGTTGGGAAAGGTGAGAAGCCGCATAAAGAAATCGTCCTGAATGATCTGCTCCGAGAGGTCCTCAAAGAAGAGATCCCCCTCCTCCTCGTAAACATCCAGCCCCAGGAAACCGATCCTTCCGCTTTTCAGGCCCCGGATCACGGCTGCCGTGTCGATGATGCCTCCACGGCTTGTGTTGATGATCATCACTCCCCTCTTCATCTGCCCAACCGCCTGTTCGTTGATCATGTGATAGGTCTCCGGTGTCAGAGGCACATGCACCGAGATAATATCGCTTAGAGCCCAAAGCTCCGACAAAGAGACATAGCGACCGCCCAGGGAGGTGCACTCGGGATTAGGACAGGGGTCGAACGCCAATACGCTCATCCCGAACCCGCGCAGGATCCCGACCATGTTGATGCCGATTTTTCCTGTGCCGACGATGCCGGCGGTTTTCCCGTAAAGCTCGAAGCCCATCAGACCCTTCAGCGAGAAGTTTCCATCCCTAACCCGGTTATAGGCCCGATGGATCTTCCTGTTCAACGTCAGGATCAGGGCAACGGCATGCTCGGCCACCCCGTGAGGTGAATACGACGGAATCCTGGTGACTGTGATCCCGAGGTCTTCGGCAGCTGTAAGATCCACATTGTTGAATCCAGCACATCTCAGCGCGATGAGACGGACCCCGTGCTGCGCCAGTGAGGTTAGGATGGCCCTGT
Organism: Spartobacteria bacterium; assembly: GCA_947466005.1. GTDB lineage: Bacteria > Verrucomicrobiota > Verrucomicrobiia > Chthoniobacterales > UBA6821 > UBA6821. The sequence goes on along the minus strand of CANIBV010000078.1, from coordinate 5,230 downwards.
TCAGTTGATCGTTGACGAACGCACAGACGACCTCAAACCCAAAGCCGAGCTTGCATGTTTCCGGTGTGAGATGGGGTTCGAAATAAACAAGGGTGTGGGAATGCCTCTTGTTAGCTTCCTCCAAGAACTCGACGTCGTACGGCTTCGTGCTGAAAACGGCCACCCTCATCGGTGCCTCCTCCCCAGCATCGTCAGGCTTCGAATTCCTCCAAGCCCACCACGGCTTCGATGGCCACCAAGTCTTTCAAGTGGGACGTTGGTGAACTCGACCCGATACACTCCTCCACCGATTCCAAGGATGCGTGTGGCGGAAGGCTTCATTATTCCATAGCTCCTGATTGAGAAGGTCGAACTGCTCGCGCCTCCCGGCAACCGGCAACCGCTAGTCAAAGCGCTTATTCCTCATCCACCTCATCTAACTTAACACCCGATCGGCAGAAAGATTCCGCAGCCCACCTCACCGTGAGGAAATACTTTTTGGTAGGTTTTTTATTCTGCGAACCCAAAGGGTTCGAATTGGAACTTGCTCGGCTTGCCCTTCGCGCGGCACGTGTGCACTCTATCCGAGCCCTCCATCGAGGGGGGCTATCTTCACCTTTCACATCTATGGCGACCCTTAATTCCAACTACCTCAAGCTCAAAGCAGGCTACCTCTTCCCCGAAATCGCACGGCGCGTCAAAGCCTTTACCGAGGCCAATCCCGAGGCCGCTTCCAACATGATCCGATGCGGCATCGGCGATGTAACCGAACCGCTCCCCCTGGCCGTCCGCGAGGCGATGCACGCCGCGATCGACGAGATGGGGACCCGCGAGGGATTCCACGGCTACGGCCCGGAGCAGGGCTACGAGTTCCTGCGTACGGCGATCGCCCAGAACGACTACCGTGACCGCGGGATGGAGGTCGCCGATGACGAGATCTTCGTTTCCGACGGGTCCAAGTGCGACGGCGGCAACATCCTAGACATTCTCGGCTCCGACAACCGGGTCGCCGTCATGGATCCGGTCTATCCCGTCTACGTGGACACCAACGTCATGGCAGGTCATACGGGCGACGCCTCTGAAGACGGCTCTTACGAGGGGATCCACTACCTTGAGTGCACCGCAGAGAACGGCTTCGTGCCTGCCATTCCTGAGAAAAAGGCCGACATCATCTACCTCTGCTTCCCCAACAATCCCACAGGTGCAGTGGCCAGCCGCGCACAACTCGAGGCCTGGGTCGCCTACGCCAGAAGGCACGGCTCCATCCTCCTCTTTGATGCGGCCTACGAGGCCTACATCAGCGACTCCTCCGTTCCCCACTCCATCTATGAGATCCCTGGAGCGAGGGAGTGCGCCATCGAGTTCCGCAGCTTCTCCAAGAACGGTGGTTTCACCGGCACACGCTGCGCCTTCACCGTTGTCCCCAAGGAACTCACGGCTCTCTGCAAGGGTGGTGAGCGACGCCCGCTCCACCCTCTCTGGCACCGCCGCTTCACCACGAAGTTCAACGGCGTCAGCTATGTCACCCAACGGGGTGCCGCCGCCCTCTACAGTGGGAAGGGGAAGGCCGAGGTCGCCGCTCTGGTCGAGCACTACATGGGCAACGCGAAGATCCTCCGCGAGGCGGTGGCCTCCTGCGGCCTGAAGGTGCACGGCGGCGTGAATGCCCCCTATATCTGGGTAAAGGGTCCCGAGGGCGCTACTAGTTGGCAGATCTTCGACCGGATGCTGTCTGAAGCGAATATCGTCGTCACACCTGGTAGCGGCTTCGGCCGTGCCGGCGAGGGATACTTCCGCATCTCCGCGTTCAACAGCCGCGAGAAGGCGATCGAGGCTGCGGACCGCATCAAGGCGATGAAGTGGTGACTGGGAGCTGGAAGTTAGAAGATAGGAGTTAGGGAAAACTCTCCCGAAACCTCCTGCCGGGAGGCGGAGATAGTCATGCCGGAGGCAGCCCAATCCCTCAATTGCGGGAGAGAGGCGAACGGCTCGGGAGAGCCTGAGGACAAAGGCTGCAGAGGCACGGAGACGCAGTGATGGCCTGTCTTTGCGGGTGAAAGGAGTGGGTGTCGAAAAGCTCTCCGAGTCCTTGGCGTGAAAGCCGCAGCTCAGCCCCCTAAAAGCCTCCAGCCTTCAGTCTATCCACCTTCATCGGTGGCTACGCCGAAAACACTCAGGCCACCAAACTATTTGTGTAGGCCGAGGGCTCGTAGTTCTCGATCAGGATCTCTTTCTGGGCGCCGCGCTGCATCCGGACCTGCTTGACCATAATCTCGGGCGTCTTGTGCGGGGCAAAGAGGATGTCGTCGTGGGTGGCGTGGCTCTTCTCGGCGAACATCGAGGGGACCAGGTGACCTCCAAGATGGTCACTGCGGCCGGTGGCGACATGCACCGTGCCCCGGACCTTCTCATCCTGAATGTCACGACCGCTGACAGGGAGAAGCTGCGTGCCAAGACCCAGTTCACCGAGCTCACCGGTGACGGGATCAGAGAGGAGCTTGGCGTTGTGGGTGGCCACCATGGCGGCATTTCCCTTGATGAGTTCAGCCTTCACGATGCGGCCTCCGGTGACGGTCATGAGACCGAGCGTCCCATCCTCGTACCTGTGAGGGAACTCACCCTCGGCACCCTCGGGGACAAAGTAGACCTCGCCTGCAGGAAGGTTGGCGACATCAGGCTCGTCGCCACGGCAGAGGCCGTGGCTCTTCTGAGCTTCCTGGCCATTCAGGATGAGGCGCAGGGTGTAATCCTTACCTTCACAGCCGAAATCGATCTCCACCCAGTCGGCCTTGGTCACCCCGAGACGAAGTTTCTCGGCCTCGATGCTCACCTCATCGTAATCGACGGCCAGACCCGAAGAGAGAATGACTTCGTTCACGCCGTGCAGCGTCGCCCCACGGAATCCGTACTGCTTGGCAAAAGCCGTGAGCGGGGCGGTCGCTGAGAAGGTCGAGATGCAGAGGATGATGTCGTAGTTCGGATAGACATCCCTAGAGAGGCTGACCTGCTTACCTGAGGGGGCGAAAGCCTCATCCGGTAGATCCAGATTACTGCCGCCGGTCAGCTTGTAGGCGAAGATCTCTCCACCCTTGAGTCCCATCTTGGCCAGGATCTCACCATTGAGCGGTTTGTGGAACGACTCCACCGCCTGCTTCTGGATGGTGAGAGACGCGTTGTTCAGGAAGGAAAAATCCTTGATCTCGGCGGGATTCTCCAGATCGATCAGGATGCAGAGTCGTTGGCCCTCTTTCGGGGCGAAAGTCGTTTTTAGAAGACGCTCCAAGCTAAAGGGAGGGAAGGAGCGGGCCGCGATCTGCTGGGCAATCGGTAGGGTCATAAGGAGATCAAAAGCGAAATGCTGAGAGCTGGAAAGCTGAAATGACGCCTCCAAATTCGGTGGAGGCCCAAGTGGATTCGCCCCTGAATGAACACGAGATAAAATAGTTATTTTGATTATCCGAATCACCTTGTGTCTCAAGAGAAAAAGGGTCATTCAGAGATCCTATGAAAACCCTCAGCAACCTCTGTTTTGTCCTTGGACTCGCCTCAGTTCTCGCCTCCATCGCCATCTGGTATTATGCCGGCGGTAAGGATGTGAGCTTTGAGGTTCGCACCCATGGCGAACTCTTCGGGATCTTCGTCGGCCTCTGGGCCCCGACCTTCCTGATCCTTTCCAACCGCATTGCGCGGTATGTTGAGGCAAAGAAGTAGTCCCCCACGCTCCCTCCAGAGCTGAACCTTATCGAAAGGGCCGGGTCATTGACTCGGCCCTTTTGGTTTCGGCTATGAGCAGCAGGGCTACGAAACCGTCAGAAACCTCTCCGGCACCCCGTTAACCGCACCGAGGATGCTCCCTACAACAGCGCCCCGGTGACAGTTATCACCTCCGACCATGGCGTTGGCGACAATACCGGCTGTGAAATCGGACTGATACTTCCAGACAAGATAGAGGGAAGCCGGCATCGCGTCGGCGATGTAGCAGGCCGGACTGAAGCGGGATCCGACGACATGCTCGTCAGGTTGGTGGAGCCATGAGTCGGCTTTTTTGCCAGAGATCCAATCCCCAGCCTCGCGGCGGAGGATATCATGCACGGATTCACCGAGCGAGACTCCCCAGAGGACGCGCACCAGGGTATCTGCGGCTCGAAGGACATTGGCATGGGCATGAGTCAGGCTGACATGCTCTTTCACGACAGATCGCAACTCAGGCAGACCCATTCCCTCCAAGGCAGCACAGAGCGCAGGGACGGTCGCGAGCCCCCCGATATGCTCATCGCTAATGCCGCACTTCCGTGGCTTCTTTCCCTGGGCATAGCGCGTGAAGAACGCCCGGTGATACTCCTCCACGTAGGTGTCGTGATGCCAGCCTGGCTCCAGCATCCGGGCGATGTAGCGCTCCAGCCAGGCGTCGGGATCATAGCCACCTCTCTCCTTTACAAAATCGAAGAGCTCCCGGGAGAGGCGGAAATTCAGCGTGTTCTCACCTGCTTTAAGAAACTGATGGTAGTGAATCCCACGTTGCCCCCAATACTGTGCCTGCTCGCGCAGGATGTCTCCCTTCTCATTGAGTGCTTGATATTCCGAACGCCAGAGGATGCTCCCTGAGTGCGGATTTTTTGGCTCGAGGAAGCGGTCGACGACGCCGTACTCCCGTCGAAGGGCCCCTGTGTCGTAGTACCAGTGAACCGGCATGGCCAGGGCATCGGCTGCGAGGGATCCGTGCCATGCATTGATCCAGTGGGAAGCCGTGTTCATCTCCCTAAAAGAGTATCCCGCCGGCAAGAATCATCAATCGGGAAGGAACAGCTCCGGCTGATCCTCATTGGTCTTTTTCCGCCGAGAGGAGCGAGTCTGTCCAACGGCTCCAGGGTGTGAACCCGAGAGGCGTACCCCCGATGATTTTGGGCCATTTGATCGCATGACACGCCAGAGGGATCCCGGTGAGACGATTGCGGCCGGATAGCCCTGTCGGTTGATGTCTTGGGGAAGATGAATGGCGCTGCTTGAGATGTCGCGAAGCTCCGGAACCCAATGGCGGATAAATTCGCCATCGGGATCCTTCTCCAGAGACTGCTTGATTGGATTGTAGATCCTGGGAGGGGAGCCATAAGTAGTGCCTGACTGCATCTGGAGCTGGCTGTAGTGGATTCCGGGCTCGTAGTCGAGAAAGGTGCGGGCCAGATGCGGAGCGAAGCGCCGCCAGTCCAAATTCAGCGCATAGGAGGCGAAGGAGACAAGCATTGCCCGGGCT